>NZ_JARAMM010000018.1:0-86434 GCF_028807335.1 Sulfitobacter sp. PR48 | reverse complement strand
GGGGGGCATTATCCACATCAGTGTAAGGGGGTCATTTTTGGATGCCGATCACCCCGCTACGGGGTCAAAATTGCATGCCTGTTCACAGCGTCTGTAGCCCTCCTGCTTTAACAACCAATCGAAGAATGCTTTGAGATGGGAGACGTAATGTTTGATCGTTGATGCGGACAAATTGTACGGGGCTTGCGCTTTCGAAAGCCTTTTCAGCTCATCGCGCACAGCCGCAAAATCATCTGCGGTGAGCTTGGCAAAAGACTTGCCTTTCAAATTTCTCTCGAAGAAGCGGATCGCCGCAAGATGCTTATCGACGGTTTTTTCGCTATAACCACCAGCATAGGTTTGCCATTTGTGGATGATCCTGTCGTTCTCCACATGAAAATTTGGGGCATCATTTTCCGCTTTAATCCCAATACCCCCACGAACTGAGGCCTTTTCTTCGTGTAGGCACTCCGTGGGGGTATTGGGATTGCGACAATCCTCAACCAAGTCTCGATCAGTCTCACCTGATATCTTTTGAAGCTTGGTTGAGCAGTACGGACAGATGGCGGAGTACATGTGCCGCCCATTATCGGCAAAGTAATCGACGACCGTTCCTACTGGTGGAAACACTGAGGTCTGGCACCCCCGGCACTGAAATTGCCCTGGCCGCAACTTGTTTTTGACCGTCAATCGTTTGCGCTTGTGAAAATAACCAACTGCTGCGCCCCGGAACAGATAAGGCCTTTTGCCATCGGAGGGCTGCAACCCTTCGCCAACCCAGTTGGATACGGTATTTGCGGTGACGGAATATGCCGACATCAACTCCTCGACAGAGTACACTCGGTGCTGTTTAAGCCGTATGCCTTTATAAGATTTGCTCATCAAGGACGACCGTTGGCCTTGGCCAGATTGCTTGAGGTGCAGGCCTCTTGCATCTTCGCCTCAAACAGAACCAGATCGCTTAGTTTCCAGCGCGAGGTACCCGGGCTCAGTTTAATCCGCCGGGGGAAATCGGGATTTTTGTCGTGCCACCGCCAGACTGTCGCCTTTGTAATATTAAAGCGGGCAGCTACCTGGTGGTCTGAAAGGTATTGCTCGGTGCAACGGGTGCAGAGCGCTATCGGTTTACTCGACGTGTCAGCTGTCGGCTTTGGATTTGGTGCGAGCCCCTCAAACAGACCGAGTTGTTTTTTATCGGAATTGGCTGGCATGATCAGGCCTACCCAAAAACAGCCAAGGGGCAACAACTCTGGGCTTTGGTCCAGGTACCGGTAAAGTCTTTCTGGAATGCTTGGATAGGAAAACGCGCAGACATTAGACCGCGCCGTTCTCGTTGGGATCGGTACGATTAGCTTGTGCCCAGGCATTGAGATCGGAGCCGCGATAGATGACTTTGCGACCCAGTTTGTAAAAGGCGGGGCCCTTCATTTTGTGACGCCATTGCGCCAGCTTGGCGCGATCACCGATGATGTCGAGTTCTGGATCGCCCAAGACATAGTTGCGATCGGTTTCAAAAAGGTCTGACACTTTCGACGTTCCTTGCGTTGCGTTGGATTGCAACGAATGGATGCGCCCTAAACTACGTCGTAGGGCAGACCCCGATCTCGAAATCGGGGACCCTTAAGGCTTGATAAATATACGAAAGAAATTTGTTCCTCAGAAGAGACATAGGGCTTGGACGTACCTTTGGGACAGTTTTGGCTCAGTTCCTGACGATATTGCTCAGCGACATGCAGCAGATTTGCTTGTGGCATCGGGTGTTCTTCACAGACGTCGAGCGCCATTCCCAAATGGACCACGCCTCTATAGGTGGCCCAAACTTTTCTTAGGGTATCCATGTCTCTCGCCCCGCTAACGGCATGGCTCTTTGCGTCACCACGAACCTGCTGCAAGATCCCGATTTCAGTTTGAACACCGTCAAATTTCCTATCCAAGATCGAAAGCCAGATTAGCTTTCCAATATGTTCCGCAATGTTGAGACGGCGTTCGTTTCTTTCCTCGTAGCGCCGGGCAGTTTGAGAAAACTCATATGCAGCCTCGCGTCGTTCTGCGGATGTCCTAATAGTCCACTGAACGAAGTTAGCGTTTTCAGGATCGGTGGCCCAACTGCTACCTCCTTCAGCTGCAAGCAAATCTAGCCGGGCGGCCACGGCTTCATGCTTCACGTTTCTTACGGCACGTAGCCTCAGTTCATTCGTTTCTTCACTCAGTGCTAACGGGATCAATTCGACAAAATTCAACTCTGGCTCGTTAATCGTGATCGTACGCATTGATTCCAACCCTAAACGCTGGTGACAAAGCGTGACCACTCGTCCATCAATGCGCGTCTCTTCTCAAGCAAATCAGACCGCGCATAGGCCCTCTCAACCTTTGAGCCAACCTTGTGCGACAAGCTCCGTTCTGCAACTTCCCACTGCCTCTTGCCGGTCTCGGAGACCCAATCCCGGAATGTCGATCGAAAGCCATGCACGGTAACGCCCTCGACGCCCATCCGGCGTAGCAACATCAGCATCGCCATATTGGACAAAGGATGATTGCGCTTTTGGCCCTCAAAAACAAAAACAGATTTGAGCGCTTTCAAAGGCTTAACAATCTCAAGCATTTGAGCAGTCAGAGGGACGCGGTGTTCTTCGTTGCCTTTCATGCGCTCCTCCGGGCATGTCCAAACGCCCGCATCAAAGTCGAGTTCTTCCCACCGCATCTTCAAGACCTCGGTGGTGCGCGACCCTGTGAGGCAAGTAAACCGTAGCGCGTTTGCCGCCATAGCGTTACGGCTCATAAGATCCGCATAGAAGGCGGGCACATCCTGCCAGGCCATCGCTTTGTGGTGCTTTACCTTCACCTTCACCTTGGGCAAGACTTGGGCTTCTTTGACCAAGGTCACTGGGTTTTCCCCTGACCGAAATCCCTTGGATCTAGCGACGTCCAGAACAACCTTTATACGTTGCGCCAAGCGCTTTGCAGTTTCATGCTTTTCTGTCCAGATCGGCGCGAGGCACATCATGACCTCAGGCTGATCAATGCTATCAATCGGCATCCGCCCGAGCTTTGGAAAAGCGTAATCGCGCAAGGTGTTGATCCACTGCTGCCCGTGCTTCGCATTCTTCCACGTCGGCATCCGGTCGATATGAACCTGCTGGGCGACCTCTTCAAAGGTTGGCACCTCTTGGCGGGCATTGAAACGCGGGTTCAGACCTTGCTTAGCCATCCGGCGATATTCGAGCGCCCGCTCACGTGCTTGGTTGATCGTGACGATATCCGCGCCGCCGAGACCAAAGTCCGTGCGCAGGGGCGCGCCTTTTTTGTTCTTCTGGCCTTTCACAACCACACGCACGATCCAACGCCGCGCGCCTGAGGGATCGACCACCAAGTATAGACCGTTACCGTCACCATGCCGCCCAGCGCCGAGATTCTCGACCAGTTTCTTGGTCAGCTTACCAGATAGGGCCATTCAAAATACCACACTCCATACCACTCAAGGAACGAATATAGACGCTATCGAAAGGAACTCAAGGTAAACGACGGCAGGGGCTAAATCCATGCAAGCAATAGAAAAAGGCCGCTTGAAGCGGCCCATTCAAATCGAACAAAAAGGTATGGTGGCGGAGACGATGGGATTCGAACCCACGAGACCCTTCCGGGCCTACTCCCTTAGCAGGGGAGCGCCTTCGACCACTCGGCCACGTCTCCACCGACGCGTATAGCCAAGCGTCCATGGGGATTACAAGGCGAAATTGCCACGGCTGCGAAATCCTGATGGTGGCGGGAAAATCCCCCGCAAAACGCAGTCCCGCATGCGCAGGACAGCCCCAGCCCTGCCCCGCAGAGCCGGGCGAGGCCGTGACCGGTGGTCAGGGCGCCAGCAGGGCGCAAGCCGGTTCGAGGCCGGCCGCGCGTTCAAAAGCTCAGGTATTGAACAGGAAGTGCAGCACGTCGCCGTCCTTGACCACATAGGCCTTGCCTTCGGCGCGCATCTTGCCTGCTTCTTTCGCCGGGCCCTCACCGCCCAGTGCCACGAAATCGTCAAAGGCGATGGTCTCCGCGCGGATGAAGCCCTTTTCGAAATCGCCGTGGATCACCCCGGCGGCCTTGGGGGCCGAGGTGCCGGACTTGATGGTCCAGGCGCGTGCCTCTTTCGGGCCGACGGTGAAATAAGTCTCAAGGTGCAGCAATTCGTATCCGGCACGGATCAGCCGGTCGAGCCCCGCTTCGGCCAGACCCATTTCCTCAAGGAACATCTCGGCTTCCTCGCGGTCAAGCTGGCTGATCTCTTCCTCGATCTGGGCCGAGATGATCACATGGGCATTGCCCTGGGCCGCGGCCATTTCGGCCACTTTCGCAGAGAGCGCATTGCCTTGGGCCGCCTCTGCCTCACCCACGTTGCAGACATAAAGCACAGGCTTGGTGGTCAGCAGCTGCAACATGCGCCAGGCCTTGCGGTCTTCCTCGTCCACCTCGACGACGCGGGCGGGCTTGCCCGCTTCCAGAACCTCCAGCGCGGCGCGCATCAGCCGTTCCTGCTGCACCGCCTCCTTGTCACCGCCGCGCACCTTGCGCACGATGTTCTGCAACCGCTTCTCGATGCTCTCGATATCGGCCAGCATCAGCTCGGTCTCGATGGTCTCCGCATCTGCCACCGGGTCCACGCGCCCCTCGACATGGGTCACGTCACCATCCTCGAAACAGCGCAGCACATGAGCGATGGCATCGGTCTCGCGGATGTTGGCGAGAAACTGGTTGCCCAGACCTTCACCCTTGGACGCGCCTTTCACCAGGCCCGCGATGTCGACAAATGTCATGCGCGTGGGGATGATCGACTTGGAATTGGCAATCGCCGCCAGCTGGTCCAGCCGCGCGTCGGGCACGGCAACCTCGCCCACATTGGGCTCGATCGTGCAGAAGGGAAAGTTCGCCGCCTGCGCCGCCGCCGTGCGGGTCAGCGCGTTAAACAGCGTCGATTTGCCCACATTCGGCAGACCCACGATACCCATTTTGAAACCCATGATGCGGCCCTTTGCTCTTGCGTTTGAGCCCTCCTAGGGGGTCAGCGACGCGCGCGCAAGTCCTGCGCACGGGCGGCGCGTTCGCGCGAGGAGAAGATCAGGAACCAGGCCAGCAGGATGAACATCGGATGGGTCAGCCCGCCGCTGAACAGCAGCGCGGGAATCCAGATCAGAAAGATCACGATCCCCAGGATCGGGTGCCCCGTCAGAAAGATCGAAAGCGGCGGCAAAAGGATGGCAAGCAGGTAATTCATGACATCCATATAGGGGCGTTTTCGGACAGTTGAAGTGGTGCCGCCCCTCAGGGCACCGGAGTGATCCCTGGCCAGATATGGGACCTGAGGCCGGACAGAGCCCCTGCCACGCCGATGAAATCCCCCTGTCTGCCAAGCTGCCGATTGCGTTTTGCCGCAAGTTTGGGCATGCAGCGGTACCAGCATTCCGAAAGGCCCGCCCATGACCCGCATCGACGCCAAATTCGCCGCGCTCAAATCTCAAGGCCGCAAGGCCTTTGTCTCCTACATCATGGCGGGCGATCCGAATTACGATAAATCCCTTGAGGTGATGCGCGGGTTGCCTGCCGCGGGGGTGGATGTGATCGAACTGGGCCTGCCCTTCACCGACCCGATGGCCGACGGGCCGACGATCCAGCTTGCCGGTCAGCGCGCGCTGGATGGCGGCATGACCCTGCGCCGGACCCTGCAGATGGCAGCGGCCTTCCGCGAAGCGGATGACACCACGCCAATCGTGCTGATGGGGTATTACAACCCGATCTATTCCATGGGCGTCGCAGCCTTTCTGGAGGCCGCCAGGACCGCAGGCATCGACGGGCTGATCGTCGTCGACCTGCCCCCCGAAGAGGACGAAGAGCTGTGCCTGCCGGCCCAGGCCGCAGGTCTGAACTTCATCCGCCTGGCCACGCCGACAACAGATGACAAGCGCCTGCCCCGCGTTGCCCGGAACACCTCGGGCTTTGTCTATTATGTCTCGATCACCGGCATCACCGGCTCGGCAGAGGCTGAGGCAACCGACGTCGGCCCCGAGGTCACCCGCATCCAGAAGGCCAGCGGCCTGCCGGTCATCGTGGGCTTCGGCGTCAACACGCCGGAGAAATCCCGCGCCATCGCCGGGGTTGCGGATGGGGTCGTGGTCGGCTCCGCCATCGTTTCACGCATCGCCCGGGGCGACAGCACGGCAGATGTCCTGGCCTTTGTGAAAACCCTCTCCGACGGTGCCCACAGCGCCTGACCGCCCGATATGGCGGACAACCTGTTCCTTTCTTTTTGGCAGATAAATATCCCTGCACGACAGAATCCACGGGCGCGGCATATGCCGGGAAATCACCGGTTCTGACGTCAGTCCCGCGCGGCGCCCATGACCTCGCGCAGACGTACCAGCACCGGCTGCAGCGCATCCTGCGATAGATCTCCAGCCCCTGTCTGAAGCCTGTGCTGGCGGGATCCGCCTGTGCCTCGCGGCTCAGCAGGCCCAGGGCCATCAGACTCTCCAGAACGGGGCCGCCTCCGATCAGGGTTATGGCCTTGCGGCGCGACAGATTCATGCGGTCCCTCCATTTGGTGCGATAGTGCACCGATCGCCCCAAAGCTTTCGATTGATCTCAAATCGCCGGATTGGTAAAGAAAGCAGACCAATATTGGAGTTTTCGCATGGCCGTCATCACCAACATCCAGGATCTCAAGCGGATCTACGAACGTCGGGTGCCACGGATGTTCTACGATTACTGCGAATCGGGCAGCTGGACCGAGCAGACCTTCCGCGAGAACACCTCAGATTTCGACAAGCTGCGCCTGCGCCAGCGCGTCGCGGTGGACATGTCCGGGCGCAGCACCGCCAGCCAGATGATCGGACAAGATGTGTCGATGCCCGTGGCCCTGGCCCCGGTCGGGCTGACCGGCATGCAGCACGCCGATGGCGAGATCAAGGCGGCGACGGCGGCGCGTGATTTCGGGGTGCCTTTCACCCTGTCCACCATGTCGATCAACTCGATCGAGGATGTGGCCGAGGCAACCGGCGCGCCCTTCTGGTTCCAGCTTTATACCATGCGCGACACGGATTACGTCAGCCGCCTGATCCAGCGGGCGAAAGACGCAAATTGCTCCGCCCTGGTGATCACCCTTGACCTGCAGATCCTCGGCCAGCGCCACAAGGACCTCAAGAACGGCCTGTCCGCCCCGCCCAAACTGACGCCAAGAACAATTGCCAACCTGGCCACCAAATGGGCCTGGGGCATCGAGATGCTGCGTGCCAAGCGGCGCGAATTCGGCAATATCGTGGGCCATGTGAAGGGCATATCGGATGCCTCCAGCCTTGGCACCTGGACCGCCGAACAATTCGACCAGACGCTGGACTGGAACAAGATCGCGCGGCTCAAGGAGCAATGGGGCGGCAAGGTGATCCTCAAGGGCATCCTGGATGCAGAAGACGCGAAAATGGCGCTCAAGGTCGGGGCGGATGCCATTGTGGTATCGAACCACGGCGGCCGCCAGCTTGACGGGGCGCTCAGTTCCATCGCCATGCTGCCCGCGATCCTGGACGCGGTGGGCGATCAGGTCGAAGTCCACCTCGATTCCGGCATCCGGTCGGGTCAGGACGTGCTCAAGGCGCTGGCAATGGGGGCCAAGGGCACCTTCATCGGGCGGGCGTTCATCTATGGGCTGGGCGCGATGGGCCAGAAAGGTGTGACAACAGCGCTGGAGGTCATCCACCGCGAGCTGGACATCACCATGGCGCTCTGCGGTGAAACGAAAGTAACCGACCTTGGCCGTCACAACCTGCTGATCCCCCGGGATTTCGGCGGCAACTGGCAGGATTGAGGGCAGGTCAGCACCACCCGAACACGGCTGGGTCAGGGCCCATTGTCCTCTGCGCAAATAGACCGTGAATGTAACGCGCGCCCCGCCTTGAAACTGAATCGCCAATTCCCTGCCGCGCTGCGCGTTCCCGGGACGTTGCCGATGCGATCTGTCTCAGGCCAATGGCGGGACGCTGCAAAGCGCCTTGCAACAGGATGCGGCGATGCTAAGCATGATCCATGCTGATCTTCCTGCGCCACCGCCTTGCCTTTCTGGCCACGCCCAAGACCGGAACCACCGCTGTGGAAATGGCGCTGCGGCCCCGCGCCGAGATCATCTTCGGCAAGAACCGCAAACATGTCACCGCCCTGCGCTTTTCCCGCAAGATCGCGCCGTTTCTGGAAGACACCTTTGGCGTGCGCCCCGACGCCGTGGCGATCATGCGTGACCCCACCGACCAGATTGCAAGCTGGTTCCGCTATCGCGGGGCTGACCGGCTGACGGGCACGGATCTCAGCACGCGGGGCATCAGTTTTGACACCTACGTGCGCGAAGTGATCAGCGACGCCCCCCCGCCGCGCGCCCAGATCGGCAGCCAGTTCAATTTCCTGACCGATGGTGACGGCAGGGTGATGGCAAAACATGTCTTTGCCTATGAAAACCAGTCCGGTTTCCGGCAGTTCATGGCCGACAGGCTGAAAACCGACGTGACGCTGAAGCCAAAGAACGTCTCCCCCGGTGCGGATACCGGGCTAAGCGCGGAAACACTGGCCCTGCTGCGCGCCGCCCGCGCGCCCGAGTTCGCGCTTTACGACCGCATCATCGCCGCGCAGGGGCATCTGATCACGCCGCAGGGCTAGCAATTGTTTGCGTCATGCTGCGCCGCGCCAGCGCGGGCAGCACGGCCAGGGCCGTCAGGCACAGGATCCCCGCCACCACCACAAAGGCCGCGCGCAGGCCGAAGCCTTCGGCCACCAGCCCCATCAGCGGCGGACCAAAGAAAAACGCGCCATACCCCAGGACCGAGGCGCGGCTGATCGCGGCCAGCCGCATGTCGGGTGGCACCAGGCGGCCCAGCAGCCCCGGTGCCAGCGGGGCCACCACGGAAATGCCCAGGCCCCCGATGGCAAAACCCAACAGCGCGACCGGCACGCTTGGCGCCAGCCCGGCCAGCCCGATCCCGGCGGCCGAAAGCAGCGTTGCCAGCAGCATCAGCCGGGTGTCGCGGATGAACCGCGACAGGCCGTGGCCAAAGAGCCTGCCGATCCCCATTGTCAGCCCCAGCGCGGCGGGGCCCAGCGCCCCCTCCCCCGCGGTGCCGCCCAATGTCCGCTCCAGATGCAGGGCCGACCAGCCTTCCGACGCGGCCTCGGCCAGAAAAGCAGTCAGCACCACCAGACCCACCAGCAGGACAACGCCATGGGGGATCTGACCGGGCAAATCGGGCAGCGCGGTCTCTTCCGCCTCGGCCACCCGGTCGCGGGCGGCATGGGCCAGGATCAGCAGCACGGCGAACAGCAGCAGAAACACTACCCACGTGGCGATGCGCGCCTCGCGCAGCGCGCCGGTGGCCAGCGCCGCCCCGGCATAGGCAAAGCTGTAGAGCGCATGGTTGAGGTTCATCAGGCTGCGCCCCTGCCGCGCCTCGATCTCCGAGACGCGGGCATTGATCAGCACGTCCACGATCCCCGACCCGATGGAGGCCAGCGCAATGCCGACCACCAGCAGCATCAGTGTCGTCGATATGCCCGACATCAGCATGCCCAGCGCAAGGATCGCGATGCCCAGCGTTACAGCGACCCGGCTGAACGCCCGCTGGAACAGCGGTGCCAGCCACATGGCAACGACCGCACCCGACGACGCCAGCAGAATCGCCATACCATAGGCGCCGTCACTGGCCCCGACATGCGCCTTGATCACGGGCATCTGCGCAAAATAGGTGGCCCATGCCACGCCAATGGCGACAAACCCGGCCAGCGGCCTGCGCGACAGATAAAGATCCTGTTTCAAACCCATGCCCGCCCCTGCCATGCACCCGCCGCCTTGCCAAGGCCCCGGATGCGAATTTGCCCTTTTCATACGCGCTTTTCGCGTCTATACGCGCGGCTTCATGCGGGTGTCCCCCTTCAGGGGTCCCGTTTCTTGGGGACGACAGCCTTGGAGGCGTCCCGTAACATATTGGAGATTAAAATGGCCGGAGAGATTCCAGATCTTGAAGCCCAGGTACGGACGGGGACAGGCAAGGGCGCCGCTCGTCAGGCACGCCGTGATGGCATGGTACCGGGGATTGTTTTTGGTGGCGACGCAGACCCGCTGCCGATCAACATCCCGTTCAACAAACTGCTGACCATGCTGCGCAAGGGCCGCTTCAAGGCGACCCTGTTCAACATGAAGGTGGAAGGCCACGACGACGTGCGCGTCATCTGCCGCGACGTGCAGCGCCACGTGGTCAAGGACCTGCCGACACATGTCGACTTCATGCGTCTCAAGCGCACCACCAAGATCAACCTGTTCATCAACGTCCAGGTTGCGGGTGAAGACGTGTCTCCCGGTCTCAAGAAGGGCGGCGTGCTGACATTGGTCCGCCCCGAGGTGGAACTGGTCGTGACAGCTGCCGACATTCCCGAAAGCATCACCGTGGATGTGTCGGGCCTGGAAATCGGCGACAGCGCGACAATCGCTAACGTCAAGCTGCCCGAAGGCGCCAAGCCCGTGATCGACCGCGACTTCGTGATCGCTCAGGTCTCCGCGCCCTCCGGTCTTGCATCGCAGGATGACGACGAGGCAGAGGATGTGGCAGCAGACGAAGTGCCGACATCCGAAATGGGTGACGCCGAAGCCAGCGAAGATTGATCCATTCCTCAGCGGAACGGACAACGGGGTCGCCCATGGGCGGCCCCGTTTGCGTTTGAGGGGATGCGGAGTTTCCCCAATACGGATGAAAAAATGTGACCTGAGGCGCAGGCCGGGCCGGGGTGCTTCTGGCAAAGGCACCGCACCAACGAGACGGCAGGTTGCCCCATTTCGTGCAGATCGCCGACCCGACAGTTGAATCTCGGCCTACCGGCCCGCCGAGATTCAGGACATGATCCGCGCCAACTGGGCACAGGCGCGGGCCGCACGACCGGTATCGCCCTCTTCGATGAACCCCTGCAACCGCGTCAAGGCGGCCCCCAGGCAGAGTGAATCGAACACATTGTCGTCACCCGGCGCCCGGCGACGCGCCTCAAAGAACAGCACCTCGATGTCCTCCGCCCCATAGCTGTATTTGTAGGCCTCGTTGCCATGGCTGAAATCATAGCAGCCGAACCCCTGTTCAATCGCCCAGGCGATGGAATGATAATGCAGCGCCGCCCCGACAAAAGGCTCCTCTGCCGATTGATCCCGGCCCACCAGGATGAAATGCACCATGCCCCGGCGCGGGTCCACCACATGACCCAGCCCGCCCAGCGGCCTGTCCCCCTGCCACAGCAGCGGCAGGAACAGGTTGCCGGTGCGCGCGGCGGCTGTCAGCATCCTGCGGTATTGCGCCACGATCCCGGCGGTCTGGCGGCCCTTCTTTTCGCCCCATGTGTCGGCCCAGAAGCCCATCAGACAATCCAGATCCGCCTCCAGCGTCTCTTCGGTGGCATGGGTGATCCGGTAGGTCTCCGTCTCAAGGTGTTTACGGTGGAAGCGGTTGTATTGCTGGCGCTTGTTCCGGCTCACCCGGGTGCCAAGATAGGTGTCAAAATCAGCCGGCAGCGCCACCTGCGGGCATTTCAGATTATCCGTCTCGCCCCGGTTGATCATATAGGGCAGATAGCGCACAGCGATCCCCGCCGCCTCCAGCGCATCGGTAAAGATGCGGCAGCGCTCCGGCTGGGCGACATAGCGCATCGACAGCGAGATCCAGGGCATCGCGGCCAGATGGCGTGCCGCGGCCTCCAGCCCCGCCTGCGCACATTCGGGCGCGCAGAGAAATCCGGTATATTCGCTCCACAGCAGACGGCCCCCCGCCTGCAACTGGGTCTGGAACTCCTGCCGGCTGCCGCTCCAATGCACCCGGTATTTCAGCGGCACAAGACAGACCACAGCGCCGCCGCCGTCGTGGACCACCAGAACGCTCCAGCGATACAGCTGATCGGCAAAGGCCTCGCGCAGCCAGTCCCAGGACAGAAATACCGTGCCTTCCGGGTCGCGCTGCTCCAGCGCCTGCCAGGCCTCTTTCAGGGCCGCGAACCCCGCCTGGGTGTCGACAACTTCGACCCGCAGGTCAGCCCCCTGCGCCGTGCCTGCCGTGACGATATCATGCTTCATCAGATCAACTGCCCTGTTGCTTCCGCGGTCCCGCCTGTCGGAGGTTTCCGCGCAGGCGCATCCTGCCGCGCAAATCTGGCGGCAATGGGCGCAGAATAAGAAAAATCCTGGTCACGAAACGCCACCCGGCTTCCGGCGCCCGAGGTCCTGCCAGACAGCCGGCAAAGGGGCGTCTGTCCATTTTAACGAAGTCTATGTTACTATAATCCTTGATGATTCGCGCGTTTCGATAGGGAGCACACCATGGGTTCAATCGCCTTGCTGGCCTTGCTGTCCGGTTTGCTGCTCACCGCCACGTTGAGTTCGGACGACGACGACTCGCCCATCGACACCCCCGAAGAACCGGAAACCCCGGTCGATCCCGATGATCCGGACACGCCCGTCGACCCCGAAGAACCGGAAACGCCACCCGACACCGGCGCAACCTTCGACGCCACCGAACAGGGCGTGCAGATCGAACTGGGCGAGGATGAGACCGGCTCGCTGGCCGTCATCTACTACACCGACACCGAAGATTCCGGGAACCCCGACAATTATCTGCAGGTCGACGAGGCGCGGTTCTACCTCGTGCCGGAGGGGGTGGACTGGTCATCGGCAAGCTGGGAAACCCAATTCGACATCCCCGGGGGGGACAGTTACGGCGGACCGCCGAGCGGGTACGAACTGGCGGATTTCGAAGAAGAAAACGGCCTCGAACTGCTGGGTGTGGTCGATCTGCTCGGGGTCCCTCATGTCAGCGAAGACCCCTCCGACCGCATCGGAGAGATCACCACCAATGCGCCGGTTGCCGGATACTACCTTGAGGCCAATACCGACGGCGACGAACTGGTCACTTTCCTGCCGCAGGATTACGTGGTCACCCGCGAAGGCGTGCCGGAACTGCCGGTGTTTGAAGATACAACCGGGACGGAAGAAACCGACTGGCTCTCTGCCGATGCCGATGGCATCACCGTCGATGGCGCGGATGGCGACGACATTCTTGAAACAGACAATGACGATGTGACCCTGATCGGCGGGCTGGGCGATGACACCATCGAAGCACGGGGCGACGATGCCATTATTCATGGCGGGGAAGGCAACGATATGGTTCAGGCCATTTCTGCCACGGTCGAGGGCGGCGCGGGTGACGATTCTCTCACGATTGTCGGCGGCACGGCCAACGGCGGCGACGGCAACGACCAGTTGAATGGCTACGGCGACGGACCAAACCTGCTGCGGGGCGAAGCCGGCGATGACCGCCTTTACGTCAGCGGCAACGGGTCAGAGGCCTTTGGCGGCGCGGGCGACGATTTTCTGAACGTGAACAATGGCACAACCGGCCATGGCGATGCCGGCAACGACACATTGCAGGTGGCATCGGGCGGCACGGCCTTTGGCGGTGACGGCGACGACCACTTTAGCCTGTGGAACCAGTTCCGCGACAGCGACGGCGCGGCAGTCATCACCGGTGGCGCCGGGGCCGATACCATCGACGCCCGCGTCTGGAATGCCGGTGGCGGAGAGGCCGATGATTTCTACCTGCGCATGACCGATTTCGACCCGGCAGAAGATGTGCTTCAGGTCGGCACCTTCCAGACCGGCAACGCGGTGGATGCGGTCGAACTGATCGAAGCGCCCGATGGCAGCCATACCGACGTGCGGATCACCTTCACGCCACGCAGCGCCGGGTCGGTGCCCGGCATCGCCGTGATCCGGCTTGAAGGAACCACCGGCATGACTGCGGATCAGGTCATCATCACCAGCTGATCCAGGCCGGGTTCTTCACCCTTTTGCCAGCGATCATCCCCACACATCTGCCGCCCCGCCGGCGCCGCGCCGGGCGCAGGCCTGCCGGTTGCCGTTGCGCGTTCCACTTCCAACCCGCCTTTGATAAGCTGCACCGGAACCACGCAGGAGACACGCATGAAACTTATCGTCGGCCTCGGCAACCCCGGTGCCAAATACGCCCGGAACCGTCACAACATCGGCTTCATGGCGCTGGACCGGATCGCCACCGACCACGGGTTTCCCGCCTGGAAGGGCAAGCACCAGGGCGCCATCAGCGAAGGCCGGTTCGGCAGCCTGCGCGCCGTGCTGCTCAAGCCCGAGACCTTCATGAACAACTCCGGCCAGTCGGTGCAGGCAGCGGCCAAGTTCTACAAGATCGAACCGCAGGATATCATTGTTCTGCATGATGAAATCGACCTCGCCCCCGGCAAGGTCAAATGCAAGTCAGGGGGCGGTCACGCGGGCCACAACGGGCTGCGCTCGCTGCATCAGCACATCGGGCCGGCGTACCACCGCGTCCGGCTGGGGGTGGGCCATCCGGGCCACAAGGACGCCGTGCCGGGCTATGTCCTGCGCGATTTTCCCAAGGCAGATGAGGATTGGCTCGACGATGTCCTGCGCGGCATCAGCGATGGCGCTGCGGAGCTGGCGGCCTGGGACACGGCAAAGTTTCTGAACACGGTGGCGATGCGGGTCAGCCCCGCGCGCTCCGGCACCGGCAGCAAGGGGCCGCAGGGCACCAAACCTGCGCCTGAGCCTGCACCTGAATCCGCCCCGGCAGATGAACCGCAGACAGCGCAGAAATCGCCGCTGCAAAAACTGATGGAACGCTTTCGATGAACCTGCAGGAAGCCTTTGAATATCAAGCCGATACCTGCAGCCGCATGGGCTCCCCCTTCATGGGGAAACTGCTGACCATCCTGGCGGCAGACTGGCCTGCGGACAGAGCATTGGGCCGCAAGTTCGCGGCGTTTGAGGGCGACATCGGTCCGGCAGGCCATTCGCTGCCCCTGCGCATCGCGGGCGGGTTGCACGCGCTGGTGCTGAACCGCGCCGCCCCCGATCTGGCAGCACTCTATCCGCCTCATGCCACCAGTGATGCGGCACTGCGCGACGCCGTGCTGGCGGCCCTGTCCAGACATGAGACCTTCCTGCTCGACTGGACCAAAAGCGCACCGCAAACCAACGAGGTCCGCCGTTCCGCCGCCCTGATTGCAGGCGCACATGCGGCGCTGCAGCATTTCGACCTGCCCATCCACCTCAGCGAGCTGGGGGCCAGCGGCGGTCTGAACCTGATGTGGGATCACTTCGCCCTTGAAATCGACGGCACACGCTTTGGCGCGCAGACCCCGGTGCTGACCCTCACGCCGGAATGGACGGGGCCGCTGCCCCCCGCAGCCAGGCCCCTAGTCGCATCCCGCGCCGGCGTTGATCTGAACCCGCTGGATCCCGGCCGCAGCGAAGACCTTTTGCGCCTGACGGCCTATCTCTGGGCCGACCAGCCCGAACGTCTGGTGCTGACGCGTGCAGCGGCTTCCGTGGCAACGACCCCGGTGGCCAGGGGCGACGCGATCGACTGGCTGGCCCGACGCCTGCCAAGCGCCCCGCAGGGCCGGCTGCACCTGATCCAGCATACCGTCGCCTGGCAGTATTTCCCGAAACCCGTCCGCGACCGGGGCCGCGCGATGATCGAGGCCGCAGGTGCCAAAGCCACGGCCAACCGCCCGCTGGCCTGGCTGTCGATGGAAAGCGACGGCGACACCACCGGCAAGATCGGCGCGGCCCTGTCCCTGCGGCTCTGGCCCGGTGACATCACCCTGGACCTGGGGCGCGCCGATTTCCATGGCCGCTGGATCAAATGGACCCATGGTTGAAATTGCGCCTGACGCTGGTGCCGCACGCGGCCCTGTGATTGGATACCCGCAAACAAAGGGAACCACCCCATGCGCAGATTTCTGAAATGGACCTTCCGCGGCCTTTTGCTGCTGGGCGTTGTGATCCTCGCGGTCGGGCTCTGGAAACGCGAGGAGATTACCCGGCTGATGGCCGTCAACTCCCTGTTTTCCGAGGAAAAGATCGTCAACAACTTCAGCCATATGGATCAGGCCTTCCTGACCGTGGAAGTGCCACGGGGGAATGGCCCGACCAGCCCGCTGCCCTATGGCCCTGACAAGGCGCTGCCCGAAGGCGCCGATGCCTGGACAGAGGAACGCAGCCTGACCTCGCTGCTGGTGCTCAAGGACGGCCAGATCGTCCATGAAAGCTATTACAAGGGAACCGGCGCAGAAGACCGCCGGATCAGCTGGTCGGTGGCCAAAAGCTATCTTTCCGCGCTGGTCGGGGTCTTGCTGGCAGAGGGCGCGATTGACTCCATCGACGATCCGGTCACCAAATACGCCCCGCGGCTGGCCGGCGGGGCCTATGACGGGGCCACGCTGCGGCAGGTGCTGAACATGGCCAGCGGCGTGACCTTTGACGAGGATTACCTGGACTTCAATTCGGACATCAACCGCATGGGCCGGGTGCTGGCCCTGGGCGGCAGGATGGATGACTTCGCCGCCGGTCTGACAGAAACATTCGCCCCGCCCGGAGAGACCTGGCAATATGTCTCCATCGACACCCATGTGGTGGGGATGGTGGTGCGCGGCGCGACCAACCGCACGGTGGCCGACCTGCTCAGCGAAAAGATCATCCAGCCGCTGGGGCTGGAATACGCCCCCTATTACGTGAGTGACGGTGTCGGCACCGCCTTTGTGCTGGGCGGGCTGAACATCACCACAAGGGATTATGCCCGCTTTGGCCAGATGTTCGCCGAGCGCGGCACATGGCAGGGCCGGCAGGTGGTGCCCGCCGACTGGGTCGACGCCTCGACCAGGGCCAGCGCGCCGGGCGGGGCGGGCTATGGCTATCAATGGTGGATACCTGACGGATCAGCCCCCGGCGAATACATGGCCCGCGGCGTCTACGGGCAATATATCTACATCGACACCGCGCGGCAGGTTGTCATCGTCACCACCGCCGCAGACCGCCAGTTCCGCGAACCGGGGGCAAACCAGCAGAATGTGGACATGTTCCGCGCCATCGCCCAGGAGATGTGAAGCCAGATGGAACCAGAAGACAGCATCAACGTGACGGGCGGCCCCCTGGCCATTTGCGGCACCGACCCGGTGACCGGCTTTTTCCGCGACGGCCAGTGCAACACCTGTGCCGCCGATCAGGGCAGCCACACAGTCTGTGCCGTGATGACCGCCGAATTTCTCGCCTATTCCAAATACGTCGGCAATGACCTGAGCACGCCCCGCCCCGAATACGGCTTTGCCGGGCTCAAACCCGGTGACCCCTGGTGCCTCTGCGCGGGCCGCTTCATGCAGGCCGCCGACGAAGGCTGCGCGCCGCAGGTCCACCTTGCCGCAACCCACCGCCGCGCGCTGGATATCGTGCCGCTGGAGGTGTTGCGCGCCCATGCCACCGAGACTGACTGAGGAGCCCGCCGATGTTCGGCAATGACAAGCCCATCTGGCAATTCAACGGCCCCTGGGGCATCCCGGTACAGATCGGCGGCACCATCATCATCCTGCCGCTGATCTTCGTCTCCTTCAGCGGCGGTGCGATCCTTTATGACCTGATCTTTGTCGGGATGCTGATCGGCTCGATCCTGCTGCACGAACTGGGCCACGCCTGGGGCTGCCGGGTGCAGGGCGTGCCGGTGCGGCGCATCATGATCCACGGCGGCGGCGGGTTCTGCGAACAATCCCGCTCTGCCAGTTTCCGCGAGCAGGAACTGATCGTGGCGATGGGGCCCATCGTCAACCTGGTGATCTGGGCGGTGGCCTCGCTCATCGCGCCCTATTTCGCCTATGGGGTGGCCGCCTGGGCGATCTACTGGCTGGCGGTGATGAACCTGTTCCTGGCCCTGTTCAACCTGCTGCCGGTACATCCGCTCGACGGCGGCAAGCTGTTCCAGCTTGTCCTGCTCCGCTTCCTGCCCGCCGCCACCGCCACAAGGATATCGGGTGCCGTCGGGCTGGTGATTGCCCTGCTCTGGCTGCCGGGGATGATCTGGCTCTATTTCAACGTCGGGCTGGTGCTGTTCTTCTTCCCGCCGATCCGGCGCCACCTCGACATGTTCAGGGTCAGACAATCATGAGGCGTCTCGCCGCTCTTCTGGCGCTGCTGATCTGCAGTGGCGCGGCCTTGGCACAAGGCGATCTGCGGCCCGGCGATGCCGCGCGGCTCGACCGCTTCGATGCCTCGGCCGGAAGCGCCCTGTTGCAGGCCTTCTCCGGCGGCGCGCCGGAGGATGTGGCGGCCCTGGCCAAGGCATTGTCGGGCACGGCGCAAGTGGCCTTCGATGAAACCCTGGCAGGTGACTGGTCCTGCCGGACCATGAAACTGGGCGGGCTGTCGCCACTGCTGGTCTATACCGATTTCAAATGCCGCTTCACCCTCCGCCCGGACGGCAGCTTCGGTTTCGAGAAACTGACAGGCTCGCAACGCACCCGCGGCACGATCACCTTCCGCGAGGGGCGGGCGATCTATGCAGGCGTCGGCTATATCGCTGACGAAGACCCCGCCGATTACGCCGACCTGCCCGCCGACTTCACCTCAGACGGGCGCGTGCAGACCAATGTCGCGGTCTTCGAACGCGTCAGCCCCACCCGCGCAAGGCTGATGTTCCCCGCCCCCGCGGTGGAAAGTGACTTCGACATCCTCGAACTGACCAGATAGTCTCTTTTTGGCCCAAAATATCCCGAGAGCGCGAGAGCAGAGCTCTCGCATTCGCGTCTACGCGAATTCCCCCATCTCGAAGCCAAGCGCCTTGGCCACGGTAAAGATGTCCTTGTCGCCCCGCCCGCACATGTTCATGCAGATGATGTGATCCTTCGGCAGCTCCGGCGCGATCTTCATCACATGGGCCAGCGCATGGCTCGGCTCCAGCGCCGGGATGATCCCCTCCAGCTCACAGCACTTCTGGAAGGCCGCCAGCGCCTCGCGGTCGGTGATCGCGACATATTTGGCCCGTCCGATTTCGTGCAACCAGGCATGTTCCGGCCCGATGCCGGGATAATCCAGCCCGGCAGAGATCGAGAATCCTTCCAGGATCTGACCGTCCTCATCCTGCAGCAGATAGGTCCGGTTGCCATGCAGCACGCCGGGACGGCCGCCGGTCAGCGAGGCGCAATGTTCCATCTTCTCGTTCACGCCCTTGCCGCCGGCCTCGACCCCGATGATGTTCACCCCCTTGTCGTCAAGGAAGGGATAGAACAGCCCCATCGCATTGGACCCGCCGCCAATCGCGGCAACCAGCGTATCCGGCAGACGGCCCTCGGCCTCTTCCATCTGGCCGCGCACCTCCTTGCCGATGATGGCCTGGAAATCGCGCACCATCGCCGGATAGGGGTGCGGCCCGGCCACGGTGCCGATGCAGTAGAAGGTGTCGCGCACATTGGTCACCCAGTCGCGCAGCGCGTCGTTCATCGCATCCTTCAGCGTGCCACGGCCGGAGGTCACCGGCACCACTTCGGCGCCCAGCAGCTTCATGCGGAAGACGTTGGGGGCCTGCCGCTCCACGTCATGGGCGCCCATGTAGACCACACATTGCAGCCCGAACTTGGCGCAGACGGTGGCGGTGGCCACCCCGTGCTGGCCCGCGCCGGTTTCCGCGATGATGCGCTTCTTGCCCATGCGGCGGGCCAGGATGATCTGGCCCAGCACATTGTTGATCTTGTGCGCGCCGGTATGGTTCAGCTCGTCGCGCTTCATATAGACCTTGGCGCCGCCCAGCTCCTCGGTCAGCCGCTCGGCGAAATAGAGCGGGCTCGGGCGGCCCACGTAATGTTTCCACAGGAAATCCATCTCGGCCCAGAAGCTCTCATCGGTCTTGGCGATCTCATATTGCTCTTCCAGCTCCAGGATCAGCGGCATCAGGGTTTCAGAAACGAAACGCCCCCCGAAATCGCCGAAACGGCCCTTTTCGTCGGGGCCGTTCATGAAGCTGTTGAATAGGTCGTTTGCCATGGGATGCTCCTGCGTCTGCGCGCAGCAGATGTAGCGCAGCGGCGCGGCGGGCGGAACCCCAAGACTTTTGCAAAAGTCTTGGCCATTTCCCTGCAGGGAAATGCCTCACTCGATCAGATGCAGAGGCTCACGATTGCAGAAGACGACATAGTCTTTCCCGTTGCGCACCGCACGAAAGCCGCGCCTGCGTATTTCATCCTCAAAGCGTGAACAGCCGACGATCCGCTCCACATCCCGCGCCGACCGACGCACGACCCCGCCCCGCTGCGCCGCCCTGGAGGCGAACAGCTGGCCCAGCCAGCGATCAGGCGTCATATGCGGCGGCATGAAGGACATGCCCAGAACCTGCCAAGACATGCTTGCCAAAGGGTTAACCGGCCCCGGGCCCTGAAACCGCTATTCCAGGATCTTAAGCAGCCGCTTCTTCAGCTTGTCCTCGACCTTGTCCTTCACCGCATCCTCGATGGACTGGCCCCCCTGCGGGCTCAGGTCCAGTTCCTCCGCCAGCTTCTGCTTCACCTGATCCTCGATCTTCGCCTTCTCCTCGGCAAAGTTCAGATCGACCGCCGCTTTCAGGTCGGGCCGGATCGACGGGTCCGCCCAAGGGCCACTGATGCGCACCGGCACCGCCAGCCCCCGGTCGCCGTTCACCCGCAGCGCCTTGGGGGTCACGGTATAATCCAGCGTCTGTGCACCAAGGTTCACCTGCCCCGCCCCGGTCGCGTTGAAATTCGGCAAGAGCAGCAACAGGTCGTCATTGCGCAGCACGCCCCCGTCCATGGTGAATTTCGCCCCCAGCGAATCGAACACCGTGGTGCCGCCCTTCACGTCGAAAGACCCCAGCAGCGCATCCAGGTCGATCCCCTCGATGGTGCCGCGCCCGACCTTGACCGCGCCCTTGCCCGACAGCGACCGCATGATCGCATCCACGTTCTGCCCGACACCCAGGAAAGACACCTCGGCATCGCCCTGCCCGCTGAACCGGGTCAGCCCCGCAAGATCGCTCAGCAGCGGGTTCATCTGAACGCCCAGCGCCTGCACCGCGCCGCCCACCGACAGGCCGGAGCGGTTGTTGGCCACGAATTGCCCGGTCAGACGCCCGCCATAGGCCGCCACTTCGCGCATCTCGAAGACCATGCGCGAACGGTCATTGGTCAGCAGGGTCCGCGAGGCTCCGAGCTTCAGCACGCCCAGGTCGATGCTCTCTGCGCTCAGCGCAATCGCCCCGTTGAAGGCGGCAAGGCCGGAGGCATCAATCGGCGCCTTCGACCAGCCCGCGCCGCTGTCACCAGAACCACCGGACCCGGCACCCTCCGTACCGCCGGTCAGCCCCGAGAGGTCCAGCGCCCCGGCCGTCAGCTGCGCATTCACCTGCGGTGTGCCGTTCAGCCCCACATCCGCCGCACCGCGCAGGGTGTTGCCACCCAGATCCGCGACCAGCTCACGCAGGGACAACTGCCGTTCCGGCGTCAGCGTCAGCGCTGTCGTGACATTCAGGCGCTGGCCCAACCCCTGCGGCAGCGCCACACCCGGCTGGCCCAGGGCGGCCAGGAAGGCTTGGGTATCGCCTGTCTCAAGCGTGACCTTGCCCGCCACCGCCCCGTTCAACGCCGCACGCCCGTCAAGGCTGGCCTTGCCCGCCTGTGCCGTCAGTGTCGCCTTCACCGGCTGCACCTCTCCGGCCAGGAATTGCGAGAACGCGCCGATCCGTGCCGTCACCGTCACTGGCGCCGCCGCCGGGCGCAGCACCGCGCGCAGGTCCGCCGGGCCGCTGGCCTCGGGCCAATCCAGCGAAAGGTCCACCCCGGAGTAAGACACCAGGTCCGCCCCTTCGGCATCATAGATCAGCGTCGCATCGGTGATGTTCAGCTTTTCGATGGTCACGGGCCGCGCCGCGCGCTCCGGCGAGGTTGCGGTTTCGATCTGCGCATCCCCGCTGGCATCGGTAAACTGCCAGCTGGCCCGCCCGTCCTTGCGGCTTTCCAGCCGGATGGTGGGGCTTTCCGCCTCGATGTTGGTGATCCTGATCTCGCCCCGCAGCAGCGCCATGGCATCCACGCCGATGGCCGCGTTCGTGGTGCTCAGCATCGCGCCTTCCTTGGCCCAGTCGGCATTGCCGACCTCAAGTTCGCCGGCCCTGACCCCCAGCACCGGCCAGAAGGTCATCGACACCCCGCCGCTGATGGTCACATCGCGCCCCGTCACCTTGCGCAGCTGATCCGCCGCAATCCCCGCGATCCGGTCGGCGGGCAGCATCAGCAGCCCCACCACCACCAGAACCAGGATCAGCACCAATGCGCCGATGATCCGAACAATCCATTTCATAACCGCACTCCTCAAACCATGAGGCTTTCCCAGCCCCTTTGCATCCTCTATAGCGCAGATCATGAGCACAAACCCACCTGATCTTCGCCCCGATCTGGCCCCGCGCGCCCGGATCAGCGACCCCAGCCGCCCCGGCCAGCCGTCCATCGGCATGGTCAGCCTCGGCTGTCCCAAGGCGCTGGTGGATTCCGAACGCATCCTGACCCGCCTGCGCGCCGAAGGCTATGGCGTTTCGCCCGATTATGCCGGGGCCGATGCGGTGATCGTGAACACCTGCGGCTTTCTCGATTCGGCCAAGGCGGAAAGCCTTGAGGCCATCGGCGAGGCGCTGGCAGAGAACGGGCGCGTGATCGTCACCGGCTGCCTGGGGGCAGAGCCGGATTACATCCGCGAACACCACCCCCGCATCCTGGCGGTGACAGGCCCGCACCAATATGAACAGGTGCTGGATGCGGTCCATGCCGCCGTGCCGCCCGCGCCCGATCCCTTTGTCGACCTGCTGCCGGCGCAACAGGTCTCCCTGACCCCACGCCACTACAGCTATCTCAAGATTTCAGAGGGCTGTAATCACAAGTGCAAGTTCTGCATCATCCCCGACATGCGCGGGCGGTTGCAATCGCGCCCGGCCCATGCGGTGCTGCGCGAGGCCGAGAAACTGGTCGCAAACGGCGTGAAGGAACTGCTGGTGATCAGCCAGGATACCTCCGCCTATGGCGTTGACATCAAACATGCCGAAGACCGGGGGCATCGCGCCCATATCACCGATCTGGCCCGTGATCTGGGGTCGCTTGGGGCCTGGGTGCGGCTGCACTACGTCTATCCCTATCCGCATGTGCGCAACCTGATCCCGCTGATGGATGTGGTATCGGAATCGGGCGGTCTGGTGCTGCCCTATCTCGACATCCCGTTCCAGCACGCGCACCCGGATGTGCTCAAACGCATGGCCCGCCCCGCCGCTGCGGCGAAAACCCTGGACGAAATCGCCGCCTGGCGCGCGCAATGCCCGGACATCACCCTGCGCTCCACCTTCATCGTCGGCTACCCCGGCGAGACGGAAGCGGAGTTCCAGACCCTGCTGGACTGGCTGGACGAGGCGCAGCTCGACCGCGTCGGCTGTTTTCAATACGAGAATGTCGCGGGCGCGCGGTCCAACGACCTGCCGGACCATGTGGCACCTGAGGTCAAACAGAACCGCTGGGACCGTTTCATGGAAAAGGCGCAGGCGATTTCCGAGGCGAAGCTGGCCGCCAAGGTGGGCCGCAGGCTGGAGGTCATCGTGGACGAGATCGACGAGGACGCCGCCACCTGCCGCACCAGGGCCGATGCGCCCGAGATCGACGGCAACCTCTTCATCGACGAGGATTTTTCCGAGCTGTCCGTGGGCGATATCGTCACGGTCGAGGTCGAGGAAGCGGGCGAATACGATCTTTGGGGCCGGGTTGTTCCCGCCTGATACCCGTCACACAGAAGATGCCTGTCACAAACAAATGCCGGCCCCGATCACCCGGGGCCGGCAGCTGACTTCTGTCACCGCTGTCTAGGCCGGTGCGGCGGTCTCAGCACTTCCCGAAGGATTGCTTGACCACCGTCACGCCGGCAACGGAAACGTTGACTTCGACCCCGGTGGGAATGCCGAAGGTCGTGCAGATGTGCAGGCAGGCCTGGGCCGCCGTGCCGTTCGGGATCACACTGGGAATCGGCAGGCAGATCTTGCCGATGCCAAGCGGCAGGCTGAGGCAGACCTTGCCGTTCTCGACCGTCACCTTGATACAGCCACCCGACAACTGCATGTGGGTGTTGCCGGTGATGTCCGATGTCGCGGACATTTCGGCCAGGTTGTTTTCACTGAAATGTGCGCGGGCCGATTCAATGGCCGCATTGATCTGGTCGTGGTCAAACTCATGATACGTTGTCATGTCAATTTCCTTTAAAAAATGTAGTTTGTTTAAAAAATGCACTTAATACGTGCATCACCTGCATATCAGGTGTCCGCCACCGGTCAAGGATTCTTTCTACCACAGATAGAAATTCGCCCCTCCGGCGGGCTGCGGCGGAACGGAACAGCCACCTGCGCATCGGCGGGAAATGGCGCACATCTAGTTGAAAACTCTGACCTTGCACCTACATCTAGCCTCAAGATGGGGGATCGCAGAAAGGAACACTTGCAAATGTTCCCCCTATGTTCTACATATTGAACAATACATCCCGCGAGGTACATGAAATGTCCCTACACACAGCCACCGCCGACCTCTTCGACAGCCAAAGGGCGCAGCCCGACCTGCCGCTGGATCAGCCGCTGCCCGCCACTGAAAAGCAGATGAGCTATGCGCGCATCCTGTCCTCAAAATCCGGCGTCGCCCTGCCCAAGGGGATCGAACGCGACCGCACGGCACTCTCAAGCTGGATCGAGGCGCATAAGGCTGCGCCACCTGCGGGCAGGTTCGCCAATTACCCGTCTTCCAAGCAGGTCGCCTTTGCCGAACGCATCGCACGGCTGAAACGCGGCAGCGTCCCGCCGGAGTGTTTCCGGGACAAGACGCTGATGTCGCGCTGGATCGACAGCAACAAGCCGCGCTAGGGCAAGGCCCGATACCGGCGTATGCGCTGACGCCCCCCGCGTCAGCGAAGCTGACGACAGG
Organism: Sulfitobacter sp. PR48; assembly: GCF_028807335.1. Classification (NCBI taxonomy): domain Bacteria; kingdom Pseudomonadati; phylum Pseudomonadota; class Alphaproteobacteria; order Rhodobacterales; family Roseobacteraceae; genus Sulfitobacter; species Sulfitobacter sp. PR48. The sequence goes on along the minus strand of NZ_JARAMM010000018.1, from coordinate 61,591 downwards.
TCATCATGGAAAGTTTACGAGGGCATGCTAGCCTTCGCTCATGGCTTATCCATATTCCAGATCTGAAACTTGGGCGGACGGCGCGGTGCATGTCGCGGGCCTCGTGCTGGCCATTCCCGCCTCTGTCCTGCTGCTGGTTGAGGCTGCGGGTTCGCAGCGGCTGACCACCGCAGCCGCCCTTTACGCGGGCTGCATGATCTTTGCCTTTGCTGCATCGGCCATCTACCACCTGTCGCCCATCGACCGGACCCGCCCGCTGCTGAACCGGATCGACCATGCGGCGATCTATTTCAAGATCGCCGGCACCTATACGCCCTTCGTCGCGCTGATCGGCAGCGGCTTTGCCTATGCGGTGCTGGGCATCGTCTGGGCGCTGGCGCTTGTGGGCGCGGTGGCAAAACTGTGGTTCTGGGGCACCGACGGGCGCGGATCACTGGCGCTCTACCTCCTGATGGGCTGGCTGGCGGTGCTGCTGTTCTGGCCCATGTGGCAGGTGCTGCCCCCGGCGGCGCTGTTCCTCGTCAGCGTGGGCGGCATCATCTATTCGGTGGGGGCCTGGGTCTTTGCCAAACCGGCATTCCGCTTTCAGAACGCGATCTGGCACAGTTTCGTGCTCAGCGCCTCAACCTGTTTCTTTGCCGCCGTGGCCATCGCCCTCCAGATAGGCTGACACACAGGTCTGGACGTGGCGAAAGCGGTCGCCGCCCAGATGCTTGCCGCCATACCAGCGGGTCACGATGATCAGATGGTCCTCCAGCCCGGCCCGTTCCAGCATCCGCAGGATCACCAGGCCGGCCCCTGCCTCGCCATCGTCACCCTTGAGCGGGCCTGCCTCCGACAACAGCACACCCCAGGTGTTATGCGTGGCCCTGGCATAGGCCTTGTCCCGCTTCAGCTCTTTCAGAACGGCATCGACCCCGGCCCGGTCCCGCACCGCCGCGCCGGAGACCGCGTATTTCGACCCCCGGTCCGTCAGGATGATCCCCAGCTTTCGGATCATGCCCGGCCCGACGGTCAAAGTCCCGCGACGGTCCGCCGCACAACCTCGATGCGCGCAGCGTTCGGCGGATGCGTGCCCAGGAATTTGTCACCCGGATCGGGAATACGGGTAAAGAACTCGGCCCCCCGCAAGGGATCATAGCCCGCCCGCGCGGTGATGATCGTGCCCAGCGCATCCGCCTCCAGCTCGAAATCCTTGGAATAGCGGCGCGCGCCCACCTCGGCCCCCAGCCGCTGCGCGTTCTGCACCGCCTCGGCACTGCCGCCGCTCAGCGTCGCCAGCCCGGCAAAGATCACCGCCCCCGCCACCGCGTTCTGCTGCTGGCGGTTGATATGCCCCGCAATGTGATGCGCCGCCTCATGCCCCAGGACAAAGGCCAGCTCATCGGCATTGCGGGCATCCGCGATCAGGCCGAGGGTGAAAAAGATCACCGGGCGGCCCTGTTTGTCCAGCGTCTGATAGGCGTTGGCGGGCTGATCCGGCCGGTCATCCACCGCGATGTTGAAATCGCAGTTCACACCGCTGGTGCGCGCCCGGCATTCACGCTCCGCCACCGGCTCCACCGTCTTGATCACCTGGACAAAGCTGCGCGCGGCCTGGCTGCTGCTGATCCGCGGCGCGCTGGCAGCGCCGGTGCCGGAAGGCGCCGGAACAGGCTCGACCGGCACCACGTCGCAGGCCGACAGCATGGCAACGGCGGCCAGAACAAGGGCTGTCTTCTTGATCATCGGGGGGTGGTCCTCTGGGCTTTTCGGTCGCTCCCGTTTTAGCACAGCCCGCGACAGGAGCCACCCCGATCACACCACTTTAACGCGACCTCTTGCAATGGGCCTCCGAAAGGACCAGTTTCGCCTCATGTTTACGATTGAACACGAATTCGACGCCAGTGTGATCACCCTGGTCGACGAAGGCAGCGCCCCCCTGCGCGAGGATGTGACCGTACAGGCCTTCGATTCAGAGATCACATTCGAACAATGGGACCCGCGCACCGACCGGATCTCGAAAATCACGCTTTCGCCCGAGCAGCTGCGCGACCTCACCGCCGCGCTGAACCTGCCCGAAGGCATCTACCGAAGCACCCCGAAACCCTAGGAAGACAGCATGGCCACCGGCACCAACATCAAGACCTATTTCAACGGCCAGTGGCATGACGGCGACCGCATGATCATGAACGCGGCGGACCATGGCGCCTGGCTGGGCACCACCGTATTCGACGGCGCGCGGCTGTTCGACGGGATGTCGCCCGACCTCGACAAGCACTGCGCCCGCGTCAACCGCTCTGCCGCCGCGCTGATGATCACCCCGACGGTGGAACCCGACACGATGGTCGCGCTGATCCGCGAAGGCCTGGAAAGCTATGGCAGGGACCAGTCGGTCTATATCCGGCCGATGTACTGGGCGCTGGAAGGCGACGACCTGGGCGTCGTGCCGCGCGCCGGTGCCACCGGCTTTGCCATCTCGCTTGAGGAAATTCCGATGGCCCCGCCGGAAGCGGCCACAACCCTCACCCGCACCCGGTTCCGCCGCCCCGTGCTGGAGGACAATGTGGTCAACGCCAAGGCGGGCTGTCTTTACCCCAACAATGCCCGGATGCTGAGCGAGGCGCGCTCAAAAGGCTTTGGCAACGCGCTGGTCGCGGATGCGATGGGCAATGTCGCGGAAACCGCGACCGCCAATATCTTCATGGTCAGGGACGGCGAGGTCTTCACCCCCATCCCCAACGGCACCTTCCTGGCCGGGATCACCCGCGCGCGGCACATCTCCAACCTCAGGGCCGATGGCCTGAAAGTGCATGAAACCGTGCTGTCGTTCGAGGATTTCCATGCCGCCGACGAGGTGTTCCTCTCGGGCAACATGATGAAGGTCACGCCGGTCAGCGCCTTTGATGACACCACCTATGAAATCGGCCCCAACGCCAACCCGGTCACCCGGCGCGCGCGGGCGCTGTATTGGGATTGGGCCGCGTCGCAGGCCTAGGCCGACAGGCACGACCCGATCCGACATGCCACAGTTTGCGATTGCCCTGTTCTGTCCCAGGGGTCATGATCGCGCCTGTAAGGGAGACCCAGATGCGCAAGTTCCTCGTGGTGCTGGACGACAGCACCGAATGCCTTAACGCGATGCGTTTCGCGGCGTTGCGCGCCGCGCGCACAGGTGGCGGTGTGACCGTTCTGGCGGTGATTCCGCCGGACGAGTTCAACCATTGGATCGGCGTGGGCGACATCATGCGTCAGGAAGCCCGCGAGCGGATCGAGGTCCATTTCGAGGTCTTTGCCAAATGGATGCGCGACAAGCAGGGCGTGGACCCTGATCTGGTCATCCGCGAGGGCGAGCCGACGGATGAGATCATCGCCCATATCGCCGAGGATTCCGACATCGGCGTCCTCGTCCTCGGGGCCTCTGCGGACAAGAAAAAGGGGCCCGGACCGCTGGTGACCCAGATGTCGCGTTCGGCGGGGTCACTGCCGGTGCCGGTCACCATCGTCCCCGGCGACATGAGCAAGGAGCGGCTCGAAGCGATAAGCTGAGCCGCCCCTTTTCGCGATCAGGCCGCCGAACGCACCTTGGTGGCGGCAGGGGCCCGATTGAGGTTCTGGCCCCTTGGTGCTGCGGGGCGCCTTGCGCTGCGCAACATCACAGGCCCGATCAGCGCCGCCAGCGCCATCAGCGCCAGCGCGACAAGTGCCGCTTCCAGGCTGAAGCTCTCCACCGCCCTGCCCGGCGCAAGCACTGCCCTGACAAAGAGGCCCAGGCTGAGCGGGCCAAGCATGGTCAGCACCACACAGGTCAACATGCTGAGCCCCGGCAGACGGGTCCAGCGGGCCGGTTCCGCACGCCGATGCGCGCTGTAGGCCCAGCAAAACATCAAGACCGTCACGCTTGCCGCGCTCAGGCCCAGAATAATGTCCATTTCCTTCTCCATGAAAAGGGACAGTGCAGTGCGGGCGTGCCCGCGACTCATGTCCCGATGGGCATGGAAATACGCCTGTTCGGAGGGAACTCAAAACACTATTTCGGCACCGCCCGCCCGCTGATCGCGCAGCCCGCCGGGGCGCTGCGCCCGATTTAGAATCATTCCAGACATCTTGACTTGGCGGCCCTCAACCCGCATATCTATGATAACCAGAGATAGGGAAAACCATGTTTATCCAGACCGAATCCACGCCGAACCCCGCGACGCTGAAATTCCTGCCGGGCCAGTCCGTGCTTGAGATAGGCACAGCCGATTTCCCGACAGCGGATACGGCGCAGACCTCGCCGCTGGCAACACGGCTTTTTGCGGTCGACGGGGTGACCGGCGTCTTTTTCGGCACCGACTTCGTGACGGTGACAAAGGCGGACGCGGTGGAATGGGATCATGTGAAACCCGCCCTGCTCGGCGCGATCATGGAACATTACCAATCCGGTGAAAGCGTCATGGCCGAGGATCACAAGGCCACCTCCGGCCATGCGGATCACACCGGTGAAGACGGCGAAATCGTCGGCCAGATCAAAGAGTTGCTGGACAGCCGCGTGCGCCCTGCCGTGGCGCAGGACGGCGGCGACATCACCTTCCACGGCTTCGACCGGGGCGTGGTCTACCTGCACATGCAAGGCGCCTGCGCGGGCTGCCCCTCCTCCACCCTGACCCTCAAGATGGGGATCGAGAACCTGCTGCGCCATTACATCCCCGAAGTGACAGAGGTGCGTCCGGTTGCCTGACAACCACGGCGCAGGGCCTTTGGTACTGGCATTCGACACATCGGCCGCGCATTGCGCGGCCGCTTTGCTGTCGGGTGACCGGATCCTCGCCTCGGCGCATGAAGACATGGCCAAGGGCCAGGCAGAGCGCCTGATGGACCTCTGCGCCGGGGTGCTGGAAAGCGCAGGCTACAGCTACAGCGATCTGGGCGCCATCGGCGTGGGCATCGGGCCGGGCAATTTCACCGGCATCCGCATCGGCGTTTCCGCCGCGCGGGGCCTTGCGCTGGGTCTGGGCATTCCGGCGGTCGGCGTGTCGAACTTTGACGCCCTGCGCCATGGAACAAGTGGCCCCTGCGCCTGCGCCGTCGATGCACGGCGCGGGCAGGTCTATCTTCAAGTCTTTGAAAACCCGTCACTTTCTCAGACCCCGGCGCTGTTCGACAGCACCGCATTGCCCGCATTCGACGGCCCCCTGATCGGCGCGGGCGGCCAGCCCCCGATCCACCCGGTGGCCGAGGCCATCGCCCATCTTGCGGCCCGCCGCCATGCCACCACCACGCAACGGCCCGCCCCGCTCTACCTGCGGCCTGCCGATGCCGCCCCGGCCCGCGACGCCCCGCCGACCATCCTGCCATGACCCCGGCACGGCTGGCAGAATTGCACGCGGCGGCCTTTACCCATGAGCGCCCCTGGTCCGCCACCGAAATGGCCAGCCTTCTGGACAGCCCGCATGTCACCCTGCTGCCCCATCCGCATGGCTTTGCCCTGACCCGGCTGATCCTGGACGAGGCCGAATTGCTGACCCTGGCGGTGGACCCCGCACACCAGCGCCAGGGCATCGGGGACAGCCTGATGCAAAGCTGGCTCGCCCGGCTTGAAACCCGCGCCGCCACTGCCTTTCTTGAGGTTGCCGCCGACAACACCCCGGCCCGCGCGCTCTATCAGCACCACGGCTTTGCGGTGATCAGCACGCGCCCGGGCTATTACCGCCGCACCCCCGGCCCGAATGCCGACGCCCTGATCATGCAGCGGCGCTTTCCGGATGGTAGGCTCTGGACCCATTAATCTTATGTGCTCAGTTTGACAGATTTTTTTGCAGGCCAGGAACATCTGCGCAAGAATAGTGGTTCTATTTCAAGCAGATGTGACGCAGGCTGCGGGAAAATCCGTCAAACCCGTCACGCCAAAGGCGTGCCAACATGACTCGGCGCTCCTTCGGAGCGACGGGCGGCGATTTCACTTCATTTCAACGTCTTGGGGCGCTTGCAAATAGAACCACTATTGGCTGCACGCCCCAAACCATTGAAATTTCGCGAAATCGCCGCTGAGCATATAAGATTAATGGGTCCAGAGCCGAAGCTCAGCGATTAAGCCCCCATGGTCACAGAAAGCTGTTGACCCTCCCCCCTGCCTGCGCCCTAAATTGATCCTGATCATCTGATCTTGGGCAGGGTGCCACAGGCGCCCCGCCCCAACATGAAAAACTGGGAGACTGATATGACCCTTATGACCAAATTCATGGGTGCCGTCGCCGCCACCGCGCTTTGCGCCGGTGCCGCACTGGCCGAACCCGCACTGATCTTTGACCTTGGCGGCAAATTCGACAAAAGCTTCAACGAAGCCGCTTTTGGCGGTGCGCAGCGTTGGGCCGAGGAAACCGGCGGCACCTTCCGCGAAATCGAACTGCAATCCGAAGCGCAGCGCGAACAGGCCCTGCGCCGTTTCGCCGAAGCGGGCAACAATCCCATCGTGATGACCGGCTTTGCCTTTGGTGACGTGCTCAGCCAGGTCGCGCCGGATTATCCCGAAACCGATTTCGCGATCATCGACATGGTGGTGGATCAGCCCAACGTCCGCTCCGTCGTGTTCAACGAACACGAAGGGTCCTATCTGGTCGGCATGATGGCGGCCATGGCCTCCGAATCGAACACCGTCGGCTTCATTGGCGGCATGGACATCCCGCTGATCCGCAAGTTCGCCTGCGGCTATGCACAGGGCGTCAAGGCGGCCAATCCGGATGCAACAGTCGTCGCCAACATGACCGGCACCACACCCGCCGCCTGGAACGACCCGGTGAAAGGCTCCGAACTGACCAAGGCGCAGATCTCCCAGGGTGTCGACGTGGTCTATGCCGCGGCCGGCGGCACCGGCGTGGGCGTTCTGCAGACCGCCGCCGATGAGGGGATCCTCTCCATCGGTGTGGACAGCAACCAGAACCACCTGCACCCCGGCAAGGTCCTGACCTCCATGCTCAAGCGCGTCGACAACGCGGTCTATCAGGCCTTCACCGACGGCCCCGGCATGGAAAAGGGCTTTAACGTCATGGGCGTTGCCAATGGCGGCATCGGCTATGCGATGGACGAAAACAACGCCGACCTGGTGACCGAAGAGATGCAGACCGCCGTGGACGCCGCAGCGGCACAAATTGCGGATGGCTCGCTTCAGGTCCACGACTACATGTCCGACGACACCTGCCCGGCGCTGGACTTCTAAGCGCATGGAAGCGGACAAGAACACGGGGCAGCCGGAAACGGCTGCCCCGGCCATCGAGCTGAAGGGCATTTCCAAGGCTTTCGGCCCGGTCCAGGCAAACAAGGACATTTCCATCCGCGTGATGCCTGGCACGATCCACGGCATCATCGGCGAAAACGGCGCGGGCAAATCCACGCTGATGTCGATCCTCTACGGCTTCTACAAGGCTGACAGGGGCGAAATCTTCATCTCCGGCCGCAAGGCCAATATCACCGACAGCCAGGCGGCCATCGCCAGCGGCATCGGCATGGTGTTCCAGCACTTCAAACTGGTTGAAAATTTTACCGTCCTCGAAAACATCATTCTGGGGGCCGAAGACGGGCGCATGCTCAAACCCTCGCTGGCCAAGGCGCGCCGCGCGCTGGTGGAACTGGCGGCGGATTATGGGCTGAACGTGGATCCGGACGCCCGCATCGAAGACATCGGCGTCGGCATGCAGCAGCGGGTGGAAATCCTCAAGGCGCTCTATCGGCAGGCCGATATCCTGATCCTGGACGAACCCACAGGCGTGCTGACCCCGGCAGAGGCGGATCAGCTGTTCCGCATCCTCGCCCGGCTGCGCGAAGAGGGCAAGACGATCATCCTGATCACCCACAAGCTGCGCGAGATCATGGAGATCACCGATACCGTCAGCGTCATGCGGCGCGGCGAAATGACCGCCACGGTCAAGACCGCGGAAACCTCCCCCGCTGAACTCGCCGAACTGATGGTGGGCCGCAAGGTCCTGTTGCGGGTGGATAAAACCCCCGCCACACCGGGCGATGTCGTGCTGGATGTGCAGGGCCTGCGGGTCATCGACGAACACAAGGTGGAACGCCTGCGCGGCATCGACCTGCAGGTCCGCGCCGGCGAGATCGTCGGCATCGCGGGCGTCGCGGGCAACGGGCAATCGGAACTGCTCGAAGTGCTGGGCGGCATGCAGACCGGTCAGGGCAAGGTCATGCTGAACGGCCAGCCGCTGGACCTGACGGGCCGCCAGTCCGATGGCAAGACCCGGCGCAGGAACGGCATCGCCCATGTGCCCGAAGACCGCCAGCGCGAAGGGCTGATCATGGATTTCCAGGCCTGGGAAAACACCGCCTTCGGCTATCACGACGATCCCGCCTACCGCAGCGGCATCCTGATGAACAACGCCGCGATCCGCGCCGATACCGCCGAAAAAATGGAACGTTTCGACGTGCGCCCCCCGAACCCGCGGCTGGCGGCCAAGAATTTCTCCGGCGGCAACCAGCAAAAGGTCGTGCTCGCCCGCGAGATCGAGCGGAACCCCGACCTGCTGCTGATCGGCCAGCCCACGCGCGGCGTGGACATCGGCGCCATCGAATTCATCCACCAACAGGTCGTCGCCCTGCGCGATCAGGGCAAGGCGATCCTGCTGGTCTCGGTCGAGCTTGAGGAAATCCTCGCCCTGTCCGACCGCATCGCGGTGATGTTCGACGGCCGCATCATGGGCGAACGCCTGCCCGACCAGACCAATGAGGCGGAACTGGGCCTGCTGATGGCCGGCATCACCGACACAGAACACGCGCATTCCGTGGAAGAGATCGAAGCCAATCTCGCCCATGTCCACGCTGCGGAAAAGGGAATCTGACATGGACGTGATGCCAAAATGGGCCGAAGTGGTCCTTGTCCCGCTGATCTCGCTCCTGCTGGCGGCGATCATCTCGGCGCTGGTGATCCTGGCCATCGGCGAAGACCCGGTGGCGGCGACCAAGCTGATGGTCGAAGGGGCCGTCGGATCGGTGCGCGGCTGGGGCTATACGCTTTATTACGCGACGAATTTCATCTTTACCGGGCTTGCGGTTGCCGTGGCCTTCCATGCGCGGCTGTTCAACATCGGCGGCGAGGGCCAGGCGATGCTGGGCGGTCTTGGCGTGGCGCTGGCGCTGCTGTTCATCCCCTGGCCGCACTGGACCATCGGTCTGATTGCCGCCGCGCTGGGGGCTGCGGTCTTTGGGGCGGCATGGGCCTTAATCCCGGCCTACCTGCAGGCCAGACGCGGCAGCCATATCGTGATCACCACGATCATGTTCAACTTCATCGCCTCCGCCCTGCTGATCTATCTGCTGAACGAATTCCTCAAACCCGTGGGCCAGGCCGACCCTTCCAGCGCGCGCTTTGCCGACCATCTTGACCTGCCGACGCTGAATTCCGTGCTGACCGGCATGGGCATCAAGGCCTCCAAGGACGACAGCGTGAACGTCACCTTCCTGATCGCCCTGGCCAGCGCCGTGGCAGTCTGGGTGCTGATGTGGCGCACCAGGCTGGGCTATGAGATCCGCGCCTTCGGCCATTCGGAATCGGCGGCGAAATACGCGGGCATCAACCCGGTGCGCATCACCGTGATCACCATGCTGATTTCGGGCGGGCTGGCCGGGCTGATGGGGGTGAACACCGTCATGGGCGAAAGCGAGAAACTGCTGCTGAACTCGACCGAGGGGGCAGGTTTCATCGGCATCGCCGTGGCGCTGATGGGCCGCAGCCACCCGGTGGGCGTGGTGATCGCCGCGATCCTCTTTGGCTTTCTCTACCAGGGCGGTGCCGAACTGGCGCTCTGGACCAGCATCCCGCGCGAATTGATCGTGGTGATCCAGGCGCTGGTGATCCTGTTCACCGGGGCGCTGGACAACATGGTGCGGATGCCGCTTGAACGCATGTTCCTCACCGCCCGCCTGCGCCGCGCGCCCGGCCCCGAACGCAAACCGGCGGAGCCTGCGAAATAATGGATTACACCACCCTCATCCAACTGCTCGATTCCACCGTGCGCTTTGCCACGCCGCTGCTGCTGGCCTGCCTTGCGGGCCTGTTCAGCGAACGTGCGGGCATCTTCGACATCGGGCTGGAAGGCAAGATGCTGGCCGCCGCCTTCTTCACCGCCGCCGTCGCCTCGCTGACCGGATCGGCCTGGATCGGCCTGATGGGCGGCATCGCGGCCTCGCTGGTGCTGGCGGGCATCCACGGGGTCGCCTCCATCACCTTTCGCGGCAACCAGCTGATTTCCGGCGTCGCGATCAATGCTCTGGCCGCCGGCATGACGGTGTTGATCGCCCAGGACTGGTTCCGCCAGGGCGGACGCACCCCGCCGCTGGCCGGCAATGCCCGCTTCGAGGGGATCACCCTGCCCGGGGCCGAAGCCCTGGCCGATGTGCCGGTGATCGGCCCGCTTTATGCCGATCTGATCTCGGGCCATTCGGTGCTGGTCTATATTGCCTTCCTCGCCGTGCCGCTGACCTGGTGGGTGCTGTTCCGCACCCGCTTTGGCCTGCGCCTGCGCGCGGTGGGGGAAAACCCCGCCGCCGTCGATACCGCCGGTGTCTCGGTTGTCGGGCTGCGCTATGCCGCCGTGATGATCTGCGGCGTGCTCTGCGGCATTGCGGGCGCCTACCTCAGCACCGCGCTGCAGGCGGGCTTCGTCAAGGACATGTCCGCAGGCCGCGGTTTCATCGCCCTGGCCGCGCTGATCTTTGCCAAATGGCGGCCCTGGTACGCGCTCTGGGCAACCCTGCTCTTCGGGCTCTTCGGCGCGCTGGAAACCCGCCCCGACGTGATCCAGGCGGTGATCGGCCTCAAGGTGCCCGGCCCCCTGCTGGGCGGGCTGCCCTATGTCATGACGGTTGTCATCCTCGCCGGTTTCGTGGGCAAGGCGATCCCGCCGCGCGCCGGGGGCGAACCCTATGTCAAGGAACGCTGAGCCCCTGCTCTTTTTGGCCCCAAATATCCAATCCCGCCGTCCCTGCGCGCGCTGACACCTCGGGGTGCCGGAGTTTTGCAAAACTCCGGTCCGAATTATTCCAATAATTCGGTGCCGCCGCTCAAATGTCGATGTCGGCCCAGATCAGATGATGGTCCGACGCCGCGTGATGCCGCGCCGTCAGCTCCGCATAGACCTCCCAGCGCGGCGGGCGCGACCCGGGCCATGCGCCCTTGCGGAAAATTCCCCCGCCGGTCACCCGGTCAAACAGTGCGGGCGACAACAGCAGAAAGTCGATCTTGTCATCGTCGTTGCCCAGGGCATAGGTCCCGATCCCGCGCTGCCCGTTGTTCGCATTGAAGGCGAAATCGGTGAAATTGGGATGTTCCGACACATCGCGCAGATCACTGGCCAGCAGCGGCGCCAGCTCCGCGCTGTCGGGCGTGTCGTTCAGATCCCCCAGCACCACGATATGTTCAAACCCCTCGTCGCGCAGCCGCCGGTAATAACCCGCCACCGCCTGCGCCTGCGCCAGCCGCCTGGCCCGCGAGGTGGGATCATTGCCGCCGAACTTGCTCTTGAAATGGTTGGCCAGCACCATGATCACCGCCCCCGACGGGGTCGTGACCTCGTATTCCGGGCAATCGCGGCTGAAAATCGCATTCCCGTCCGGCCTGCGGTCATCCGCATGGCTGCGCACCCGCCCGATGGGAAAACCCGCGCGGGTGGCAAGCCCCACGTCAATGCCGCGCTGGTCATTGCCGTCGATCAGCATCACATGGGCATAGGTCTCCGGCAGGTTCAGCTTCCTGGCCATGATCTCCTGAAAGGTCTTCAGCACCGGACGGCTCTCTGCCTCGATCATCGCCAGCACATCCGCCCCGGCATCAAAGATCACCCGGGCGGTCAGCAGGATCGCGGTGGCATCCACGGTTTCGGTCTTCAGCTCCACCCAGCCGATCCAGTCCTCTCGCCCTGCCGCCACGATCTCGCGCGGCTTGCTGCGGTCGCGCGGACGCCGGATCAGCTGGCCGCGGATCTTGCGCAGGCGCACAAAGGGGCCCTCGTTGTCATTCAGCATCCCCAGCATGCTCAGCAGTTCCAGCATCCGCGCCTTGTCGGCCTCCGAATAGACCGGCTTTTCGAAAAGCGTGTTGATCTCGGCATGGGCATCCAGAACCTGCTGGTGACTGCCACTGTCGTCGTTGAACACACGGGCGCGGTCGAACAGGTTCTCGACGTTATAGGCTGCAATACGCATCTGGATAATCCCTTGGCTTTGAATGGCCGCAGGATAACACGAATCCGCACCAGACCTCAGGTTGAATTTCACCCTCCCACATAGGGCCAGATCATTGCATTTCATCGGTCCTTATTGCTGCGCAGCAGCGAGGACAGTTGATTTTGTCAAATGACCTGCGCTAATGGAGCGCATGCAAATCTACCTCCCCATTGCAGAAGTCTCGGTCAATGCTTTCCTCGTGCTGGGACTGGGCGGGCTGGTCGGCGTGCTTTCGGGCATGTTTGGTGTGGGGGGTGGTTTTCTCCTCACCCCGCTGCTGTTTTTCATCGGCATCCCCCCCGCCGTGGCGGTTGCCACCGGCGCCACGCAGATCGTCGCATCCTCCTTTTCCGGGGTACTGGCGCATTTCAGGCGACGCACGGTGGACCTGCGCATGGGATCGGTGCTGCTGATCGGCGGGCTGGTCGGGGCCGCGCTGGGGATCATCCTGTTCAACTATCTCAGGTCGCTTGGCCAGGTGGATCTGCTGGTCCGGCTGTTCTACGTCGTCTTTCTGGGGATCATCGGCGCGCTGATGTTCGCGGAATCCCTGCGTGCCCTGCGCAATGTCAGGAAAGGCAAACTTGCACCGCGCAAGAAGCACAACTGGGTGCACGGGCTGCCCTTCAAGATGCGCTTCCGGATCTCGGGGCTGTACATCTCGGTGATTCCGCCGCTGATGGTGGGGGTTCTGGTTGGCATTCTCGCCGCGATCATGGGGGTCGGCGGCGGCTTCATCATGGTGCCTGCCATGATCTACCTGCTGGGCATGCCCACCAAGGTGGTGATCGGCACATCGCTGTTCCAGATCATCTTCGTCACCGCCTTCACCACCATGCTGCATGCCACCACCAACTATACCGTCGATGTGGTGCTGGCGGTGCTGCTGCTGATCGGCGGGGTGATCGGTGCCCAGGTCGGCACCCGCATCGGGGTCAAGATGAAGGCCGAGCAATTGCGCATCCTGCTGGCCCTGCTGGTGCTGGTGGTCTGCGGCAAACTGGCGCTCGAACTGCTGCTGGAACCGGCAGAGCTTTACTCCATCTCCCCGGTGAAACTGACATGATGCGTCTGGTCGCCACCCTGGTGTCCCTGCTGATGCCCATGTCCCTCTCCGCCCAGGAAGAAGAAATCGTGCTGCGCCTCAGCCAGGCCGAAGTCTCCATCACCACCAATTTCGACGGCTCCGAAATCCTGGTCTATGGCGCGGTCAAACGCGACGCCCCGCCGCCGGACATCGGCCCGCTCGGGGTGGTCGTGACCGTCTCCGGCCCTTCTGTCCCGGTGCTGGTGCGGCGCAAGGAAAAGAAATTCGGCATCTGGCTCAACACCGATGCGGTCGAGGTCGACCGCGCGCCCAGCTACTATGCCGTTGTCACCTCCGGGCCGCTGAACCGCGTCCTGACCCGTGTCGAGGACCTGCGCCACAAGATCTCCATCCCCCGCGCGATCCGCTCTGTCGGCGCGCCGATGCATATCTCCAATGCCACGCTTTTTACCGAGGCCCTGATCCGCATCCGCACCCGCTCCGATCAGTACCAGGTGATCGAGGGCGGTGTGAAACTGGACGAAGACACGCTGTTCCGCGCCGCCGTGCGCCTGCCCGCCGCCCTGACAGAGGGCGATTATGCCGCCCGCATCTTCCTGACACGGGCCGGCAGGGTCGTGGCCAGATACGACACCGTCATCGACGTGCGCAAGGTCGGCCTGGAACGCTGGCTGTTCAACCTGTCGCGGGAAAACGCCCTGCTCTACGGGCTGATGTCGCTGGTCATCGCCATCGGCGCAGGCTGGGGCGCCTCCGCCATCTTCAACATGTTGCGCCGCTAAAGCGTCATGTGAAAAACCTGACTCGCGTTACGTCATGCCTGGTGTTTCAGGTATTTCGACCGGGGCTATTGGGCATTTCGAAAATCTCTGCGGCCGCGTTACACGAGTCAGTGGAATTTCCTGACCCGGGGTTTGGAGCGCAGCCGCTGGTGAAACGCCTGCGCGCCGACACCGGCTTGCAGGCAACCCTGCCTTTCCCCGACGGCGTATCTGCAAATGAAGACATGTCATTTTTGACATGTCTTCATTTGCAGAAGGATGATGTCGTTCCACCGCGACACCACAGAGCTCTCTCCTGCGCAAGGCACCGCAGAACGGCGGCGCAAAGGGTGTTTCCCTTTGGTCGCCCCTAGCCGCGCCCGATAAAGGGCATGTTCGTCGCCATCACTGTCAGGAACTGCACATTCGCCTCCGGCGGCAGTTCGGCCATATGCAGGACCGATGCCGCCGCGTGCCGCACCTCCATCGTGTCCATCTGCGGATTATCCACCTTCAGCGCCGCCACCATATCGGTTTCCGCATTGCCGATGTCGATCTGGCCACAGGCGATGCCAAAGGGCCGCCCGTCCAGCGACAGCGACCGGGTCAGCCCGGTGATGGCGTGTTTCGTGGTGGTATAGCAGACCGATCCGGGGCGCGGCACATGGGCCGAGAGCGAGCCGTTGTTGATGATCCGCCCGCCGCCCTGCGCCCGCATCGCGCCAAAGGCCAGCCTTGCCGCGATGAACATGCCATGCAGGTTGACGCCCAGCACCTGCTCCCAGTTTTCCAGCGGGATCTCGTCAATCGGGCCTGCCTTGCCAAAGCTGCCCGCATTGTTGAACAGGACGTCCAGCCTTCCGAAAGTGTCGAAGGCCGCGGCCATGGCACCGGCATCGGTGACATCCGCAGGCAGGGCCACCGCATTGGCATGGGCCTTCGCCATCTCCGCCAGCAGCTCCGCCCGCCGCGCGATCAGCCCCACGCGCCAGCCCTTTTCCAGGAACAGCTCCGCCGTGGCCCTGCCGATCCCGGAACTGGCGCCGGTGACAATGATGCTCTTCATCCGAAATCCTCCGTGGTGGTTTCAAGCGACAGGGGTGCCACAGGCTGGCTGCGCAGGTCGTCCACCACCAGCGGCCCGCCAGGTTTCGACAACCGGTTGCGCACCACCCAGATCAGCCGCTCCTGCGCGCGGGTGATGGCCACATAGGCCAGCCGCTTCCACAGCGGCTGTCCCGCCTCCATCCGGCCCATGCGCGCGGCGGCGTAAAGATCGGGGGCAAAGACCTGCACCGTTTCCCACTGGCTGCCCTGCGCCTTGTGAATGGTCACCGCGGCCCCATGCAGAAAGGTCGCCCCCATGCGCGCGGCAAAGGGGATGAAAGGTTCTTCCTCATCCGGTTTTTCGATCTTCACGATGCTGGCGGCGCTCACCTGCGGGTCCTCTGCCCCCATCACGTGCAACCGGCTGAAGCCGGGCTTGCGCCCCGCGCCGAGGTAGATCACCTGCGCCCCCTTGATCAGGCCCCGCGCCTCCAGGTCCAGCCGCTTCTTGCGGTGCTTGAGCGGCAGTTCCAGCCCGTCGCAGATCAGCGGCTCCCCCTCCAGCAGCGCATCCTCGGGCGCGCCATGCACGTTGCGGAAAGCATTGATCAGCCGGATCCGCGTGGCATTGCGCCAGACCAGCACCGGGGACCGCGCCATCAGGTCCACCTCGACCCGCTGACCCCAGACCACGCGGTCGTCGCGGCGCGCGGTCTCTTCCACCATCCGTTCGAATTGTTCAAAGCCGAGGTCCGGATCAGCCAGCGCATGGGCCAGATCCAGGATCGGATTATCCGCATCCTGCCGGAAGATGCGGTTCAGGTTCATCACCCGCTTTTGCGGCAGCTTTTCGAATACCATGGTGCCGGACTGGTTCACCGGCGCCAGCTGCGCCGGATCCCCGAACAACAGCAGGGTCGGGAAAATCTCTTTCAGGTCCTCGAACTGCTTGTCATCCAGCATCGAGGCCTCATCGACAAAGCCGATGTCCAGCGGTTCCTCCCGCCGTTTCCAGCCGGTGATGAAATCCGAGCCGCGCAGCCCCGCCGCTGCCAATGCGCCGGGGATCGACTTGTTGCCCGCATAAAAGGCCGCGGCGCGGTCCAGCGCCAGTTCCGTCAGCCCTTCCACATCCACGGGCCGTTCGCCATTGCCCGCCAGCCATTCCGCGATCCGCTCGTATTCCGGGTCATAGACCGGGGTATAGAGGATGCGGTGAATCGTGGTCGCGGGCACCCCGCGCAGCCGCAGCACCGAGGCCGCCTTGTTGGTGGGCGCGAGAATCGCCAGCGTGCGCTTGTCGCGGCGCTTGCGGCTCTCGTAATCGCCCGAGACCACCTCGACCCCGGCCTCTTCCAGCGCCTTGTAAAGCTCCGCCAGCAGCAGCGTCTTGCCCGATCCCGCCTTGCCGGTCACCGCCATCACCTGGTCGGCCCCGCCGGGCGGCGGCATCAGCAGGCTGTCTTCCAGGTCGATCCCGGCGCCGCGCAGCATCTCGGCCACACCGTCATAGGCGGTGGCCTGATCGTCGGAATATGTAAGGCTGGGCAGAGTCATGCGCCGACATTAGGCGAGCCCGCCAGCGGGGGCCAGCGGGTTCAGGCGCTTTGCTGCAAAACCACGGGCATCCGGCTGCCAAAAGCCTGATCGAACCAGAACCGCGATTGCTCCGGGCTGATCCCGGCACGCTGCGCCACCTGCGCCTGTGCCGCTTCGCTATAGTGCCACAGACCCACGCTGATCCTGTCACGCCCCTGCCCGGCACTGCCCAGAACCTCGGGGCTGGAGCCGATCATCCGGTAAATCCGCACCATCCGCGCATCAAAGACCCCAACGAAATGCCGGATGTCAAAGCCGCGCATGATCTCGCCGCCGCCCAGCATCAGCGCCGCCGCCACATGGGCATCCGCCCTGCGCGCCAGACAGAACCGCGTACATTCCCAGATCAGCGGGCTGCGCAGCGGGCCCGACAGCAGATGCGCGAAATGATCGTTCACCATCACCGGCCCGGTGGTGGGCAGAAACCGCATCGACCCGCCATGGCTGCCATCCGCCTGTTCCCAGATCACATAAAGCGGGTTCATCGCATCATAAGCATCCCGCTCCTCGCCCGCTGCATCGACCTGCACCTCCCAGCCCAGCCGGGTGCGAAACTGATCGGCCCGGTCCCGGAACATCTGCCGGGCCAGTTGGGGGTGGTGGTGCAATTGATCGGCATAAAGGTAACGCAGCATGGGCTTCTCCGCTCTGACAAGATGCCAAAGCCCTAGCCGCAGGCCCGTTAATACTGTGTTGACGCTGCGCACACAGTTCACCGGACAGGCGCAACACCTTTCACTCTTTTTGGCCTTAAATATTCCCGGGGGGGCAGCCAAAGGCTGCGGGGGCAGCGCCCCCTGCACCCGCGCGCCCCCCAGGATCACACCACGATCAATCCCCGGCTCAACGCGCGGGCCACCGCATGGGTGGTGTTCAGCGCCCCCAGCTTGAACCGCGCGCTTTCGATATAGACCCGCAGCGTATGTTCCGAGATCTGCAACTGGTCGGCCACCTGCGCGCGGCTCTGCCCGGCGGCAAGAAGGGTCATCGCATCCACCTCGCGCGGCGACAGGGCCTGCGCGGTTTCCGGCAGCCGGTCCGGTTCGAATTCCAGCGCCTTTTCGTTCAGGAAATGCGCAATCAGGATAAGCTCGTGCCGGTGCTCCGCGACAAAGGCCTCCCATTCCGCATCCATGCAGCTGTGGTTGATCGTGAACAACGCGAACTGGCCATTCGGGCCGCGCAGCGGCACCGACAGCCCCTGATTGCCGACCCCATATTCCAGCGCTTCGGCGAAAAACGCCCTTGCGGTCTTGGACGACCAGTCCAGCTGTTTCCAGTCGACCGGGTGAAAGCGCTGGAAACAGCCCAGCACCACCGGATCAATGCGCAGATAATTCTGCGCGATGTAACGTTCCTGCCAGGCGACCGAATAGGTGCCGCAGCCGTATTGTTCGCCTGTTGAATCGACCCAGTGATACAGCACATGGTCAATGCCCAGCAGATCACGCAGCGCCTCCGTCGCGCTTTGCAATCCGGCGTGGGAGTCAGCCTGCTCCAGCGCCTCCATTATGAAATCTATCTGCCGTGTCTTGACCATTCACCGTACCCTGCGTTCCCTGTTCCAGAGCGGCGATCTCGGCCATGGCCACAAGCGCCGTGTCATCCAGCTGCTCCGCAAGGGCGGGCAGGTTGCTTGACAAGGCAAAAGTCCTGAGGTCGGCAAGAACGTCCAAAATCCAGTCACTACGCATGCACAGCCTCGCTTCCAAATGGTTAATTGCAGGTTAATTCAATCATAGCATGTAGGAGATTTTGACGAAAATTCGCCGCTTTCCCCTCCCCAGAAATGGCGGGGGGCGGAAATGCCAACCCCCCGGAATGAAACAGGGCACCGCGCGGGGACGGAAAACGCCCGCGAATCGAGAGTGATTCGCGGGCGTCGGAAATGACGGAAATGGGGCGCGCGATCAGCCGTGGGCGTCCAGCGCGTCCTCCAGGGTGCGCAACCCGGTGGTGGGCGCCTGCACCAGCACCGACATGTTGCCGGGTTTATGCTCGTTGCGCATCATCTTCATATGCGCCTCGGGCAGGTCGGCCCAGGTAAAGACCTCCGACATGCAGGGGTCCAGCCGCCGCTCCAGCATCAGCTTGTTGGCAGAGGCCGCCTGCTGCAGATGGGCAAAGTGGCTGCCCTGCAGGCGCTTCTGGTGCATCCACATGTAGCGCACGTCAAAGGTCAGGTTGAAACCGGAGGTGCCGGCGCAGATCACAACCATACCGCCCTTTTTCACCACAAATGTGGACACCGGGAAGGTCGCCTCGCCGGGGTGTTCGAACACCATGTCGACATTGTTGCCCTTGCCGGTGATCTCCCAGATCGCCGCGCCGAACTTGCGGGCCTCCTTGAACCAGGTGGCATATTCGGGGGTGTTCACCGTGGGCAATTGCCCCCAGCAGTTGAAATCCTTGCGGTTCAACACGCCCTTGGCCCCCAGATCCATCACGAAGTCGCGTTTGGATTCATCCGAGATCACGCCAATCGCATTGGCACCGGCGGTGTTGATCAGCTGGATCGCATAGGAACCCAGACCGCCCGACGCCCCCCAGACCAGCACGTTCTGGCCCGGCTTCAGATCATGCGGCTCGTGGCCGAAGAGCATCCGGTAGGCGGTGGCCAGCGTCAGGGTATAGCAGGCCGATTCCTCCCAGGTCAGATGCTTGGGACGCGGCATCAGCTGCTGGGCCTGCACGCGGGTGAACTGGCTGAACGACCCGTCCGGTGTCTCGTATCCCCAGATCCGCTGGCTGGGCGAATACATCGGGTCGCCGCCGTTGCAATGTTCATCATCGCCGTCGTCCTGGTTGCAGTGGATCACCACCTCATCCCCGACTTTCCAGCGCTTGACCTTGTCACCCACGGCCCAGACGATGCCGGAAGCATCCGACCCCGCGATGTGATAGGGCTGCTTGTGGCCGTCGAAGGGGCTGATCGGCACACCGCGCGCGGCCCAGACCCCGTTGTAGTTGATGCCCGCCGCCATCACCAGGACCAGCACGTCCTGACTGTCCAGCTTCGGCACATCGACCACTTCCTGAAGCATGGCCTTGTCCGGGTCGCCGTGACGTTCCCGGCGGATCGCCCAGGCATACATCTGTTTGGGAACATACCCCATCGGGGGCATTTCGCCCATCTCGTAGAGGTCCTTCTCAGGTGCGTCGTATTGCGCGATGGTCTTGTCGAGTGCCATGCGGGCCTCCTGTCCGTGAATCAATTGTGCCGCGATGCAGAATCGCCGGTTGTCAGGACGGAATATGACTGGTTGCGCAATTATGCAACCTCTCAGGGGTCATTTTTGTAATTTTATGACCTCGCAGTCGCAGAAACATCCAATGCGGGCGCAGCATTCTCCGGCAGCAGATGGGCAATCGAATTGGCATAGAACCGCAGCACCGCCACTTCCTCCGGGTTGGCGCGCCAGATCGATTGGTCACAAAGCACCACGCCGCGCGCGCGCAGCCCGTTCAGCGCCTGGCGCAATTCGGTTTCCAGCTCCGATGCATCCACCGCCCGGTTGGCCAGCGGCACCTGGCCGAGCACCTGGGCGGCCCGGTCCAGCAGAGCCTGCGTCTCCAGCGCCTGGCCCTCCAGCAGGACGGTGCTGATCAGCGGCACGCTCAGCACCGGCATGGCACCGGAGATCCGCGCCATCAGCTCGTCCGACAAGGCCTCGACCGTCGCATCCGCCCCCGCCTCGCGCAGCGACAGGGGCGCGCCGAATGCCACCGCTGCCGTGCCGAACCGGGTTTCCTGACGGGTCAGCCGCTGCCAGAGCTTGCGCAGGATGAACCCCACCACCACCGTGATCCGCGCGCCAAAGCGTCTGTCACCACGCTGGTCGGCCGCAATCAGCACCTTGTCCTCCAGCACCCGGTCATAGTTGATCGCCACCGGCATCAGCACCACGTCACGTTCGCTTTCGGGGTCGAACCCCTCCACCACATAGGACAGCAGCCCCATCTTCGGCGGTTGCAGCGCCCCGGTCAGGCTCAGCCCGCCTTCGGGATACATCGCCTGGTTGACGCCCCCTGCCGTGGCCAGCTGCACATAGCGTGCCAGCACCTTGCGATAGAGCGCGCCGCGCGACCGGCGGCGGATGAAATATGCCCCCAGCGACTTGATCAGCCAGCTCAGCGGCCAGACCCGCGCCCATTCCCCCACCGCATAGGCCAGCGCCGAATCCCGCGCCGCAAGATAGGTCACCAGCACGTAATCCATGTTGGACCGGTGGTTCATCACGAAAACCACTGTCGCATCCTTGGGGATCGCATCGAAAGTCGCATCATTGCTGTCGGCGGTCTTGATCCGGTAGACCGAATTGGCCAGCAGCCGCGCCACCCGGATCCCGAAACTGAAATAGGCAAAGGCCGAGAAACTGGGCACGATCTCCCGCGCGTATTCACGGGCTTTCTGAAAGGCCACGTTTTCCGGCACCCGGTTCTTGGCCGCGTAATTGACGATCTCGCGGGTGACATCCGGGTCGTAGATCAGCCGCTGGATCATGTCGTGCCGCCGCGCCAGCTTGAACGGCTCGATGGGGCGTTTCAGCCGCCGGTTCAGCCGCTTGACCGCCCGTTCCAGCCGCAGACGGAAAAACCAGCGGACAGAGGGCAGCAGCAAGTGGCTCAATGCCGTGACTGCGGCAAAAAGCAATATCAGGATAAAGAGCCACAGCGGCAGTTCGACAATCTGCGTCATGGGCGCACCCTTGCAGCGGCAGGGGGCAAGGACAATATGTAATTGGGGGACAGGAAAGGCAGCGCAATGGAATTCACCATATCGAAAGGCTTTTCGGAGGATGAGCGAAGCCGCGTCGCCGATCTCTACTGGGCCGCCTTTTCCGGCAAATTGCATTATGTTCTGGGCCCGCCCGCAAAGGCGCTTCGGTTCCTGTCCGACCAGTTGAACCCGGCATTTGCCCTGGTGGCCCGCGACGCCGGTCACAGGGTGCAGGGCGTTGCGGGCTTCAAGACCGCCGAAGGATCGCTGATCGGCGGCAACCTGCGGGACATCGCGCGCAGCTACGGTTTCCTCTCCGCCTGCTGGCGCGGTCCGCTGCTGGGCCTTGTCGAACGGGACTTGTCGGATGACACGCTGCTGATGAACGGGATCTGCGTCGCAGGGGAAGCCCGTGGTCAGGGGCTTGGCAGCGCGCTGCTGAATGCGATCAGGGAGACGGCAAAGGCGCAGGGCAAATCATCCATCCGGCTTGATGTCATCGACACCAACCCGCGCGCCCGCGCGCTTTATGAACGGTTCGGTTTTGAAGCCACGGGCCAGGAACACCTTGGCCCTTTCCGCCTGATCTTTGGTTTTCGCAGCGCGACACGGATGATCTGTCACATCTGACAGGGCCGGTCCGGGGTTTGAGGTGAGATGGAAATGCCGCAACGCAGCGAATTGACAGTTGCGCAAAGTTTCCTCTAGATACGGGTCAACGCAACAATATTGCCGAACCGATTCAAGGATGGACCGATGACCGAGACCCAGAAAGACCGCCCCTGGCTGATCCGGACCTATGCCGGCCACTCCACCGCCGCCGCCTCCAACGCGCTTTACCGCTCCAATCTTGAGCGGGGACAGACCGGACTTTCCGTGGCTTTCGATCTGCCCACGCAGACCGGCTATGACAGCGACCATGTGCTGAGCCGGGGCGAGGTCGGCAAGGTCGGCGTGCCGGTCAGCCACCTGGGCGACATGCGCGCGCTCTTTGACCAGATCCCGCTGGAACAGATGAACACCTCGATGACCATCAATGCGACCGCCCCCTGGCTGCTGGCGCTATATATCGCCGTGGCCGAGGAACAGGGGGCGGATGTTTCGCAATTGCAGGGCACGGTGCAGAACGACCTGATCAAGGAATACCTCAGCCGGGGCACCTATATCTGCCCCCCTGCCCCTTCGCTCAAGATGATCGCGGATGTGGCCGAATACTGCTATACCCATGTGCCGAAATGGAACCCGATGAATGTCTGTTCCTATCACCTGCAAGAGGCCGGCGCGACGCCGGAACAGGAACTGGCATTTGCCCTGGCCACCGCCACCGCCGTGCTCGACCAATTGCGGCCCCGCGTGGCCGAAGAGGATTTCCCGAAACTCGTGGGCCGCATTTCATTCTTTGTGAATGCGGGCATCCGTTTTGTCACCGAAATGTGCAAGATGCGCGCCTTTGTCGATCTCTGGGATGAAATCTGCGCCGAACGCTATGGTGTCGAAGATCCGAAACACCGCCGTTTCCGCTATGGCGTGCAGGTCAATTCCCTGGGGCTCACCGAACAGCAGCCGGAAAACAACGTCTACCGCATTCTGATCGAAATGCTGGCAGTGACCCTGTCGAAAAAGGCCCGTGCGCGTGCCGTGCAATTGCCCGCCTGGAACGAGGCTTTGGGCCTGCCGCGCCCCTGGGATCAGCAATGGTCGATGCGGATGCAGCAGATCCTGGCCTATGAAACCGACCTGCTGGAATTCGACGATCTTTTTGACGGCAACCCGGCAGTCGATGCCAAGGTGGAATTGCTGAAACAGGGCGCGCGCGCCGAACTGGCCAATCTCGACGGCATGGGCGGGGCAATTTCTGCCATCGACTATATGAAAGGCCGGCTGGTCGAATCCAATTCCGAACGTCTTTCCCGGATCGAGGCCGGTGAAACCATCGTGGTCGGGGTGAACAAATGGCAAAAGGGTGAGCCCTCGCCGCTGATGACCAGCGACGGCGGCATCATGGTAGTGGACCCGGCAACCGAGGCCGAACAGATCGAGCGGTTGAACGCCTGGCGCGCAGCGCGCAACGAGGGTGCGGTCAAGGCGGCACTGGCGGACCTGCGCGCCGCCGCAGCAGAAGGGCGCAACGTCATGCCCGCGTCGGTCGCAGCCGCCAAGGCCGGGGTGACCACCGGCGAATGGGCCGCACAGATGCGCGCCGTCCATGGCGAATACCGCGGCCCCACCGGCGTTGCAAAAGGCCAGTCGAACAAGACCGAAGGGCTGGACGACCTGCGCGCCGCGGTGGATTCCGTCAGCGACCGGCTGGGCCGCCGGTTGAAATTCCTGGTGGGCAAACCGGGGCTGGACGGCCATTCCAACGGCGCCGAACAGATCGCCGTGCGGGCCCGCGACTGCGGCATGGACATCGCCTATGAAGGCATTCGGCTGACTCCCGCCGAAATCGTCGAAGCCGCGCGCAACGACAAGGCGCATGTCATTGGCCTGTCGATCCTGTCGGGTTCTCATATTCCGCTGGTCGAGGACCTGCTGGGGCAGATGCGTCAAGCGGGCCTGGGCGAAATACCCCTGATCGTGGGCGGCATCATTCCCGAGGAAGACGCAAAACGGCTCAAGGCGATGGGCGTTGCGCGGGTCTATACCCCAAAGGATTTCGAATTGAATACCATCATGGCCGATATCGTGACCCTGGTGGATCCCGCAGCGGTTGCAGCGCAATAGCTCTGACACAAATTTGAACTGGAATCCTCTGCCATTTGTATTACAGCCTTGAGGTCTAGACAGACTAAAAGGAAGAACCAATGGAATTGGATTTTAAATCAAAAAGCGCGAAGGAATTGGAGAAGATCCTTTCTGACGTAAAAAAGGCGCTGGCCAATGCGCAGGCCCGCGACCGTCGTGAAGCACGCAAGGCGGCAGAAAAGGCGGCTGCGGAATTCGGCTTCTCGCTGAGCGAATTGACCGATGACGAGAAACCCGCGCGCAAGGCAAAGAAGGCGGCAAAGCCGAAAGCAGCCTCCAGGCCGAAATTCGCAAACCCTGCGGACCGGTCGCAAACCTGGACAGGAAAAGGCCGTCA
The DNA here is from genome assembly GCF_028807335.1 of Sulfitobacter sp. PR48. NCBI lineage: Bacteria > Pseudomonadati > Pseudomonadota > Alphaproteobacteria > Rhodobacterales > Roseobacteraceae > Sulfitobacter > Sulfitobacter sp. PR48. The sequence continues at coordinate 37,145 of NZ_JARAMM010000018.1, read as the reverse complement.
GCCGAATTGGTATCGCGCTGAAGTTGAAAAAGGCACCGACCCTGCGAAAATGAAAATCTGAGGTCAGCCCCCCTGGTCCTGGCGGCTGCTGTAGTCAAAGCACAGCGGGAATTGGCGCAGGAACCGCCAATTCCCGGAAACCGGATCAGACTGCAAACCGCCATTGCAACTTGCCCCCGCCCTGCGGGTTCTGCATGCTTGTCCCCAGACAACACAGGAGAACGCCTTGACCATTCATATCGGCGCAAAGCCCGGAGATATTGCCGAAACTGTCCTGATGCCGGGCGATCCCTATCGCGCGAAATGGGCCGCCGAGACGTTTCTGAAAGACGCGCGGCTGGTCAATGAAGTGCGCGGGATGCTGGGGTTCACCGGCACCTGGCAGGGCCATACCGTCACCATTCAGGGCTCCGGCATGGGCATGCCCTCGCTGTCGATCTATGCCAACGAGCTGATCCGCGATTACAATGCGCAGACCCTGATCCGCATCGGATCCTGCGGCGGGATGCAGCCCCATGTGGGCATCCGCGATGTCATCATCGCGATGACGGCCACCACAATCACATCGCCCTCCTCCGGCATCTTCCGGGAGGTGAATTTTGCCCCCTGTGCCGACTGGTCGCTGCTGCGCGCCGCCGTGGCCGCGGCGGAGGCCAAGGCGGTCACGACCCATGTCGGCGGCATCTATTCATCGGATGTCTTCTATGCCGAACGTCCCGATCTGGACGAACAGATGGTGCGCCATGGCATCCTGGGGGTCGAGATGGAGGCGGCAGAGCTTTACACCCTCGCCGCACGTCACGGCCGCCGTGCGCTGGCGGTGCTGACGGTCTCGGACCATCTGCAAACCGGAGAGGCCCTGCCCGCCGCGGAGCGCGAGCGCAGTTTCGGCGACATGGTCGAGATTGCGCTGAAGGCGGCGTTTGACGGCGGTTAGGTGCAATGGGGACCGGTGCCGAACGGCAGGGCATGGGCGGTTCAGGTTTGCCGCGACATGCCAGCCCCCCGGAACTTTACCTGCCCGCCCCCCCGGTACTTTGCAAATGAAGACATGTCATTTTTGACATGTCTTCATTTGCGTCTCCGGACCGGCGCATGGCGCAGGTTCATGGATGTCGCTGCGGAAGTCCGGAAAGAGCCCATATTGACCGTGCTACGTGGTGGCAGCGAAGGAGGTCTTGGCACGTGGCGACGCATGGATCACACTTGAACGCGTCTCAGAGCTGACATGTGTTCCTTTATCCGATCCGCGCTCAAAGGTCCTCCATGGCCAAGGTAGAACGTCTTGCACCCGCGCTGCAACAAGTGCTCCAATGAGGCTGCCACCGCCAATTGGTCTTCTTCAAAAGGCGGGCGCTTGGGTTTGCTGCGCATCAAAATACCACCGAGCAACACGCCGGAAGCTGCCAAATCTCCCGCAATGACACGGCCATCTTCCAACAGCACCGAAACCGATCCCGGCGTGTGCCCGGGAGTGTGAATGATTTTCAGTGGAAACCCGCGATCCTCAAGGCTCATCTCCCCTGCCGTCATGATCTCATCCGGTTTGAAATAGGAAAACGGTCTTTCAATTGCTCCGGTCTTTTGGAATGCCCTACCGAACGGACCCGTTGCCGCAAGCCTGGGCGGCTGACCAGAACAATATGGAACTTCAAGCGCATGGGCACAGATCGGAGCGGCGGTCAAAGCCTTTATCCCGATGGCAGACCCGGCATGATCAATATGCGCGTGCGTCAGAACGATCAATTTTACATTGAGCCAACTCAGGCCAAGTTTCTTCAACCTCTTGAAAATCTTTGCTTCGGACCCGGGTAGCCCCGTGTCCACAAGAATGGCATCCTCTCCGTGTATTATGAGGAAGGAATTAAGCATCCCCAAAGGCAGAATTGGGATAGTCTCGATCTGGGGCCTGGTCATGAGCGCGGTCCGCTGTTGCTAAGGTCAGGCGACATTGCCCTGAACCGAGGGGGCGCGAAATTGGGCACCTTTTTGTAACCGGAGATCAGAGATGAAAGACGCAACTCCAACGACCCGCCCATGGGCTGACCCGGTGACCGGGCAATGTCCGGTGGCAGAGACTTTGCGCATTTTGGGCGGAAAGCACGGGCCAAAAATCCTTCATTGCCTCACCGCAGGAGAGCGTCACTTTCTTGAGCTTCAGCGGGAGATGGAAGGCGTCAGCCGAAAGGTGCTGCGGGCCCAGTTGAAAGACTTCGAGGAAAACGGGATGGTTGCGCGAACCCCCAAAGGTGACGCGCGTCAACGTGTCGGATACTCCCTGACGCGCAAAGGATCCGCGCTTGGTGATATTCTCGGACAACTCTACGATTGGAAACAGACCTTCGGTTGACGGATTTCCACGCGGCTCCCTGCCTTGCCTTGGCGACCACAGCAGTGCTTTGGTTCGGTATGATCAATGTCCGGTCCGGGCCGGAAATGCCTGGCAGCCGGGTCAGGATAGCCCGGCGCGGCCTGTTGACGGGATTAAGAAAATGCGCCGGGAAGCCTCCCAGTTACGCGACCTGCCACAGCCCCCGATGTTTTCCACCTGCCCGCCCCCCGGTTCTTTGCAAATGAAGACATGTCATTTTTGACATGTCAGATTGCTGAAAAAGCACGTTCCTGCACCCGCTCCCCCCGAAACAACGAAATCGTTCTTCCACGACGCCAGCCACAAGCCTTGGCCCGGGTGTCAGCCCGGGCCGCGCCCGACCCTCCCCCCGGGAGGGCGCTTTTGGTGACTTCTCGTATCACACTGACAACATTGATATTTGTAAGGGAGGCGCTCCGAATGCGCGTCTCAATGCGCCCTCCCAGGCTCGGGCGCGGCCCTTCGTTCGAAAACGGAACGCAAAGCGCAGAAGAACGATTTACCTCCGGCGGCAGCCGTTTCCGGGTTTGTCAGCAAACTGACATGTCATTTTTGACATGTCTTCATTTGCGGATCAGCACCGGGCGCATAAAGCCAAAAACGGGAACCGCTTCCGGGCGCCCCGGATAAGCGTTTCCAAGAGGTTGCAGCGCTTTACGAACCGGATGAAGGCAACACCCCGGGCGCGACCACTGACAACGGCTCAGCTGCCGTGCCCGCCTGCATAAGCATTCCGCGCGGGGCTTTGCCATCCGGTCAGGGCCGCAGGCTCCGGCGCAAAGACCTCCACCAGCAGCGGATGACAACTGGCAATATCCGAGGAATGCAGGGTCGAACAATCGCCCCCCGGGCAGGCGCTGAGCGCGCCCAGCAGGTCCACCTCTGCAAAGAACTCCAGAAAATCGCCGGGCCGCACCGGGCTTGCCTTCATGAAATATTGCCCGGTGTCGCGGGTGAAACCGGTACACATGAAGACATTCAGCACGTCGTGAACATGGCGCTCCGCCTCCGAGAGGTCCATGCCCAGATGCGCGGCAAGGGCGCGGGTCAGGTTGGAATGGCAGCAATGGTGATACTGGCCGCCTGACAGCAGATTGTGGGTATAGGGATCGCAGCGGGTGCCGATCACATCATGCACCGACCCGCCGTAACTGTCGATGCCGTACCAGCCCAGCGTATCCGCCGTGATCGTGGCCAGCGGCCGCAGATGGGGAAAGGCGGACCACATGCGATCGCCCCGCGTCAGATGGGTGCCATGCAGAGCGCGGGTCTTGCCGGAATAGAACCGCTCGGAAAGGTCATTCAGATGCCACAGGTTCAGGTCGCCCACCTGCGGCCCCTCGACGCTGGTGATCCGAAAGAAATGGCCCGCAGGCACCGTGAAAACACCCGCCTCGCGCGGCGGCACGATGACTTCCGCCGTCTTTGCAAGACTGGCGCGCGCGGCATCATAAAGCGCCATGTCCGGCGGCGGCAGGGTCTCCACCGGATAGCAGATCACGGGTGCCACCTCGCGGCGGGCATCGGCGTCAGGCGGGGCAAGGGACATGGCGGATCTCCGGTTTGGTCCTGGCAAAGCTGCCCCCGCGCGCGGGCAGAGTAAAGATGCCTCAGCATCACAGCCCAGCCCGCCCCCGGTGCAAAGGGCTTGCCTGATCCTGCGGCGGGCGCAATCATGGCCCGGGATCAAGGGACGGAGGACGGGATGCGGATCATCGGAGCGATGCTGGCGCTGCTGCTGGCGGCAAAGGGCGCCCTGGCGCAGGAAGGCTGGGGCAACCTCGATGCGCTGCTGCTCGGCAACCTGTCGACCACCGGCAGCATGGAGGCGTCTTACTGGATGCCCGACAGCCCCGATCCCGCACAGGCCCGGGTCAGCCTTGGCATTGCCTATGTCCATATCCCGGGTTCGGCGGGCAACGTCGCACTTGGGGCCGGGGTATTCCGGCAGACGGCGCAGGGCTGGCAGCTCTCCACACCCGTCTACAACCTCTTTGGTCACGAGCCCCGCGCGCCGCAGTTCCAGAACGGGCAGCTTCAGCTGCTGACCACCATGCCCGGCCCCGGCGAGCCGCGCTGCTGCCCCACGCAGGAGGCGATGTGGCGCATTGATCTGACCACCGGGCAGGCGCAGCGCCTGTATTGACCTCAGGCGTTCTGCCCCGCCATCCGGCCGGAATGCAGGCAACCGCCCAGAAAGGTCCCTTCCAGCGCGTTGTATCCGTGATACCCGCCGCCGCCAAAGCCGCAGACCTCTCCGGCCGCATAAAGGCCAGGCAGCACCGCGCCTGAGGGCGTCAGGACGCGGCCCTGCACATCGGTGTGCAATCCCCCCAGCGACTTGCGGGTCAGCACGTTCAGCCGCACCGCGATCAGCGGCCCGTTGGCGGGGTCGAGTATCGCATGGGGCTTCGCGGTACGGATCAGCCTGTCGCCCCGATAGGCCCGCGCCCCCCGGATCGCGGTGATCTGCGCATCCTTGGAAAACGGGTTGGTCAGCTGCAGGTCGCGCGCCCTGATCTGCGCGCGGATCTGCTCCAGCTCCAGCGGATGTTGCGGCGTCAGCCGGTTCATCCCCGCCACCAGCCTCTCCAGATCATCGGCGACCACGAAATCCGCGCCCTTCTCCTTGAAGGCCTCCACCGCCGGGGTTGCCCCCTTGCCCAGCCGCGCCTGCAGGACCTCGCGCCAGCCGCCTTCGGTCAGATCGGCATTCTGCTCCGAGCCGGACAGGGCGAATTCCTTTTCGATGATCTTCTGCGTCAGGATGAACCAGCTGTGCTCCCCCGCCTGCAGGATGCGTTTCAACGTCCCCAGCGTGTCGAAACCGGGCAGACAAGGCGCTTCCATCCGGGTGCCACGCGCATCGAACCAGAGCGAGGATGGCCCCGGCAGGATGCGAATGCCATGGTTGGGCCAGATCGGGTTCCAGTTCTCGATCCCCTCGCAGTAATGCCACATGCGGTCGGTGTTGATCGTGCCTGCCCCGGCCTGCACCGCGATCCCCTGCATCTTGCCATCCACATAATCCGGCACCCCGGACACCATCCGCGCAGGCGGCGCGCCCAATCTGTCGCGCGGCCAGTTGGCCCGCACAAGCGCATGGTTCCCGCCGATGCCGCCGGTGGTCAGCACAATGGCCTCTGCCCCGTATTCGAACTGCCCCGTGACCCTGCGCGAGGTGCTTTCCCCCCGCGCCGCGGTGCTGTCCTCCAGCACATCGCCCTGCACCCCGGTCACGCCGCCATCACGGGTGATCAACCCGGTCACACGGTGCCGGAACGCCAGTTTCAGCTGCCCTGCGGCGGCATGTTCCGTCATCAGCCGGACAAAGGGTTTCACCACGCCGGTGCCGGTGCCCCAGGTGATGTGGAAACGCGGCACCGAATTGCCATGCCCCCCCGCCAGCGCGCCGCCCCGCTCGGCCCAGCCCACCACCGGAAACCAGCGCATCCCCAGATCGTGGCACCACTGGCGCATGCCCCCCGCCGCCCAATCAACAAAGCTTTCGGCGCAGGCGCGGGGGTTGGCATCTTCTTCCCGGTCGAATTGTGCCGATCCCATCCAGTCGCTCAGCGCCAGCTCGGCGCTGTCGCGGATTCCCAGACGGCGCTGCTCCGGCGTGTCGACCATGAACAACCCGCCCAGCGACCAGAAGGCCTGCCCGCCCAGCGACTGCGGCCCCTCCTGATCCAGCAGGAGCACCCGGCGCCCCCGCAGCACCGCCTCATGGGCGGCGACCATCCCGGCCAGCCCCGCCCCCACGATGATCACATCTGCCTTGAAAGATGTCTGTGTCATGGCCTCCCCCTTTGCCTATCCTGCCCACCGTCACCCCGAAGGCGACTTTTCATGACGCCGCCGCCATTCGCGGGCATAGACCGATTCCTCGCTGTGCTTGCGGCTGTTGGCGGCCTGTCGGCGCGCCTGTTCCTCGGCGGTTTCCGCGCGCACCTCGGCCTGCCGCATCTGGGCCGCACGTTCAAAGGGGATCACCTGCACCATCGGCGTGCCTGCGGGCATCCGCAGCGCCCCCCGGGTGCTGGTCCACAGAAACGGGACATTGACGGGCACATCCAGCGCATCGCAGTCAACTGTCCCGTTGAACGCGGCAAAGGGCAGTTCAAAGTGATTGACCGGATGCAGAAAACTGGCCGACCAGCCCGGCGGCAGGACCACCCGCCACGGGTTGATCAGCTTGAGCGGCTGCGCCCCCTCGAAGGGCGGATATTCCGCGCCGATCTGGCCGGGGTGATGGGCATCAATCGGCGCAAAGGGCAGATCGGAAGCCCAGCGAAACTCCATCGCGCGGGTCTGCGGGTCAACCACCGTCCAGATGTCGAAAGGGGTCGGAATGATCCAGCCCTGTGCCATCACATCGGCCACCGGCAGACAGGCGCGCACCGTCAGCCCGGGCAGCCCATGGGCATCCTTCATATCCATTTCGCGGTCCAGATCGCGAAACCATTCGGGCAGGAATTTCGCCGCAGGCTGCGGCGCGGGGATGCGGCCCAGCAGGTCGGGCGGGCAGAGGAATTCGATCTTGGTCATGACCGCAGCCTGCGCGGGTCAGGACCGGAAAGCAACTGTGTTCAGAGACCGGGCCGGTTCAGCCTTGCCAGGCAGCGATCCGGCTTGCCCTTGGCGCGAAAGGCCTCGGCCCCGCAGGTGACGCAATTGTATTTCATCAGCGCTCCCCTGGCCCCCGCGCGGTCCTCGCGCCAGCGGCATTGCCGGGTGCCGGCGTGGCGGTGGGCATAGATGGCGACGGCAATGACCGCGATGACAAAGAAGATCGGTGCAAGCATGGTTCTGACGTAAGACGCGCGGCGGGATATGACAGCCGCCGCGCGCCCATATCTTCAATTGTTCAGGATCAAACGGTCCGTTCGACCATCAGTTTCTTGATGTTCGCAATCGCCCTGGCCGGGTTCAGCCCCTTGGGGCAGGTCTTGGCGCAGTTCATGATCGTGTGGCAGCGGTAGAGCTTGAAGGGGTCCTCAAGGTCGTCCAGACGCTCGCCCGTGGCCTCGTCGCGGCTGTCGATGATCCATCGGTAGGCGTGCAGCAGCGCGGCCGGCCCGAGATAGCGGTCGCCGTTCCACCAGTAGCTGGGGCAGGAGGTCGAGCAGCAGGCGCACATGATGCATTCATACAGACCGTCCAGCTTCTCGCGGTCGTCGGTGGATTGCTTCCACTCCTTCGCGGGGGCCGGTGTCTCGGTCTCCAGCCAGGGCTGGATCGAAGCATGCTGGGCGTAGAAATGGGTCAGGTCCGGGATCAGGTCCTTGACCACCGGCATATGCGGCAGCGGATAGATCTTGACCACGCCCTTCACCTCGGCCACGCCATAGGTGCAGGCCAGCGTGTTGATCCCGTCGATGTTCATCGCGCAGGAGCCGCAGATCCCCTCGCGGCAGGACCGGCGGAAGGTCAGGGTCGGATCGATCTCGTTCTTGATCTTGATCAGCGCGTCCAGGATCATCGGGCCGCAGCTGTCCATGTCCACGAAATAGGTGTCCAGCGCCGGGTTCTTGTCGTCATCCGGGCTCCACCGGTAGATGTGGAATTCCTTGAGGTTGCCGGCCCCTTCGGGCTTGGGCCATGTCTTGCCGCTGGTCATGCGGGAATTCTTGGGGAGCGTCAGCTGAACCATGTAGCATCTCCTGTTCTGGCGTCGCCGCCGGTTTCAATCAGACCCCGCCAGGGGGCATTCAATTCCGCCTGCCCTAACGGACAAACAATGTGTTCTGTTCGGCCTGCATCGCGGCCCTGAAGCCCAGACCTTCGATCATGCCCAGCAGGTCGCTGTCCCAATCCGCGGCGTGATCGGTTTCCACCAGCATCACATCCGGCAGCCAGCCGCCCGCCGCCAGCAGCGGGCCAAGGGCCGCAGGCTCCGCGCCCTCGACGTCTATCTTCAGCACCGAGACATCGTGACCCGCCGCCTCCTGCACGAAATCCAGCAGGGGACGCACCGGCACCAGCCTGCCGCCACTGCGCGACCGCCGCTTGACCGGCAGCAGCGAGGCCTGGCCAAAGTTGTTTCCGTGAAAGTTCAGCATCGCCTCGCCGCGTTCCGCGCCCAGCGCGCAACCTTCGATCCGGACCATATGGCCCAGCCCGTTCAGCTGCACGTTATGGCCCAGACGCCCGATCATCACCGGGTTCGGCTCAAAGGCGATCACCCGGCTGCCCTTGCCCGCCGCCACCGCCAGCGGCACGGCAAAGGCCCCGCAATTGGCCCCGATATCCAGGATGAAGGCATTCTTGCCCTCGACCACTTCGGTCAATGCGGTCAGCGATTTCATCTCGGGCGGCTGGCCATAGAGCCAGATCATCCGGTCGGTGTAATTGTCGCGCGGGTCCACATACATGCGGATGCCCGCGAATTCGACCACCGCAGGCGGCAGTGCCGCCATCAGCTTTTGCCGCAGCGGCCGGTCCGCCGCCCGAAACGCCGCGCGCATCGCCTCAAGGGTCAGCGATTCCGCGACCGGCTCGAAGGTGGGATGCGGCAGGGCGTTCATGGGTCAGCTCAACCCGGCTTCGAGGGTGCGCGCCTTGAGACAGGTCTGCGTATCGGGCCGCGCCAGGATGTTGCGTACGATGGTCACGGTCGAATCGTCCACGCCGACAACGGCGGCACGGGCGAATTCGCGCACTTCCAGCGCATCGGCATAATCAATGATGCAATCGGTGAAGGGCGTGATCAGCTTCTTGGGGACCTGCGGGAAACGGGTGGCAAGGGTTTCGGTGACAACCCCCTTTGCCCCCGCCCGCGCGGTGCTGTCCACCGCCTCGGTCACTTCGGTACAGCCCGCTATGACCAGGGCAAGAACAGCGATGCCTGCAAGGCGCATCTCAATACACCCGCGCCTTGGGGGCGATCTTTTTCAGGTCGATGCCGCCTTCGTTATGGCTGGTCAGCGGCTTCAGATGCACGCCACGGAAGCCCAGCGATGCCTCATTGCCCTTGAACCAGATCAGGCTGTGCTTGCGCCAGTTCTCGTCGTCGCGGTCGGGATAATCCTCATGGGCATGGGCGCCCCGGCTTTCCTTGCGCGCCGCAGCGGCGGTGATCGTGGCCACCGCATTGGGCATCAGGTTGGTCAGCTCCAGCGTTTCCATCAGGTCTGAATTCCACACCAGCGACTTGTCGGTGACATGCAGATCATCCAGCTTGCCCGCCACGTTCTTCATCTTTTCCTCGCCCTCGGCCAGGGTCTTGTCGGTGCGGAAGACGGCGGCATCGGCCTGCATCGTCTTTTGCATCTCAAGGCGCAGCTCTGCTGTCGGCACATGGCCACTGGCATAGCGCAGCCCGTCAAACCGGCTGAACGCCGCTTCGACCGAGCGCTTGTTGGGCACCGGCACCGGGGCATTGGCATCCACCACTTCCTTGGCGCGGATCGCGGCGGCGCGGCCAAAGACCACCAGGTCGATCAACGAGTTCGAGCCGAGGCGGTTGGCCCCGTGCACGCTCGCGCAGCCAGCTTCGCCCACGGCCATCAGGCCGGGCGAGACATTGTCGGGCTTGTCCTTGGTCGGGGCCAGCACCTCACCCCAATAGTTCGTGGGGATACCGCCCATGTTGTAGTGCACCGTCGGCAGCACCGGGATCGGCTCTTTCGTCAGGTCCACCCCGGCAAAGATACGCGCGGATTCGCTGATCCCCGGCAGGCGCAGGTCCAGCGTTTCGGGCGGCAGGTGGTTCAGGTGCAGGTGGATGTGGTCCTTGTTCTCGCCCACACCCCGGCCTTCGCGGATCTCCATGGTCATGCAGCGGCTGACCACATCACGGCTGGCAAGGTCCTTGTAGGTGGGCGCATAACGCTCCATGAACCGCTCGCCTTCGGAGTTGGTGAGGTATCCGCCCTCGCCCCGCGCACCTTCGGTGATCAGGCAGCCGGCACCATAGATGCCAGTTGGGTGGAACTGCACGAATTCCATGTCCTGCAGCGGCAGGCCGGCCCGCGCGGTCATGCCGCCACCGTCGCCGGTGCAGGTATGCGCCGAGGTGGCGCTGAAATAGGCGCGGCCATAGCCGCCGGTCGCCAGCACCGTCATCTTGGCCGCAAAGAGGTGCATGGTGCCATCGTCCAGCTTCCAGCACAGCACACCCTGACACACGCCATCTTCGGACATGATCAGGTCGATGGCGAAATATTCGATGTAGAACTGCGCGTTCTGTTTCAGGCTCTGACCATAGAGCGTGTGCAGAATCGCATGGCCGGTGCGGTCGGCGGCGGCGCAGGTGCGCTGCACCGGCGGGCCTTCACCGAATTCGGTGGTATGGCCGCCAAAGGGCCGCTGATAGATCTTGCCTTCTTCGGTCCGCGAAAACGGCACGCCGTAGTGTTCCAGCTCATAGACCGCCTTGGGCGCCTCGCGGGCGAGGTATTCCATCGCGTCGGTGTCGCCCAGCCAGTCGGAGCCCTTCACCGTGTCGTACATGTGCCACTGCCAGTTGTCGGGGCCCATGTTGGACAGCGACGCGGCAATGCCGCCCTGTGCGGCCACGGTATGCGACCGGGTCGGGAACACCTTGGAGATACAGGCCGTGCGCAGCCCCTGCTCCGCCATCCCCAATGTCGCGCGCAGGCCTGCACCGCCCGCCCCAACAACAACCACGTCATACTCGTGGGTTTCATACTCATATGCAGCCATGTTCGGTCTCCCCTCGGGAATGAATGGATCAGAGCGCCAGGCGCGCGATGGCGAAAACGCCCACCGCCGCCGCGCCGTAGCTGAGGCAGGTCATCAGGATGATCGCAAGTTTCTGCGCCGTCCCGTGCACGTAATCCTCAATCAATACCTGCACCCCGTCGTTGAAGTGCTTGAAGCCGACAACCAGCGTCAGCGCCGCGATGATCGCGGGGCCCGGACGGCTGTAATAGGCCAGGATCTCTTCATAGGTGCCGCCCAGCGCGCACCCGAAGGTAAAGACAAAAAGCGGGATCAGGATCAGCAGCGCGACGGAGCTGACCTTCATCGCCCAGAAATGGGCGGTCCCGGTTTTGGCGGAGCCGAGGCCGGTGGCGCGTTTGCGGTCTGTCAGATAAGCCATCAGTCTCTCCTTACACGATAATGACGGTCAGCACCGTCAGCAGCACCGCACCGCCGATGCAGGCCCAGCCCAGCTTTTCCGCCGTGGGCACATCCAGCGCATAGCCGTTGTCCCAGATCAGGTGCCGGATGCCGGCCAGCGTGTGATACCAAAGCCCCAGCACGCTGAAGAACATGATCAGATCGCCGAACCAGCTGGTCACGAAACCGTTGACCACGTCGAAATACGCTTCGCTGGTCGCCGCCGCCAGGAACCACCAGACGATCAGCAGCGCCGCGACCAGCATGGCATTGCCGGTGATGCGCGTCAGGATCGACGTCATGGAGGTCAGTTGCGGGCGGTAGATTGTCAGATGCGGTGACAGCGGGCGGTTGCCCCGGTTTACATCGGCCATAAGTCTGGTCCTTTGATGTGAGTGGCTGTATTTTGGTCCTTGGCTGACCTAGTGATAGCGGTTTTTGCAGGAGTGTCACGAGGGCTGAACAGGCTAACACGCGGTTTTATGGGGAAGCTTGGCGGAAAAATGCAGAAATCCGCAAGAATTTTCGTTTTGTGATCACACGGATATTTTGTGTGATCACAGACCTGCGACTCACTTGCCCATTTTGACGTCAGACCTGCGCCTGTGAGACGCGCGAGGGTCCGCTGTGCGGACTTTGCTGCCGTTAATCATTGGCAACCAAAGCCCGGAACAAGCCGAAGGCGCCGGGCCATCGCCTGCCCGCCGGTCGGGTAGGCGATTTGGTGAGGCTGGGTGTACCCTCGATGGGATTCATCAAGGTTGAGAAATAAAGTGGCATGAACCAAGGTCAGTATCGCCCACCCCGGGCAGGCGCTGGCCCGGCTTGTGTCTCATGTCACTCGGGGCTCTTTCCCGCCGTTCGCAGCATTTTTCAAGAATGTCCGCATGGCCCCCGCCCCTCCTTCGGACGTAGCGCCACGCTCCGGGGAAGCGAAGTGACGCAAAGGTCGGTTTTGCCTGGCCATGACAACGTACGCCCCAAACGCAAATGCCCCCGCAGATATCTGCGGGGGCATTGCACATCATCCTCCCAGACCAAAGCGGCTGGCGTCTCTCCAGCGATCAGCTCAGGCTGCTGTCGATGCCCTTGCAGGCGTCAACCAGGCCTTTGACCGCCTTGACGGAATTGTCGAACATCGCCTGTTCGTCCTTGTTCATGGAAATCTCCACAACACGCTCCACGCCGCCTGCGCCGATCACTGTCGGCACGCCGACATAGAAACCGTCCAGACCATAGGCACCGTCCACATAGGCCGCGCAGGGCAGGACGCGTTTCTGGTCTTTCAGATAGCTTTCGGCCATCTCGATGGCGCTGGTCGCGGGCGCATAAAAGGCCGAACCGGTCTTCAGCAGGCCCACGATCTCGGCGCCGCCATCACGGGTACGCTGCACGATCGCATCCAGTTTCTCCTGGCTTGTCCAGCCCATCTTTACCAGATCCGGCAGTGGGATGCCGGCAACGGTGGAATAGCGCACCAGCGGCACCATCGTGTCGCCATGGCCGCCCAGCACGAAGGCTGTGACATCTTTCATCGACACGTTGAACTCGGAGGCAAGGAAATGCCGGAAACGCGCCGAATCAAGCACGCCCGCCATGCCGCAGACCTTTTCATGCGGCAGGCCGGAGAATTCGCGCAGCGCCCAGACCATCGCGTCCAGCGGGTTGGTGATGCAGATCACGAAAGCGTCGGGCGCATGGGCCGCAATGCCCTCGCCCACGGATTTCATCACCTTGAGGTTGATGCCCAGCAGGTCGTCGCGGCTCATCCCCGGCTTGCGGGCGACACCGGCGGTCACGATGCAGACATCGGCACCGGCGATATCCGCGTAATCCTGCGTTCCTGACAGGGTCGCATCAAACTTGCCCGCAGGGCCCGATTCCGCGATGTCCAGCGCCTTGCCTTCTGGCGTGCCTTCGGCAATGTCGAAAAGAACGACATCGCCCAGTTCCTTCAGTGCCGCGAGGTGTGCAAGTGTACCGCCGATTTGCCCCGCGCCGATCAGCGCGATTTTGGGTCTGGCCATGGTATGTTCTCCGTCAGGGTTGCATTTCGTTGCGGCATAGCGAAATGCGGCCCGTGCTGCAAGTTCGGCCTTTCAACCACCCCGTTCCGGACCGCCCGACAGAAAAAGGCCGCCCAAAAGGGCGACCTTTTCGAACAGCATGACCGGTTTTCAGTCATGTTCCGGGCGTTCAGTCCTGATATTCAGGCATCTGTTCCAGCTGTTCCTTGGTGCTGTTGATGTAGAAGCGATAGTCGCTGCCATCTTCGCTTTTCAGCACCTGGATGTCGTCAAAGCTCACCAGAACCGGCTTTTCGCCAATCCCCAGAAAGCCGCCCACATTGATCACGGCTTCGGTCAGCTTGCCGTCATCGCCGACCATCAGGTTGTCGATCTCGCCCACGGTCTCGTCATTGGAGCCATAGACGTAAGAGCCGTTGATCTCTTCCGCCGTCAGCTTCTCGACCTCGGCCATCTCGGCATTCTGATACCCCTCGCGCTCATAGGCCGGACGGGTCATCTCGTCCTGCATGTTGTCGGCGGTGGTGGCAACCGCGGCCCCGGCGTCCTCTGCCGTCTGCTCGGTTGCCTCAGCCGCGTTTTCAGCCATGTTTTCAGCGTCCTGCGCCGTGGCTTCCGCGTTCTGCTCCAGGGTCTCGCCGTTCAGGGTTTCATCGCCCATGTTGCGGTCGAACTCCGGCAGGGCTTCCAGCGCTTCCTTGGTGGTGGAAACCACGAGGAACCGGTCATTCATGTCACCGTCCTGCCGGACAACCGTGATGTCGTCCATCGAAACGGCCACGTCACGTTCGCCCAGCCCGAGGAACCCGCCAACGCCAAGGATCACGGCGCGCACGCTGCCATTCTGGGCCACGATGATGTCGTTGATCTCACCGATGTCGTCCCATTCGGCCTCGGCCCCCGCCGCAACGGGCTGGTCCGCATCGACACCCTGTTCCGCATTATAGATGCGCATGCCGATCAGGTTGCTGGCATAGAAATCGCCCTGCTCGAATTCGACCGCACCCATGTTGGTGTTCACCTCTGCGGTTGATTGCGCATAGGCGCCGCCCGTCAGGGCAAGGATGACGGCAGTTGTGCTCAGAAAGCGTTTCATAATACTACTCCTTCGTATGTGTCCGGTGTCACGCACCGATTGAAGGACGAACTGACAGATGCCAGGCAAGTTCCACGGAAAATCCACTGATTTCAGGTGGGTATAAACTAAGACATGCTGACCTTCGATCTGTTCTTCTTTCTGGTCGCCGGGCCTGCGGTCTTCTTTGCCGGGGTGTCCAAGGCGGGCTTCGGCTCGGGCGCGGCCTTTGCCGCTGCCACCATCCTGGCGCTGGTTGTCGAACCCGGCCTGGCACTTGGCGTGATGCTGCCGCTGCTGATGCTGATCGACGCCAGTTCGCTCAGACCCTACTGGAAGAAATGGAGCACCCGCGACGCCAGGCTGCTGATCCTCGGCGGGCTGCCCGGCATCGCCCTGGGCGCGGCGCTCTACCGGGTCGCCTCACCAGATGTGTTCCGCCTGCTGATCGGCGGTGTCTCCGTCGGGTTCGTGTTCTGGAAGGTCAGCCTTGCAAGGGGTTGGCTTCCCTTGACAAATTTGCGGTTTTCCGATCGCGCCGGGCTGTTCATCGGCTCGGTCACCGGGTTCACCACCTTCGTCAGCCATGCGGGCGGCCCCCCGGCGGCGGTGTTCCTGCTGACACGCGGTCTGACCAAGACACAGTTCCAGGCCACCACCGTCCTGATCTTCTGCGTCTTCAACCTGATCAAGTTCTTCCCCTATGCCGCGCTGGGGATGTTCACCAGCCAGACCTTTACGGCCAATCTCCTGCTGGCCCCTTTCGCCCTGCTGGGCACCTGGGCGGGGGTGCGCGCACATCACGTGGTGCCGGAAAAACTGTTCTTTGGCATCACCTATGCCCTGCTTCTGATCACCGGGACCAAGCTGATCTGGGATGGCCTGACCTGACGCCGGACCACCCCATTCATATGTCACCTGACATATGACTTTTCTGAAAATTTTCCGCCCTTAGGCATCCTGCCCCCGGGCGGGCAGCGCCTCCGCCACCTGTTCGAAGGCCTGACCGGAGGCCACAAGGCAGGTCATCCCGCCCGGCATTGTCACCGTGATCGTCCAGCTTCCCGTCTCGTCAGAGGCAAAGACCTCGACCACCGCATTGTTCGCCCCCAGCCCGATGGATTGGCGCGTCTCGCCATATCCCTCCGCCAGCCGCGCCACCACCACATCGCGCGGCCCGCAGTTGCGCCGGGCCTGCGCGGCCACATCCGTGGTTGCAGCCAGATAGGCCACCGCCCCCGCCGTCAGCGCGGCCAGATTGAAGATTTTCATCATCTGCTTCATTTCACTGCCTTCATTCGAAAGGCTGCACCCTGATCGGCGGACCTGTCCGGGCTCTGCCCGTGCGACCTGGGTGGGCCAGGTTACGTGCCAATGTGCCTGCTGACCGGGTGTCCGGCGGCCCTGCCGGAACCATCTTCCCCTGGACAGGCGACGGGGCAAAGGATGCGGGCAACTCCCTGAAATACTGGTTAACGATGCGTACGGAACCTGTTCAATTTGATTTTCGCTGCGCTGCGGCGTGTTTCCCCTTGAACTTTTCAATCAAAAATGAGCATCTGCGCGCAACAATATGTCCACACGCCGCCGCCCGGCGCGGCCAACCCCATCGGAGGCCCCATGTCCAAGATCACCCGCCCCCTGCGTTCCGCGCTCTATATTCCCGGCTCCAAACCCCGCGCGCTGGACAAGGCCCGCAGCCTGCCCTGCGATGCGATCATCTTTGACCTTGAGGATGCGGTCAGCCCGGACGAGAAATCCGCCGCCCGCGCCACCCTGGCCGGGGCGCTCGGCGAAGGCGGCTATGGCGCGCGGCTCAAGGTGATCCGCATCAACGCGCTGGACACCGAATGGGGCAAGGACGACGCGCAGGCCGCCCGCGACATGGATGCCGACGCGATCCTGCTGCCCAAGGTGGGCAGCCCCGCCGACCTTGAAGCACTGGCCGAAATCGTCGGTGACAGGCCGCTCTGGGCGATGATGGAAACCCCCGGCGCCATGCTGAACGCCCCCGCCATCGCCGCGCACCGGTCATTGCAGGCCATGGTCATGGGCACCAACGATCTGGCCAAGGACCTGCAAACGCGGTTCCGCGCCGACCGCCTGCCGCTGATGACCGGCCTCGGCCTCTGCGTGCTGGCGGCCAAGGCCCATGGCTGCGCCATCATCGACGGGGTCTATAACGCCTTCAAGGACGACGAGGGCCTGCGCGCCGAATGCGATCAGGGCCGCGACATGGGCTTTGACGGCAAGACACTGATCCACCCGGCACAGCTTGAGGTGGCCAATGCGGCCTTCTCTCCCACCGAGGAAGAAGCCGATCTCGCCCGCCGCCAGATCGCCGCCTACGAGGAAGTCATCGCTTCCGGTCAGAGCGTCGCGGTGGTGGACGGCAAGATCGTGGAAAACCTGCATGTTGCAACTGCCCGCGAAACACTGGCAAAACTGGAGGCAATCGCAGCCCTCAGCGCGGAGTAGCGCCATGTTCCTTCTGATCCTCGGTCTCATCCTCTGGGTGGGCGCACACTATTTCAAACGCCTCGCCCCCGATGCCCGGGCGAAACTCGGCGAACCCGGCAAGGGGCTGGTGGCGGTTCTGATCGTGGCCGGCGTGGCGCTGATGATCATCGGCTACCGCGGTGCCGACTTCATCCCGGTCTGGAACCCGCCCGCCTTCATGGTCCATATCAACAACCTGCTGATGCTGCTGGCCTTCTGGATCTTCGGTTCTTCCGCCGCCAAGGGGGCCAAGGCCTGGCCCGCCTACAGGACCCGCCATCCGCAGCTGCTCGCGGTCAAGACCTGGGCCGTGGCGCACCTGCTGGTGAACGGCGATCTGGCCTCGATCATCCTCTTCGGCGGGCTGCTGGCCTGGGCCGTGGTCAGCGTCATCCTGATCAACCGCGCCGAACCCGGCTGGACCCCGCCCCCCCATGCCGGGCGCGCCACCTATATCCGGCTGGTGGTGATCACCGCCGTCATCTTTGCCGTGGTCGTGACGATCCACAGCTGGCTGGGCGTCTCGCCCTTCCCCTCCTGAACCCGCACGGAGCCTGCATGAAACTCTATCGCTTCCTGTCCGAAGAAGACACCTCCGCCTTCTGCCACAAGGTCACCGCTGCCCTGAACAAGGGCTGGGAACTTTACGGCTCACCCACCCAGACATGGGATCACGCCGCCGGAGTCATGCGCTGCGGCCAGTCGGTCGTGAAAGAGGTCGAAGGCACCTATACCCCCGACACCAGGCTGGGGGACCACTGATGGCCAAGACCAACGCCGGGCGTTTCTTCGAGGATTACACCCTGGGCGAGACCATTCGCCACGCAGTGCCGCGCACCGTCACGTCGGGCGAACGGGCGCTCTACCACATGCTCTACCCCGCGCGCCACGCGCTCTATTCCTCCGACCAGTTCGCGCAGGGCTGCGGCCTGCCCTTCAGCCCGCTGGACGATATGATCGCCTTCCATGTGGTCTTTGGCAAAACCGTGCCGGATGTCTCGCTGAACGCCGTGGCCAATCTCGGCTATGCCCAGGGCCGCTGGCTGAGCCCGGTCTGGCCCGGCGACACCCTGCGCAGCGAATCGCGGGTGATCGGCCTCAAGCAGAACTCCAACGGCAAGACCGGCGTGGTCTATGTGCGCACCACCGGGCTGAACCAACATGACGAAACGGTGCTGGAATATGTCCGCTGGGTCATGGTGCGCAAAAGGAACCTCGACGCCCCCGCGCCCGACACGATTGTCCCCGAGCTGCCCGCCGCATTGGACGCGGGCGATCTGGTGATCCCCAAGGGGCTTGATTTCACGCACTACGATTTCGAACTGGCGGGCGAGCCGCACCGCTGGGGCGACTACCAGGTGGGCGAGCAGATCGACCACGTCGATGGCGTCACGGTGGAAGAGGCCGAACACATGCTGGCCACCCGCCTGTGGCAGAACACCGCCAAGGTGCATTTCGACACCTCCGCCCGCCCCGACGGCAGCCGCCTGATCTATGGCGGCCATGTGATCTCCATGGCCCGGGCGCTGTCCTTCAACGGGCTGGCCAATGCGCAGATGGTCGTGGGCCTGAACGGCGGGGCACATGCCAACCCCTGCCTTGCAGGCGACACGATCCGCGCCTGGTCCGAAGTGCTGGACAAGGCCGAAACATCCACCCCCGGCGTCGGCGCCATCCGCCTGCGGCTGGTGGCGACCAGGGGGGGCGAGCCCTTCAGGCTGAAAGGCGAAGACGGCAAATACCTGCCCGAAGTCCTGCTCGACCTCGACTACTGGGCGCTGATGCCGGTGTGAGATGTGGCGCAAGCCGGGCCGTCGCCTGCCCGGGGTGGGCGATGCTGACCTTGGTTCATGCCACTTTATTTCTCAACCGTGATGAGCCCCATCGGGGACACGCCCAGCCTCACTAAATCGCCTACCCGGGGCACGGGCAGGCGATGGCCCGGCGCCTTCGGCTTGTTCCGGGCCTGAGCGCCAATGGCATGGCAGCTACACCTCGCACAGCCCCCCCGGCCATTTTACCATTGCATTCTGCCCGCACAGCACTTTCCCTGTACCGGACCCTGCAGGAGGCCCAGACATGACCCGCCGAAAACTCTACCTCGGTGCCCTGACCGACAACCGCCGCTGGGACAGTGTCAATATCCGCCCCGACGACGTCATCGTCGCCTCCCCGCCGAAATGCGGCACCACCTGGATGCAGACCATCATCGCCCTGCTGTTCTCCGGCGACCCCGATGTCGAAACCGAAGTCGCCCTCCGGATGCCATGGGTCGACATCCGCCTGCGCGAACTGCCGGAGGTGGCCGCGCGGCTCGAAGCCATGTCCCATCGGCGCTGCCTGAAAAGCCACACGCCAATGGACGGTCTGCCGCTGGATGACCATGCGCAATATATCTGCGTCTTCCGCCACCCGCTGGATGCGCATTTCTCCTACCGCAAACACCTGCGCAACATCCCCATGCACCTGCTCGACTTCTGGTATCCGGAGGATGACCGCGACGGCACCACCTTCCGCCGCTTCCTGGACGGCGGGGCCGAGGGCTTCGATACCGATGCCATGCCGCTTGCGCATATCCTGCAACACTACAAGGCCGCCGCTTCCCTCGCCGAGCGCCCCAATGTCGCGCTGTTCCACTATGCCGACATGACCCGCGATCTGCCCGGCACCTTTGCGAGGGTGGCCGGGCTGCTGGGCATAACGCACCCCGCCGCGCTGATGGAGGCGCTGATCCAGGCCGCCACCTTCGACAACATGAAAGCCCATGCCGCGCGGTATGCACCGGGCGGCGGCACCGGCTTCATGAAGAAGGATTCCGATTTCTTCCACAGCGCCAGTGGCGGCAAATGGATCGGCAAGCTCAGCGATGCCGAACTGGCAGCCTATGACGCCATGATGGACGCCCGTCTCGGGCCACAGGACCGCGCCTGGCTGGAGCACGGCGCGCAGGGCAGTTCCGCCGGATGACAGGTGGCGCGGCGCGGCCCCGGCGCACAGAATCCCCGCGGCCCGCACCGAACCCCAAGGGGGTAAAAAGTGAACTCCAGACCCGGGTTCACCCATGTTTCATTGACATCCGCTTAAAGTCGCCGATTTTGTGATCACACCTTTTCCGCGTGTGATCACAAACAGCAGTTTCCACTTTCAATATCCCCGCAACTGAGAAAGTCTGGTTCCCGACAGATAAGACTCGCGCGCGCTGCGCCCTGCTCTTGAACCAACTACGGGATCCTTTTGCGATGAACATCCACGAATACCAGGCCAAAGCCCTCCTGCGCAGCTACGGCGCGCCCGTCTCCGATGGCCGCGTGGTCCTCAAGGCCGAGGACGCCAAGAACGCCGCAGGCGAGATGGATGGCCCGCTCTGGGTGGTCAAGGCGCAGATCCACGCAGGCGGCCGCGGCAAGGGCAAGTTCAAGGAAGCAGATGCCGGTGACGCAGGCGGCGTGCGCCTGACCAAATCCGTGGAAGAGGCCGCCGAACAGGCCAAGAAGATGCTGGGCCGCACCCTGGTCACGCATCAGACCGGCCCGGCGGGCAAACAGGTCAACCGCATCTACATCGAAGACGGCTCCGGCATCGAAACCGAACTCTACCTTGCCCTGCTGGTGGACCGCCAGACCTCCCGCGTCTCCTTTGTCTGCTCCACCGAGGGTGGCATGGACATCGAAGAAGTCGCCGCATCGACGCCCGAGAAAATCCTGTCCTTCTCCGTCGATCCGGCCACCGGCTACCAGGCCTTCCACGGCCGCCGCATCGCCTTTGCCCTCGGGCTGGAAGGCAAGCAGGTCAAGCAATGCGTCGGGCTGATGGGCCTGCTCTACAAGGCGTTCCTGGAAAAAGATATGGAGATGCTGGAGATCAACCCGCTGATCGTCACCGACGGTGGCGACCTCAAGGTGCTGGACGCCAAGGTCAGCTTTGACGGCAACGCGATCTACCGCCACGCCGACATCGCGGAACTGCGCGACACCACCGAGGAAGACCCCAAGGAACTCGAAGCCTCCAAATACGACCTGAACTACATCGCGCTGGACGGCGAGATCGGCTGCATGGTCAACGGCGCCGGCCTGGCGATGGCCACCATGGACATCATCAAGCTCTACGGGGCCGAGCCTGCCAACTTCCTCGACGTGGGCGGCGGCGCGACCAAGGAAAAAGTGACCGAAGCCTTCAAGATCATCACCTCCGACCCGCAGGTCAAAGGCATCCTGGTGAACATCTTCGGCGGCATCATGCGCTGCGATGTCATCGCCGAGGGCGTGATCGCCGCGGTCAAGGAAGTGGGCCTCAAGGTGCCGCTGGTGGTCCGCCTCGAAGGCACCAATGTCGAAAAGGGCAAGGAGATCATCAACAACTCCGATGTCGATGTGATCGCCGCTGACGATCTCAAGGACGGTGCCGAAAAGATCGTGAAAGCCGTCAAAGGCTAAGTCCCGAACCAAAGGCCATCTGATGCGCTCCCTTCGCCTTGTGACCCTGACCGTAACCCTGACCGCATATCTTGCGGCAGGGCCGGTTCTGGCGTCCGGAAACGAGGCGAAACTGGCCATCGACAGCTTCAACGCCTGGTGCTTCAAGGCCGGCCAGACGGAGGCCCAGGCCCGCGACAACATGCGCGCGGGAACCGCCCCCTTCACCCTGACCTTCTGGGACGACAGTCTTGAGCCGCGCCCGGCGGATGCCCAGCGCGGCGTCGAACGGCGCTGCGAAGTGGCCTTTGACGGCGATCATACCGCCGCAGCCATCGAGGCGCTGCGCATCCAGATGGCGACGCCGCCGGTCTTCGGCACCCCGATTCCGCTGCCCGATACCCATGCGGTCACCCCCGGCACCACCCTGATCGAGGGGCGCGAACTGCTGCGCGGCCGGGTTGCCGTGGTCCATGTGGGCCTGCGCAACGCGCCCCATGCGCCGGTGACCTTCATGGCGGTTGACCGCCTCTATGACGGGCTTGGCCTGCCGGAGGGGTCATGATGGATCAAAGCGCCCCGCGTCCCTGCCCGGTCTGCCACGGCACGGATGCCACCCCGCTGCCCGCCTATTCGCCGGACCCCTGGCAGGTGGCCACCTGCAACCTCTGCACCATGACCTATCTGCAAAATCCCCCCGCCTACGAGGCGCTGGAAGAGGATTTCGCCTGGGAAAAGACCTATGAGGACAAGAAAGCCGCCTCCAGGGGATCGACCCGGTTCAGCCCCTATGTGCGCAGACTGCGCAATGCGCTGGGCATGTACCGTGACAAGACCAACAGCTTCCGGCGCTGGTTCAACGATGGCCATGTGCTCGACATCGGGTCGGGCTGGGGCCAGCGGATCACGGCACCGATGACACCTTACGGCATCGAATTGTCCACCGCGCTGCACAGGATTTCGGACGAACGGATGCGCGCGCAGGGCGGCTATTGCCTGCATGGCGCGGGCGCCGAGGCGATCTGGGATTTCGACAAGGGCCAGTTCGACGGCATCGTCATGTTCTCCTATCTCGAACATGAGACCGATGTGACCGGCGTGCTGAAGGGCGCGCACCGGGCGCTGAAACCCGACGGCGGGGTCTTCATCCGCGTGCCGAACTTCGCCTCGCTGAACCGCCGCGTGATCGGCCCGAAATGGTGCGGCTTCCGCTACCCCGACCACGTCAATTATTTCACCCTGTCCAGCCTGCGCAAATGCGCCGCGCAGATCGGGTTCAGGACCTGGCTGGTCAACCGCTTTACCCTGCCGGTCGACGACAATATCTCGGTCCTGCTGCGCAAGTCGGCCGCCTGACACAATGGAAAGAATGATGAACCACAAGAAACAGACTCCCGCAGGCCTCGCCGGTATCCTCCTGCTGGGTGCCGCGCTGTCGGGGTGCAATTACAACACCGCCAACGATGGTATCCGCAACGGGCCGCAAGCCGTGCACCCCAGCACCTCGGCACTGGCGCAGCGGACCAGCGCCGGTGCCCCTGTCGCGGTGGCTGGCATCTCCCCCGCAAATGTGACCGATGTAATATTCCCCGACGTCAAGGCCGATGCCGGTATCGCAGGCCCCATTCGCGCCTTTGCCCGGACCTGTATGGCACATGCCCCGGACCTTGGCGCGCTGTTTTCTGCCGCCAAAGACGCTGGGTTCAGCGACCTGGAGCGTGAGGGCAAGTCGATTTACGGCGCACAGTTCACCGGCGCGACACCCGTGTCATTTCAGGTCAATGTGAACACCCGTTTTGCCCATGAATGCGCCGTCACCGTCGTGGTGGACCAAAAGAACACAACCAATGTGCGGGAAGCTTTTTTCAACGCGCTGCAAACCCCGCACCGCAACGGCGTGGCGCAGATTGTCGTGAATGGCAAGAAATCCATCCTCAAACATCAGGAATTCCAGGGCGGAGCCTTTGGCGTGAACGAACACGCCTTCCTGCTGCAACAGAACTGACCGGCACTTCGCCAACCAAGAACACTATCCAAAGGAACCAATATGGCCGTACTTGTAGACGAAAACACCAAAGTCATCTGTCAGGGCCTCACCGGCTCGCAGGGGACATTCCACACCGAACAGGCCATCGCCTATGGCACCAAGATGGTCGGCGGCGTGACGCCCGGCAAGGGCGGCCAGACCCACCTGGACCTGCCCGTGTTCAACTCCGTCCACGAGGCGCGCCATGTCACCGGGGCCAATGCCTCCGTCATCTATGTGCCGCCTCCCTTCGCGGCCGATTCCATTCTTGAAGCCATCGACGCCGAGATGGAGCTGATCGTCTGCATCACCGAAGGCATTCCGGTGCTGGACATGATGCGCGTCGCCCGCGCGCTGGAAGGGTCGAAATCCCGCCTGATCGGGCCGAACTGCCCCGGTGTCATCACCCCCGACGCCTGCAAGATCGGCATCATGCCCGGCCACATCCACAAGCGCGGCTCCTGCGGCGTGGTCAGCCGTTCCGGCACCCTGACCTACGAGGCGGTCAAGCAGACCACCGATCTCGGCTATGGCCAATCCTCCGCCGTGGGCATCGGCGGCGACCCGATCAAGGGGACCGAACATATCGACGTGCTGGAAATGTTCCTGGCCGACGATGAGACCGAGAGCATCATCATGATCGGCGAAATCGGCGGCTCCGCCGAGGAAGAAGCCGCACAATTCCTGGCCGACGAACGCAAGAAGGGCCGCTGGAAACCCACCGCCGGTTTCATCGCGGGCCGCACCGCCCCTCCGGGTCGCCGCATGGGCCACGCAGGTGCCATCGTCGCCGGTGGCAAGGGCGGTGCCGAGGACAAGATCGAAGCGATGAAATCCGCCGGTATCGTTGTCGCCGACAGCCCCGCCACCCTGGGCGAGGCCGTGAAGGCCGCGATCGAAAAGGGCTGATCCCCTGCCCGAACCAGGCGAAGGGCCGACAGCAGGCCGGCCCTTCGCCCCCCATCCAACCCGCGAGACATGATGCGACAGCCGCCCGCCCTTACCGTCCGCCCCCGACCGAGCATCCTGTGATGCGCCGGCTGATCCTGCATATCGGGCCATTCAAGACGGGCACCAGCAGCTTTCAGCACTGGCTCCGGGGCAATGCCGCCGTGCTGGCGGATGCCGGTCTGGTCCTGCCGCTGGACCTGCTGAACCCCAATGCCAATGGCGAACCGCTGGCCCATGCCTTTCTGGCCGCCCCGGAGGACCGCACGGCGGAACAAAGCGATCTGGTCGACCGCTTTGGCCAGTTCTGCGCGGCACATCCGGACGCCTCGGTCATCCTCTCGGCAGAGCGGCTGTCACGGATGCTGCTGGTCGACGGCAGCTTCCGAAACGAATTCGACCCCCGCGAGAGCGACTCCCGCCGCCAACGCGCGGCGCGCCACCTGCATGACGCGGTATCCACGCTCGGCTTCGACCGGATTGATCTTCTGGTCCTGATCCGCGAACAGGCCGGTTTTCTGACCAGCGCCTATGTTCAGAAACTCAAGACCATGAACGCCCGCCTGGATCTCGGCGCGCGCGGGCTGGAGGCGTTTCCGGTCCAGCGCTATGCCGAAAGTTTCCGGCAGCTTTCAGACCTCGGCTTCCATGTCATCGCCGCCCCCTACCACAGCCCGGACCGCGCACTTGCGCTGCCCGAACGCCTGATGGCGATGGCCGGCTTTGACGGCCCGCTCAAGGGCCGCGTGACCTGTGATGTCCCGCGCGTGAATGTATCACCGGGCTATCTGACAACGATCGGCCTGGGCCATGTGTTCTGGCACCTCGAAACCCTTTCCCCGACACCGGATGCCGCCGAGGCGGACCAGCTGCGGCGGCGTCTCTTTGCGATCACCCGCGCCGCAAATGTCGAAGGTGACGGCCCGCTGACCCTGTTCGCCCCGGATCAGGCCGCCGCAATTGCCGCCCGTCAGCGCCGCCATCTGGACGGCATCGAACCCTGGGCGCAGGGGCTGACCGCCGCCGACATCGCAGGCAGCTTTCCCGCGCATCGCGCCCAGTCACCCCTGTCGCGCAACGATCTTGGCACGCATGAGCGTCACCGCATCGACCAATGGCTGCGCGGCATCGCCGCCCAGGTTCAGCGCGACAACCGCCTGCGCCAGTTGATCGACCCCGCCACGCTGAGTGACCTTGACGCCTCCCCGCCAGGGGTGCACAGCGCGCCGCAGCAGACCGCCCCCTGCCTTGGGGGCACCTGGGCCGCAGCCGCACCCGACGGACGAAGGCCGTTGAGGCAAGCCCTCTAGAAACCGAATTTGACCATAACCCCCGCCCGAACGAGGCCACATCATGACCGAACAACCCGGAAACGAACAGTTCCACGCGTCATCCTTCATGGAAGGTGAAAACGCAGAATACCTTGAACAGATGTATGCCAGATACGCCAACGACCCCAATGCGGTGGACGCGGCATGGGCGGCCTTCTTCAAGGCCATGGGCGACGACGGCGAAGCCGTCAAGGCAGAGGCGGCAGGCCCCTCCTGGGCGCGCAGCGACTGGCCCCCGGCACCCATGGGCGACAACATCGGCGCGCTGACAGGCATCTGGCCCGAACCGGTCGAGGCTGAGGCCGCAGGCCGCAAGATCAAGGAAAAAGCCGCCGAACAAGGCGCGCAGATCACCGAGGAGCAGGTGCGCAGCGCGGTGCTGGATTCGGTCCGCGCCCTGATGCTGATCCGCGCCTACCGGATCCGCGGGCACCTCGCCGCCGACCTGGACCCGCTGGGCATGCGCGACACCGGCACCCATGCCGAACTGGACCCCAGGGCCTATGGCTTTGAAAAGGCCGACATGGACCGCCCGATCTTCATCGACAACGTGCTGGGCCTCGAAGTGGCCACCATGGCCCAGATCGTGGACATCGTGAAACGCACCTATTGCGGCACCTTTGCGCTGCAATACATGCATATTTCCAACCCCGAAGAGGCCGGCTGGCTCAAGGAACGGATCGAAGGCTATGGCAAGGAAATCTCCTTTACCCAAAACGGCCGCAAGGCGATCCTGAACAAGCTGGTCGAGGCCGAGGGCTTTGAGAAGTTCCTGCATGTCAAATACATGGGCACCAAACGCTTCGGCCTGGATGGCGGAGAAAGCCTGATCCCCGCGATGGAACAGATCATCAAGCGGGGCGGCCAGCTGGGGGTCAAGGACATCGTCATCGGGATGCCCCACCGGGGCCGGTTGTCGGTGCTGGCCAATGTGATGCAGAAACCCTACCGCGCGATCTTCAACGAATTCCAGGGCGGCAGCTTCAAACCCGAAGACGTGGATGGCTCGGGCGACGTGAAATACCACCTCGGGGCCTCGTCCGACCGCGATTTCGACGGCAACATCGTCCACCTGAGCCTGACCGCCAACCCCAGCCACCTGGAGGCGGTGAACCCCGTTGTCCTGGGCAAGGCGCGCGCCAAGCAGGACCAGCTGCACGACCGCGAGCGGACCAAGGTGATGCCGATCCTGCTGCACGGCGATGCGGCCTTTGCCGGTCAGGGCGTGGTGGCGGAATGTTTCGCCCTCTCGGGCCTGCGCGGTCACAAGACCGGCGGCACCATGCATATCGTGGTGAACAACCAGATCGGCTTTACCACCGCGCCGCATTTCTCGCGCTCCTCGCCCTATCCCACCGACAATGCCCTGGTGGTCGAGGCGCCCATCTTCCACGTCAACGGCGATGACCCGGAGGCAGTGGTTCACGCCGCCCGCGTCGCCACGGAATTCCGCCAGAAGTTCCACAAGGATGTGGTGATCGACATCATCTGCTACCGCCGCTTCGGTCACAACGAAGGCGACGAGCCGATGTTCACCAACCCGATCATGTACAAGAAGATCAAGGGCCAGAAGACCACGCTCAGCCTCTACTCCGACCGGCTGGTCAAGGACGGCCTTGTCCCCGAGGGCGAGATCGAGGACATGAAGGCCGATTTCCAGAAAAAGATGAACGAGGAATTCGAGGCGGGCAAGGATTACCGCCCCAACAAGGCCGACTGGCTGGATGGCAAATGGTCCCATCTCGATAAGTCCAAGGAAAAGAAATACCAGCGCGGCAAGACTGCCATTTCCCGCGAAACCCTGGCCGAAGTCGGCAAGGCGCTGACCACCGCGCCCGAGGATTTCCCCCTGCACAAGACAGTGGGCCGTCTGCTTGAGGCGAAAGCGGCGATGTTCAAGGATGGCAAGGGTTTTGACTGGGCCACCGCCGAGGCGATTGCCTTTGGCTCCCTGCTGACCGAAGGCTACAAGGTCCGCCTTGCCGGTCAGGACAGCGCCCGCGGCACCTTCAGCCAGCGCCATTCCGCCCTGATCAACCAGGAGACCGAAGACCGCTATTACCCCCTCAACCACATCCGCGAGGGGCAGGCGGAATACGAGGTCATCGATTCCATGCTGTCGGAATATGCGGTGCTGGGTTTCGAATACGGCTATTCGCTGGCCGAACCCAACGCCCTGACCCTGTGGGAAGCACAGTTCGGCGACTTTGCAAACGGCGCGCAGATCATGTTCGACCAATTCATCAGCTCGGGCGAAAGCAAATGGCTGCGCATGTCCGGCCTCGTCTGCCTGATGCCCCACGGCTACGAAGGGCAAGGGCCGGAACATTCCTCCGCCCGGCTGGAACGCTTCCTGACCATGTGCGGCGGCGACAACTGGATCGTGGCCAATTGCACCACGCCCGCCAACTACTTCCACCTGCTGCGCCGCCAGCTGCACCGCAGCTACCGCAAGCCGCTCATGCTGATGACGCCCAAATCCCTGCTGCGCCACAAGATGGCGGTCAGCGAGGCCGAGGAATTCACCACCGGCAGCAGCTTCCACCGGGTCCTGTGGGACGACGCGGAAAAGGGCAATTCAGAGACCAAGCTGGTCGCCGATGACAAGATCAAGCGCGTCGTCATGTGCTCCGGCAAGGTCTATTACGACCTGCTGGAAGAACGCGACAACCGCGGGATCGACGATATCTACATCCTGCGTTTCGAACAATTCTACCCCTTCCCCGCGCAATCCGCGGTGAAGGAGCTGGAACGCTTCAAGAATGCCGAAATGGTCTGGTGCCAGGAAGAACCCAAGAACCAGGGTGCCTGGAGCTTTATCGAACCGAACATCGAATGGGTCCTGGGCCGCATCGGTGCAAAACACGGCCGCCCGGCCTATGCCGGCCGCGCCACCGCCGCCTCTCCCGCCACGGGCCTGGCGAGCCAGCACAAAGCACAACAAGCCGCTCTCGTTGACGAAGCGCTGACCATCAAAGGAAAGTAACCCATGACCGAAGTACGTGTGCCCACCCTGGGCGAATCCGTGACCGAAGCAACCGTCGCCACCTGGTTCAAGAAACCCGGCGACAGCGTGGCGGTCGATGAAATGCTCTGCGAGCTGGAAACCGACAAGGTCACCGTCGAAGTGCCCAGCCCGGTGGCAGGCACCCTGGCCGACATCGTCGCCGCCGAAGGCGAAACCGTGGGCGTCGATGCCCTGCTGGCCAATATCTCCGCCGGGGATGAAGCGCCCAGGGGCAAGGCGGCTGACTCCGGCAAGGAGGCACCGAAATCCGTCGATGCCGGGGCCGAGGAAATGAAACCCCGCGACCCCGCCGATGATGTCGATGTCATGGTCCCCACCCTGGGCGAAAGCGTGACAGAGGCCACCGTCAGCACCTGGTTCAAACAGGTCGGCGATACCGTCGCGCAGGATGAAATGCTCTGCGAGCTGGAAACCGACAAGGTCAGCGTCGAGGTCCCGGCCCCCGCCGCAGGCACCCTGACCCAGATCCTGGCCGAGGAAGGCAGCACCGTCGAGGCCAATGGAAAGCTCGCGGTGATCTCCGGTGGCGAAGGCGCCGGCGCCGCCGCCCCCGCAAAGCAAAGCGCACCAGCCCCCGCCGTCGAAAGCAAGGGCGGCAAGGATGTCGAAGACGCGCCTTCCGCGAAAAAGGCGATGGCGGAAAACAACATCAGCCGCGATGCCGTCACCGGCACCGGCCGCGATGGCCGGGTGATGAAAGAGGATGTTCTCAAGGCCATCGCCGCAGGCACCTCCGCCGCTTCGGCACCGGAGGCGAAATCCGCCCCCCGCGCGCCCTCCAGCGCCGATGACGCCGCCCGCGAGGAACGCGTCAAGATGACCCGCCTGCGCCAGACCATCGCCCGCCGTCTCAAGGAATCGCAGAACACCGCCGCGATGCTGACCACCTACAACGAGGTCGACATGACCGCGGTGATGGACCTGCGCAACGAATACAAGGTGCTCTTCGAAAAGAAACATGGGGTGAAGCTGGGCTTCATGTCCTTCTTCACCAAGGCCTGCTGCCACGCCCTGAACGAAGTGCCGGACGTGAACGCAGAGATCGACGGCACCGATGTGGTCTACAAGAACTATGTCCACATGGGCATCGCCGTGGGCACACCCACCGGCCTTGTGGTGCCGGTGGTGCGCAACGCCGACGCCATGTCCTTTGCCGAGATTGAGAAAACAATCAACACCCTGGGCGTCAAGGCGCGCGACGGCAAGCTCAGCATGGCCGACATGCAGGGCGGCACCTTCACCATCTCCAACGGCGGCGTCTATGGCTCGCTGATGTCCTCGCCGATCCTGAACCCGCCGCAATCGGGCATCCTGGGCATGCACAAGATCCAGGACCGCGCGATGGTGGTGAACGGCGAAATCGTGGTGCGCCCGATGATGTACCTCGCCCTCAGCTACGACCACCGCATCGTCGACGGCAAGGGGGCGGTGACCTTCCTCGTGCGCGTCAAGGAAGCGCTGGAAGACCCGCGCCGCTTGCTGATGGATCTGTAAACCGACAGGGTGGGGGAAAACCCCACCCTACCGATCCACCACATGTCCTAATCAAGGATCGCATCCAATGACCGAAATCACCATCCTCATCGCCTATGGCCTGCTGGTCATGATCACCATCCTGTTGCAGGTGATGGGCGCCATGAACCAGCTTTCCATGGGCTACATCATGTCCTCGCGCGACGACAACCGCGGCACCCGGGGCATGGTGGCGCGCATCGAACGGGCGCTGAACAACTCCCTCGTCGCAATGACCCTCTTTGCTCCTGCCGTGCTGATCCTTGAGGTCCTGAACAAGACCAATGCCACCACCCTGCTGGCCGCACAGGTCTTCATGATCGCGCGGATCATCTACCTGCCGGTCTATGCCCTTGGCGTGCCTGCGGTGCGCACGCTGGCCTGGCTGGCGGGTTTCATCGCCACTGCCGTCCTCTATCTCCAGGCGCTTTGAAAGGACTTGCCATGCAGATGATCGTCCACCAGCACGTCACCTCCTTCGCCGACTGGAAAGCCGCCTTCGACAAGGATGACGAGGCGCGGCGCAACGCGGGGCTGACCGTGCTGCAGGTCTGGAAGGACGCCGACAGCGACACCCATGCCTTCTTCCTGCTCAAGGTCAATGACCGCGACAAGGCGCAGGCCTGGATCGAAAGGTCCAACGCCCTGGCCTCGGACGATGGCGGCACGGTCACCTCCTCTTCGGCGTATTTTCTGGACACCAAATGACCCCGGAACTCACCGCCCTCACCCTCGCCGCGATCCTGCAATACCTGCAATTCGCGCTCTACGCGGTGCCCGCCAACCGCGAGCTCGGGCCCGGCTTCACCATGTCCGCCCGCGACCGGCCGCCCAACAACACGCTGACCGACCGCACCGCGCGTCTGGGCCGCGCCTTTGACAACCACTTCGAGGGGCTGATCCTGTTTGCCATCGCCGTGGGCGTGATCCAGATGTCGGGGCAGAACAATGCGCTGACCGCGCTCTGCGGCTGGGTCTACCTGATCGCGCGGCTGCTCTATGTGCCTGCCTATGCGCTGGGCTGGCGGCCCTGGCGGTCGCTGATCTGGTTTGCCGGTTTCATTGCCACCCTGCTGATGCTGCTGGTGGCGCTCTTTTGATTTCATTGTTCCAGTAAATACCACCGGGGGGAGGCGCTTGCGCCGGGGGGCTGGCCCCCCTACCCTCGCTGTCAACACGCTCAACACCCAAGGAGACACACATGTCCACCTATGATGTTATCATAATCGGCTCCGGCCCTGGCGGCTATGTCGCCGCCATCCGCTGTGCGCAGCTGGGCCTGAAGACCGCCTGCGTCGAGGGGCGCGACACCCTGGGCGGCACCTGCCTGAACGTCGGCTGCATCCCCTCCAAGGCGCTGCTGCATGCCTCCCATATGCTGCATGAGGCAGAGCACAACTTTACCGAGATGGGCCTGAAGGGCAAAAGCCCCTCGGTCGACTGGAAACAGATGCTGAGCTACAAGCAATCCACCATCGACACCAATACCAAGGGCATCGAATTCCTGTTCAAGAAGAACAAGATCGACTGGCTGAAAGGCTGGGGCAGCATCCCCGAGGCCGGCAAGGTCAAGGTCGGCGACGAGGTGCATGAGGCGAAAAACATCATCATCGCCACCGGGTCCGAGGCGGCGTCCCTGCCCGGCGTCGAGGTCGACGAGAAAGTCGTCGTCACCTCCACCGGCGCGCTGGAACTGGGCAAGGTGCCCAAGAAGATGGTGGTCATCGGCGCCGGGGTGATCGGGCTGGAGCTGGGCAGCGTCTATGCGCGCCTGGGATCGGACGTCACCGTGGTGGAATTCCTCGATGCGATCACACCGGGCATGGACCCCGAGGTGCAGAAGACCTTCCAGCGGATGCTGAAAAAGCAGGGGCTGGACTTCATCATGGGGGCCGCCGTGCAGAAGACAGAGGCGACCAAGACCAAGGCCAAGGTGCATTACAAGCTGCGCAAGGACGACAGCGAACATGTGATCGACGCCGATGTGGTGCTGGTCGCCACCGGGCGCAAACCCTATCACGACGGCGTCGGCCTCGATGCCCTGGGCATCGCGCTGACCAAGCGCGGCCAGATCGCGGTCGATGACCACTGGGCCACTTCCGTCAAGGGCATCTATGCCATCGGCGACGTGATCGAAGGCCCGATGCTGGCCCACAAGGCCGAGGACGAGGGCATGGCCGTGGCCGAGGTGATCGCGGGCAAGCACGGCCATGTGAACTATGGCGTGATCCCCGGCGTGATCTACACCCACCCCGAGGTCGCATCGGTGGGCGAGACGGAAGCCACCCTCAAGGAAGCGGGCCGCGCCTATAAGGTGGGCAAGTTCTCCTTCATGGGCAACGCCCGGGCCAAGGCGGTTTTTGCAGGCGACGGTTTCGTCAAGATCATCGTGGACAAGGAGACCGACCGCATCCTGGGCGCCCATATCATCGGCCCCGGCGCCGGCGATCTGATCCACGAGGTCTGCGTGGCGATGGAATTCGGCGCCTCGGCGCAGGACCTCGCGATGACATGCCACGCGCATCCGACCTATTCCGAAGCGGTCCGCGAAGCCGCGCTGGCCTGCGGGGATGGCCCGATCCACATGTGAGGTGGCGGGCGCGGCACGCGTTGCGCAGGGATATTTAAGAGCCAAAAAGAGAGGGGGGCGTGTCGCGATACAGGCCCCCTTTTGCTATGGGGCAGAGGTTGCCATTACCACATCGTCCTGGCGGCCCGTGCGCCCCAGGCATCGTCATAGGGCGCGCCGCCCTCTTCGCCGCTGGTCATCTCCGCCAGGATCTCTCCCACGCTGGGCAACCCGGTGCTTTCGTCCACACCGGCCCAGGTGCCTGCCCGCATCAGCGCGCGGGCGCATTGGGTATAGATCTCGGTGGAGGTGATCACGATCACCGTGGCGGGCTGGCGGCCGGACTTGTCGAAGCGCGCGCGCAGATCGGCATCGTCGGTCAGGATCGCGGTGCCGTTCACCCGCACCACGTTGTTTGACCCCGGCACCAGGAACATCAGCGACACCCGGCCATCCACCACGATGTTGCGCAGTGAATCCAGCCGGTTGTTGCCGCGCCAGTCGGGCAGCGCCAGCCGCTGCGGATCCAGTTCCAGCACCACCGGGCCATCGTCGCCGCGCGGGCTGCCATCGGTGCCGTCAGGCCCCACCGTGGTCAGAATGCAAAGCTTCGACGCCATGATCCATTTGCGGTAGAGCGGCGTCAGCCGGTCCGCCACCTTGCGCAGCGACGGCGCGCCGGGTCTGCCGTAAAGCGCCTCAAGCGCCGCGATATTCTCAATCCGCCGCACGCCAGCCCGCCTCCTGCAACAGCGCGTCCGACCGGCGTTCCACCACCTCTTCAAGCCGCTGCATGAAGCTGGCCCGGTCCAGCCCCGGCGCAATCGGGTCGAGGAATTCGACCACCGCGACCCCCGGCCGCCGGTACAGCCCCCGGCGCGGCCAGAAATAGCCCGCGTTGGTCGCCGCCGGGATGCAGGTCTGCTGCAACTGCTCGTAGAGCGCGGCGCTGCCGATCTTGTAGGGAATGCGCTTGCCCGGCGCCACCCGGGTGCCCTGGGAATAGATCACGATCTGCCCCGGCTCGATCTTGCCCGCCTCCACATCCGCGATCATCTTGGCTATCGCCTTGCCGCGCTTGCCCCGGTCCACCGCGATCATCTGCATCCGCCTGGTGTATTGCCCGATCACCGGGGTCCAGAGGATCTCGCGCTTCATGATGAACTTGGCCCGCGGCAGGGCGTGAAAGATCATGATGATGTCGAGGAAGGACTGGTGCTTGGCCGCGATCAGCACCTCTCCCTGCGGCACCGGGCCGCGCACTTCGCAGCGCAGCCCGATCAGCCAGCGCGCCGACCACATGCACCAGGCGGCATAGGTCTTGCAGGCGGTATAGGCGCCGCGTTTGGAGAACATGGCCCAGGGGGCGAAGGCCAGGCCGACAAGCGGCATCGCCAAGGTCACCTGCACCACGTAAAGGATCGACCGTATCCATTGCAGCATCACGAAAGCCCTCTCAAGGTGCGCCGTGCCGCGGCCCGCGTCGCGGCAAAGGCGACGCCCCCCGCCAGCAGCGGAATCAGGACGGGCAGCAGCCAGTGCAGCCCGCGAAAGCCCAGCCCGGTCAGGAAGCCGCCGGTTTCGGAGGCGCTGGGCAGCAGCACCACGGCGATCAGGCCCACAACCGTGCCGGCCGCCGCCCCCGAGAGTGCCCGCAGGGTGAACCGGCGGACAAAGGCCTGGGCAATGTAATCATCGGTCGCCCCCACCAGACGCAGCACCGCGATCACCTGCGCATTGGCGGCAAGAGCGGCCTGTGCGGCAAGGGTGATCATCGCCGCCACCGCCGCCGCGATCAGCGCGATCGAGACCCAGCCGATCAGCCGCAGCCGCGAGGCCGCCTGCACCAGCGGTTCGCGCCAGCGCCCGTGATCGTCCAGCACCGCACCGGGCACCTCGGCGGCCAGCCGCAGGCGCAGGCCGGCGGCATCCATGCCGTCACTGTCCTCGATCACCTCGATCAGCCGCGGCACCGGCAGCGCGTCCAGCGCCAGGTCCGGGCCGAACCAGGGGGCCAGCAGCGCCTGTTGTTCCGCATCCGTCAGGGCGCGGGCGGTTGCCACCCCCCTGGTGGTTTCCAGAATGCGCAGCGCCGCCTCGGTCTGGGCCGCGCGCTGGTCAAGCGGGGCCACGATGCGCACGGTGGCGGTGCGGGCAAGCTCCGACCCCCAGCGTTCCGCCAGACGGCCCGCCGCCAGCGACAGCGCCAGCGCAAAGACCGCAAGAAACGCCATGGCACCGGCCGCGAAAAGGGTCAGCTGCGCGGTGAAGCCCGAAGGCGGCACCACCCGGTCCGCCTGCCGGTCTCCCGCCAAAAGGGCGCGCAGGCTGCCTGCCCCCGGCTTCACAGGTCCGCCCCCGCCAGCTGGACGCGGCGGTTTGCGATGCGCAGCACGCGGGCCTGTACATGCGCCTTGGTGGCGCGGATCAGGCTCAGGTCATGGGTGGCAATCAGCACGGTCTTGCCCATCTTGTTCAGCTCGATCAGCAGCCGCAGCAGGCGTTGCGACATGTCCCAGTCGATGTTGCCGGTGGGCTCATCCGCCAGCACCACGTCGGGCGACATGATGACGGCCCGCGCCAGGGCGGCGCGCTGGCGTTCGCCGCCCGACAGCT
The DNA here is from genome assembly GCF_028807335.1 of Sulfitobacter sp. PR48. Classification (NCBI taxonomy): domain Bacteria; kingdom Pseudomonadati; phylum Pseudomonadota; class Alphaproteobacteria; order Rhodobacterales; family Roseobacteraceae; genus Sulfitobacter; species Sulfitobacter sp. PR48. The sequence goes on along the minus strand of NZ_JARAMM010000018.1, from coordinate 1,641 downwards.
CCGGCGGCAGCGCATTGGCCCGGTTGGTCAGCCCGACCCAGGACATCAGCTCGGCCAGGTCACCGCCCGCGGCCTCGGCGTTGCGACCCGAGACGGTCAGCGGCAGGTTGACGTTTTCCGACACATCCAGATGGTCCAGAAACTGCACATCCTGATGCACCACGCCGACCCGGCGGCGCACCATGGCAATGTCATCCCGGCCCAGCCCGCGCACATCCGCCCCGAACAGGCGCACATGGCCCGCCGTGGGCAAGAGCGCACCGTAGCACAGCTTCATCAGGGTTGTCTTGCCCGCACCCGAGGGGCCGGTCAGGAAATGAAAGGACCCGGGCGCGAGTTTCAGCGTTATGTCCGACAGCAATTCGCCGCCGCCATAGCTGTAGGCCACATTTTCCAGCTCGATCACGCAGGTTCCCCGGGTTTTGTCGACCTGTTGTGCCTGAGCACCGCCGGGGATTCAATGCACCACATCGGGGTCCAGCGTCGAGATTGCACTTTTCCTGCGGAAATCTTGCACTATGCTGGTCGAAAATGGTTAACGGCCCGAAACGGGACCATGGAGAGCAGCGGGAACATCAATGAGGCTGACCTGTCCGAATTGCGATGCACAATATGAAGTGCCCGATGACGTCATGCCGGCAACCGGGCGGGATGTGCAATGTTCCAATTGCGGCCAGACCTGGTTTCAGCATCACCCGGACCATGCCCCCGAAGAGGTAAGTGAAGACGCCGTCGAGGTGCCGCCGCCCGATGCCCCGGCACCGGACGAGGAAACCGCACCCCCGCCGCCACCTGCCCGGCCCGCCCCGGCGCCGGAGCGGCGCAAGCTGGATCCGGCGGTGGCCGACATCCTGCGCCAGGAAGCGGAAGCCGAGCATGAGGCGCGCAAACGCCGCCAGGAGCAGGCGCAGCCGCTGGAAAGCCAGCCCGATCTGGGGCTGGATGTGGCCGACCCCGAAGACGACCGCGAACGCCGCGCGCTGGAGGCCCGCCGCCGGATGGCGCGGATGCGGGGCGAGCCCGAACCGCTGTCAGAGGAAGAGGCCCGCGCCGCCGCCATGTCCTCGCGCCGGGAACTGCTGCCCGACATCGAAGAGATCAACTCCACCCTGCGCAGCGATCATGAGCGCGGCACCCCCCAGAGCGCGCCGGGCGAGGGTGATCTGCCGGTCACCGCGCGCGGGGGCGGTTTCGGCCGTGGCTTCGTGCTGGTGATCCTCTGCGCGGCAATCCTGATTGCCATCTATGTCTTTGCCCCGCAGATCGCCCGCGCGGTGCCGCAGGTGGACCCCTATCTGTCCTCCTATGTCAGCGGCATTGACCAGCTCCGGCTCTGGCTTGACCGGAATGTTCAGGACCTGCTGATCTGGCTGGATTCACTGGCGGCGCAATCCACACCCTGAGGGTGTTTCCCGGTCCCCGGCCTGAATAACGCCCATGACGGGGCCGGTGTCTGCGGGCCGGCTCAAACACTTAGCGCAGCTGCGAACCATTGTTCCGGGTACGGGCAATGTTCCGGGCGCGGGCCACCGGGTTTTGGGGTGACGCGCAGCCTGCCTTCATCAGAGTGCCTTCATCAGAGTGCCTTCATCAGAGTGCCTTCATCAGAGTGCCTTCATCAGAGTGCCTTCATCAGAGTGC
>NZ_JARAMM010000017.1:0-102964 GCF_028807335.1 Sulfitobacter sp. PR48 | reverse complement strand
GCCGCCCTTCGGGTTTGACGGATTTTCCCGCAGCCTGCGTCACATCTGCTTGAAATAGAACCACTATTCTTGCGCAGATGTTCCTGGCCTGCGAAAAAATCTGTCAAACTGAGCATATAGAATTAATGGGTCCAGAGCCTAAGCATCTCCCAATCAACAAAGGATGGAGATGGGAATGCTTCTGAACGGAAAGACAATTATCGTCACGGGCGCAAGCAGCGGCATCGGTGCAGCCGCCGCAAGGTTGTTCGCCGGGGAAGGCGCGAAACTGGTGCTTGGTGCGCGCCGCGCCGGATTGCTTGAAGAAATCGCGGAGGAAATCTCTGCCAAGGGTGGCGAAGCGGCCTTTCTGGCGGGGAATGTCGAAGACAGCGTCTATGCCGAGGCGCTGGTGGCACTGGCGCAGGAGCGCTTTGGCGGGCTTGATGGCGCCTTCAACAATGCCGGCATCATCGGAGACATGGGACCGGTACCCGAGATGGCGGAAAGCAACTGGCACAAGGTGGTTGCGGTCAACCTCGACAGCGGGTTCTACGCGGCCAGGCATCAGATACCGGCCCTGCGCAAACGCGGCGGCGGCTCGATTGTCTTCACCTCCTCCTTCGTCGGCCAGGGCATCGGTTTGCCGGGGATGGCGGCCTATGCGGCGGCAAAAGCGGGGCTTGTCGGCATGACGCAGGTCCTCGCGGCGGAGCACGGGCCGGAGAACATCCGGGTGAACGCGCTGCTGCCGGGGGGCACGATGACACCCATGGCCGGGGATGATGCCGGTTTTCACGAGGTCGTGCGCGGCTTTCATGCGCTGAAACGCATGGCTGAGCCCTCCGAGATTGCCGGTGCGGCGCTCTTTTTGCTTTCCGATCACGCGTCTTTCGTGACCGGGAGTGCCCTGTTCGCCGATGGAGGGAACGCCATTAACAAGCTTTAGAAGCGGAGCGGGCACTGGATTTGAAAGGGCCAGTGTCCGCTTTCCGGACGCGCGTGCCTTGGGGTAAACGGCCGTATGGGTCCTGAGCCTACGCCGGCCGAACCCCGCCTGCCAGTTGCGCGCGGATCAGGGTGATGAACCGCGCGTAGCGGTCGGGGGGTTGTGCCTGTTCGGAGACCCACAGATAGAGATCGTGATCGCTTTCGTTCAGCATCTCTTCGTAAAGGGTCAGATCGGCATCATCCATCGCGGCCAGATGCACCCTGGCAAAGGCGGGCAGGATCAGGTCCATTTCCTTGATCCCGCGCCGCATCGACCGCATGTGCAGCCGCTTGATCCGATGTTCGGCAAGTTCAGACATTTGCGGCATCGGTCATGACACGGCGCAGGCGTTTCTCCAGCCGCCCCATGTCTTCGGCCTTGCGCAGCAGGTCCGCGCGCATGCTGCGGATTTCCGACATGATCTCTGTCAGGCCCGCGTTGTCGGCGCTCTCCGCATCGGGCGCACCGACACCTTCGCCTTCGCCGTTGATCAGCCACATCATCGACACGTTCAGCAATCCTGCCAGCATCGACAGCCGGTTCGCACGCGGCTCCGCATGGTCATCTTCCCAGCCCCGCAGGGTGGGCAGGCGCACCCCCAGCCGCTTGGCAAGTTCTCCCTGGCTCATGCCCGCTTGTTCGCGCGCGGCGGCGAGCCTGTCGCCGAAAGTTGCCGCATCAGGTCCGTACCAGTCCGTTACATCGTTCATTCATCATCCCTTTCATCAGAACAAAGGCGTTCTTTCTTGATCGGTTTGTCTCGCCCCCCTAAGAGGGTCGCGCATACATCACATACCGAGGTCCGGAATGGAACTGCTCTCTGCAACGCTTGCCCGCGTCAAACCGTCCCCCACAATTGCCGTCACCACCAAGGCGGCGGAACTCAAGGCAGCGGGGCGAGACGTTATCGGCCTTGGCGCAGGCGAGCCGGACTTCGACACGCCGCAAAACATCAAGGACGCGGCCGTCGCGGCCATCGCCTCTGGAAAGACAAAGTATACCGCGGTTGACGGAATTCCAGAACTCAAGCAGGCGATCTGCGAAAAGTTCAAGCGTGACAACGGGTTGGACTACAAACCATCGCAGGTCAGCGTCGGCACGGGTGGCAAGCAGATCCTCTATAACGCCCTGATGGCGACAATGAACCCCGGCGAGGAAGTCGTGATTCCCGCCCCCTACTGGGTCAGCTACCCCGACATGGTGCTGCTGGCGGGGGGCGAGCCTGTCATCGCCCCCGCAACGCTGGAAGACGATTTCAAGCTGACGCCCGAGGCGCTGGAAGCCGCGATCACGCCAAAAACAAAATGGTTCATCTTCAACTCCCCCTCCAACCCCACCGGTGCGGGCTACAGCCGGGAGGAGCTGAAAGGGCTGACCGACGTGCTGCTGCGCCACCCGCATGTCTGGGTGATGAGCGACGACATGTATGAACATCTGGCCTATGACGGCTTCGAGTTCTGCACCCCGGCGCAGATCGAACCCGCACTTTATGACCGCACGCTGACGGTCAACGGCGTGTCCAAGGCCTATGCCATGACCGGCTGGCGCATCGGCTATGCCGCAGGCCCTGAAAAACTGATCGGCGCGATGCGCAAGATCCAGTCGCAAAGCACCTCCAACCCCTGCACCATCAGCCAATGGGCGGCCATCGAGGCGTTGAACGGCACCCAGGATTATATCGCCCCCAACAACGAGATGTTCGTGCGCCGCCGCAACCTGGTGGTTTCCATGCTGAACGAGATCGAGGGGGTCACCTGCCCGGTGCCCGAGGGGGCATTCTATGTCTATCCCTCCATCGCCGGGCTGATCGGCAAGACCTCTGCCGGGGGGGCCAAGATCGAGAATGACGAAGCCTTTGCCACCGCCCTGCTGGAAGAGACCGGGGTCGCCGTGGTGTTCGGGGCCGCCTTCGGCCTTTCGCCGAACTTCCGGGTCAGCTACGCTACCTCCGATGCCGCGTTGAAAGAGGCCTGCGGCCGCATTCAGGCTTTCTGCGCGGGTTGCGTGTAACGGGGTATCCATGTCGACTGAACTGCCAGAATACTATTTCCGGGTCCGGGAAAACGGCGCTGCAGTGTTTCGGATCGACACCGAAAACCGGCAGCGGCGGATCGAGATGGACCAGATCGCCCTTGCCAATATCCGCAATGGCGAGATCAAGCCCCATGGCGACCGCAGCCTGTCGGAAGCGGATCTCGACACCATCCGCAACTGGATGGAGGAGCGCCGGCAGGTTCTGGCACATCGCGACATCGACGACATCCACCGCGCCGTCGATTATCTGAACCTGACGACGCAATGGGTGCAGTCCAAGGCCACGGATGAGCAGCTGGAAGCGGTCACCGACGCGCTGCTGCTGGCAATGCATGACCTGCGCAGCACGCTGGTGCGCAAGAAGGCGGACCGGCTGCTGAAGGATTAAAGTGTCGTGCGAAAAACCGGCACCACGTAACGCTGCCTGCTCCTAGGTCGTGTTGACATTCATTGTCGCCCACCCGTTTCAGTCCAAAATTGCTCAGTTCCAGGCAAGAGAGCGCAGGAATAGCCAGCTATTTCAAGCTCTCTTTGCGCGCCCCGCCTTGAAATTGAAGCGCCAATACCCTGACGCGCTACGCGCTCTCGGGACATTGGCGAGGTGATTTGCCTTAAAATAAAGGCGGGACGCTGGAACGCAGAAATGGGCAATTTTGGCGAAACCCCTGCGGGGCGCGGCGGATTTTGCCTCTGCCATCCCGGATGTTCGCTTCCAATGATCACATTGCTGCGCTCACATCAGGGCGCCAGCGGCAAAATCCGTCTCGCGCGGGTGGGCGACAATGAATGTCAACACGACCTAGTTTCCCGCACTTGCAGACATGTCATGCAAGACCTGTCATTTTTGACATGTCATGTATGACATGTCGTCCGTTGCGGCATGGCACGCCAAAGCATTTCGCGTGATGTCTTGAAGCGTTATCCGAAAACCTGACCTGCGTAACGCTGCCTGAAACGAGAGCGTTCAGCGCGTCACCTGATGCCTGATGTTTCAGGCATTTCGTCAGGCGCTCTGGTCGTCCCTGCCCGGTTCATCCGGATTGCTGGAGAACAGGGCGATCTTGTTGCCCTGCGGGTCGCGCAGGTAGCCCACGTAAAAACGCGGGCCATAGGCCGCGCGAAAGCCCGGCTGCCCCTCGTCCTGGCCACCGGCGGCAAGGGCGGCAGCGTGCAGCGTGCGCACCTAGGCCTGGTTGCGGGCCTCAAAGGCCACCATGACGCCGTTCCCGGCCGTCGCCGGACGCCCGTCAAAGGTTGGTTTCACGTAGAAATCCGGCAAGGCCGGCTGGCCCGCTGCCACGGGCAGCACATAGCTCAGCCCCTCGGGGCCTTCCGTGAGCCCGTAGCCGAGGGCGGGCAGCAGCGCTGCATAGAAGTGTTTCGCGCGGGCGATGTCATCGGCACCAAGAGTGACATAGGAAATCATGCGGTCTGATCCTTTCCGACGGTCTTTACCGATACGCCCCAGAAGCGGATGTTCAGCAGGATCGCGGCAATCCCCAGGCCGGTCACCAGACCGGACCAGACCCCGATGCCGCCGCCGCCCAGGGTGAACCCCAGCAGATAGGAACAGGGCACGCCCAGCCCCCAGTAGCTGAAGGCGGCGATCCACATCGGCACCCGGGTGTCCTGCACGCCGCGCAGCAGGCCCAGGGTAATCGCCTGCGCCCCGTCGACGAACTGGAACAGTGCCGCCATGGCCAGCAGCCCCACGCCGATGCTCAGGATCTGCGCGCGCGCCGGTTCACCGTCTTGCATGAAGGCCGACAGCAGCGGCTCGGGCCAGCCGATGAAGACCACGGTGGCAAAGACGGAAAAGACCACCGACATCGCGGTGACCGTGATCGCGCCGCGCGACAGGCGTGCCGCGTCGCCCCGGCCATTGGCGTTGCCCGCCCGGATGGTGGCGGCATTGCTGAGGCCGAGGTGCACCATGAAGGTGATCGAGGCCAGCTGGATCGCGATGCCATGGGCGGCCAGCGGCACGGTGCCCAGCCAGCCCATCATCACCGCAGACCCGGCAAAGAGGCCAACCTCGCTCAAGGCCGTCAGGCCGATCGGCCAGCCCAGCCGGAACACCCGCCCCAGCATCTGCGCATCCGCCCGCCAGAGGCGCACGAAGATGCGGTGCTGCGGCACCACGGTCAGGATGTAGACCACCACGCAGATCAGCGAAACCACATGGGTGCTGACAGAGGCGATGGCCGCCCCCACCACACCCAGTTCCGGCGCGCCCCAGTTGCCGAAGATCAGCGCGTAATTGGCCAGCGCGTTGATCCCCGCCGAGATCAGCGTGATCCAGAACACGATCTGGGTGCGTTCCAGCGCCGCCAGATAGCTTTTGAGTGTCATCACCAGCAGGGCGGGCAGGATGCCAAACCCCATGACCCGCAGATAGCGGCCCGCGTCGCGGGCCAGCTCATCGCTTTGCCCGATCATCCGCAGGATCGGCTCTGCCCAGAGCATCAGGGGCAGCGACAGCAGCCCGAAGCCAAGCGACAGCCAGAGCCCCATGCGGGTGGCGCGGCGGATGCCGGTGTCGTCCTCTTTGGCGTCAAAGGCCGCGACCATGGGCATCACCGCCCAGGCAAAGCCGGAACCGAATATGAACAGCACGAAAAAGAAGGTGGAGGCCAGCGTCACCGCCGCCAGTTCCTCGATCCCGTACCAGCCCATCATGACCGTATCGGTCACGCCGATCGCCACCTGCGCCAGGTGTCCGCCGATCAGCGGCAGCCCCAGTGTCAGGATTGCCCGCATATGGCCGCCGTATGTCAGAACCGGTGTCATATCCCAGCCATACGCCGGGTTATGGCGAAGGTGAAGAGGTGAAACGCCCGCCTCAGACCCGGCCCAGATGGGTCGCCTTGAAGCCGGTGCCGTACTTCAGGCCGTAGCCCATCGCGCGGTCCAATCCGATGTGCGCGCCCCAGATCAGCGCGAGCGACAGGGCAAGGTCACTGCCGGACCAGAGCCCTGCCCCGGCCAGTGCCAACGGCGTCAGGTAGCTGTGCCCGATGTTGTAGACCAGCGCCCCGGTCAGCCTGTCGCGCAGGTATCCCAGCATGAAGAGGTCGGGGGCCAGGATCAGCAGCGCGAAGAGCCCCCAGCCGCCGCCCAGCCGGGCATAGATCAGGATGCAAACCCCGGCCAGTGCCAGCCCTTCCAGCCGAAGGGTGACGGCCAGCGGCGCCGGGGCGGTTGAACGGGGGGTCGAGGGCTTTGTCATGGGATCGCCTTTTGTTGGGATGACCTTGGTCTGGCGCAAGTACGCCTTGAAAGAAATTGACCAAAAAGGAATAGTCACCTATCAAAAAATGATGAGCAGACCTTCGCTTGACCTGATCCCGGCCTTTCATGCGGTGATGACCCACGGCAGCCTTTCGGCTGCGGCGCGGGTTTTGCGGCTGGCCCAGCCCACGGTGCGCCGACAGATCGAGGCGCTGGAGGCGGAGCTTGGCACCCAGTTGTTCACCCGTGCGGCAAACGGGCTGACCCCGACGGGGATGGCGCAGACGCTGATGCCGCTGGCCGCCGCCGTCATTGCCGAGGCCGCCGCATTGGGCCGCGTGGCCAGCGCCGGGGCGCAGGCGCTGGAGGGTGTGGTCAGGATCACCACCAGCCGGGTGGTGGCGGGGCATGTGCTGCCCATGCTGATCCGGCAGATGCAGGCGGAGGCTGCGGGCTTGCGTTTCGAGGTGGCGGCGACCGACCGGGCGGAGGATCTGACCCGGCGCGCGGCGGACATCGCCATCCGCTTTACCCCGCCGCGCCAGCAGGCGCTGGTGGCCAGCCGTCTGCCCGATTGCGAGGTCGCCCTGTTCGCGGCCCCGGATTTTGCCCCGCCTGATCCGGATCGGCCCTGGCAGGAGCAGCCCTTTGTCGCGGACGACCGCGAAGACCTGATCCTGCCCGCGCTGACGGCCGCTGGCCTGCCCGCCCCTTCCAATGTGGTGCTGCGCTGTGACGATCCGCTGGCGCAGATCGCCGCCATCCAGGGTGGTGTGGGGCTGGGCTTCTGTCAGGTGAAGCTGGCCGCGCGTCTGGGGCTGCGCCGGGTTGCGCCCGGGGTCATGCATCCGATGCCGGTCTGGCTGGTGGTGCATGAGGATCAGGCGCGGATCGCGCGGATCGCATTTGTCTTTGACAGGCTCAAAAGCGCGCTGCGTCACCTTTTGTGACCCATTGCCTTGATGGACCCCAGGGGTCAGACTTTGCCCCGGAGGAAGCGCCGGTTTGACCGGAGCGGGCCGGTGGCCCCCGGCGCGGGCCCGTCGGGGTGCGGAGAATCGCGACGGGCCGGACAGCAAAAGGATACGAGACATGACCGAGCCGCGCACCGAAACCGTGACGCTGAATGGCAGGCCTTGCTTTCTGCGCCATTGGGGCAATGAACGCCTGCCCAAACTCCTGCTGTTGCACGGATTTCCCGAATTCGGCGGGGCCTGGGCCGATCTGGCCCCGCTGCTGGCCCACAGGTTTCACTGCATCGCGCCGGACCAGCGCGGCTATGGTCAGAGCTGGGCACCGGAAGCGGTATCCGACTATGCGACCCCGAAACTGGTGAGCGATATGGCGGCCCTGATCGGCGATGCGCCCATCGCCGTGCTGGGACATGACTGGGGCGCGGCGGTGGCCTATGGCCTGGCGATTTCGCGGCCCGATCTGGTGTCGCGGCTGATCATCATGAACGGGGTGCATCCGGTTCCCTTTCAGCGCGCCCTGGCGGCGGGCGGGGCGCAGGCCGAGGCTTCGCAATATATCCACTATCTTCGGGCGGAAGGTTCCGAGCAAAAGCTGGCGCGGGATGGATTTGCCAAATTGCTGGCGATGTTCTCGGCCAACATGGACACTGGCTGGCTCAGCGGTGCGACGCGCGACGCCTATGTTGCGGCCTGGTCCGGCCCGGGGCGGCTGCGCGGCATGGTGAACTGGTATCGCGCCTCACCGCTGGTGGTGCCGAAGCCCGGGGGCAGCATCAAGATGCCCGATCTGCCGCTGGAGAAATTGAAGGTCCGTTGCCCGCATCTGCTGATCTGGGGCACCGACGACCGCGCCCTCCTGCCCGAGGCGACCGCAGGTCTGGAGGAATTCGCCGCCGATCTGACACGGGTCGAGATCCCTGGCACCGACCATTGGCTGCATCACCAGAAGCCGCAGGAGGTGGCGCGGGCGATTCTGGACTGGTTCCCCGACCGGTAAGGTCACACCCTGCGGCAGATGAGGCGCAGTTAAGCCAAAAAGAAAGGAGCTTGGGGCGTTCAGCCGCAAGACCGGTGGTCGGGAATACCTGACTTGCCCGGATGCGCGGATTTGCGCAGGTTGACGGCATTTGAAAGAAGGGGAATTTTACCATGCTGCTTCGCATCGTGCCATTGCTTGCCGTCGCCATCATCCTGATCGCCCTGGTCTTTTCGGCCTTCTGGCGGCCCTATGACCGGAACGGGCTGAATGCGCCCGCGCATCAATATTCCGGATTGTTCTGAACCGGGGACAAGGGGCGCAGGCCCGGTGCCGCCGTGCAGATCCCGAACACCGGGCAGCTTCGGGAAATGCACGACAAGGCGGCCTTGGCCCTTCCCCCGCGCGGCGGGCTCTGGCATACTCGGTGACCAACAAAAATGAACAAAAACAGGCCTGCCTCATGTCCGATCTCCTCTCCGGTGCCCAGCCCAGCGGCAAGAACTATGATGCCTCCTCCATCCAGGTGCTGGAGGATATGGAACATGTGCGCCTGCGCCCCGGCATGTACATCGGCGGCAAGGACGACCGCGCGCTGCATCACATGGTGGCGGAGATCATGGACAACTCCATGGACGAGGCGGTTGCGGGCCATGCCACCTGGATCGAGCTGGAGCTGCATGCGAACGGCCATGTGACCGTGCGCGACAACGGGCGCGGCATTCCCATCGGGATGCACCCCAAGGACCCGAGCAAATCGGCGCTGGAGATCATCTTTTGCACCCTGAACGCGGGCGGCAAATTCTCGGGCGACAGCTATGAGACATCGGGCGGTCTGCACGGGGTCGGCTCTTCGGTGGTGAATGCGCTGTCGGATCACCTGCGGGTCGAGGTTGCGCAGAACCGTGAACTTTACGCGATGGAGTTTTCGCGCGGGTTGCCGCAGGGCAAGCTGGAAAAGATCGGTGCCGCCCCCAACCGGCGCGGCACGGCGGTGACATTCCACCCCGATGCGGAAATCTTTGGCGCGCTGAAACTGCGCCCTGCCCGGCTGTTCGCCATGGCGCGGTCCAAGGCCTATCTTTTTTCGGGGGTCGAGATCCGCTGGAAATCCGCCCTGCCCGATGGCGACACGCCGATGGAGGCGAGCTTTCACTTTCCCGGCGGGCTGTCGGACTATCTGAACGAGACGCTGGGCGGCTCCACCACCTATGCCGAAGCGCCCTTTGGCGGGATGGTCGATTTCAAGGAGAAATTCGGCACCCCCGGCAAGGTGGAATGGGCGATCAACTGGACGCCCTCGCGCGATGGTTTCATCCAGTCATACTGCAACACGATCCCGACGCCCGAGGGCGGCACCCATGAGGCCGGGTTCTGGGCCGCGATCCTGAAGGGGATCAAGGCCTATGGCGAGCTGGTGGGCAACCGCAAGGCGGGCACGATCACCCGCGAGGACCTGATCACCGGCGGCTGCGCGCTGGTCAGCTGTTTCATCCGCGAACCGGAATTCGTGGGCCAGACCAAGGACCGGCTGGCCACCACCGAGGCGCAGCGCATGGTGGAGAACGCGGTGCGCGACCATTTCGACAACTGGCTGGCGGCGGATACCAAATCCGCCGGCGCGATCCTGGATTTCCTTGTGCTGCGGGCCGAGGAACGCCTGCGCCGCCGTCAGGAAAAGGAAACCGCGCGCAAGACGGCGACGAAAAAGCTGCGCCTGCCCGGCAAGCTGACCGATTGCACCAGCAAAACCCGCGAGGGCACGGAGCTGTTCATTGTCGAGGGCGACTCGGCCGGCGGGTCCGGCAAGGGCGCGCGCAACCGCAACACCCAGGCGCTGCTGCCGCTCAAGGGCAAGATCCTGAACGTGCTGGGGGCGGCCTCGGGCAAGCTGACGACCAATGCGGAAATCTCAGACCTCTGCGAGGCGCTGGGGGTCGGTATGGGGACCAAGTTCAACCTGGACGATCTGCGCTATGACAAGATCATCATCATGACCGATGCGGATGTGGACGGCGCGCATATCGCGTCGCTGCTGATGACCTTCTTCTTTACCCAGATGCGGCCGCTGATCGACAACGGGCATCTCTACCTCGCCTGCCCGCCGCTCTACCGGCTGACGCAGGGGGCCAAGCGGCTGTATGTGGCGGATGACATCGAGAAGAACCATTGGCTGGAGAAGGGTCTGGGCGGCAAGGGCAAGATCGACCTGCAACGCTTCAAGGGTCTGGGCGAGATGGACGCGAAGGACCTGAAAGAAACCACGATGGACCCGGCAACGCGGAAATTGATCCGGGTGACGGTGGACGAGGATATCCCCGGAGAGACCGGCGATCTGGTGGAGCGGCTGATGGGCAAGAAGCCGGAGCTGCGGTTCCAGTATATCCAGGAAAACGCGCGGTTCGTAGAGGAGTTGGATGTTTGAGGCTCGGAAGATTGCGCGTTACGAGTTCACCATTACTTTTCTTCCTGAAAATTTTCGGTGTGATATTCTCCCTTGCTCCGATGCTGTGGCGATCAGCTAAGAATATTCTTTCACTCGACAAAATTGCCCGATCTGAAGATGGCCTAGAGTTTTTTGCGCAGTTGTTTGCATGGGCCCTGTTGTTCGGGTATTTTGCCCAGAATTCGAGTTCCGCAGTTTTGCTTGAACAGATATCAAGCTCTGAAGGTAAGCTCTCCAATTCGGTAGAATTCTTCGAGGCTGCGCAGAATCCGTTCTGGAGCGAGGTGCTCGTGCTCGTTCAGACGATTGTTGTGATGACGATCTGCTGGCCTGCAATTGAGCTGTGGAAAAGAAAGGGTTCTCAGGACACAGACGCGAATCTCTACTGGTGTATACTCATCGGTCTAACTGCACTTGGATATATTTTTTCGGCCACTTTATCTCTGGTCACGCTGGCATTTTGGCCCGATAGTTTTTCCGAAAGCATGGATACCTTACTGTCGATCTTGATCGCAATAGTTGCATTGGTCATCCTGTGGGTTAATTTGCGACGGATTGATCCGTTGCTACCTAAACCTTGGCTGGCCGCAGGATTGTTGATCATGCTTACTGCGCAAGTAGCAACTAGCTTTATTAAGGCATTTCTTCCGCTCCTTTTCCCCGACCTGTATGTGCTCCTGCTGTTGGAACCCTAAAATCTGCAGGACATGCGCGGGCCAAAGCATGTAAAAGTTACCCTCAGCCATAGCGAGGCCGCTTGGTGCAATAGCGCGGAACTTCAGCAGGAAACCGTAAGTGCTATCATCTCTGGGATCGCACCACCGTCCTAGACGCACCCCACAAATACGACCCCCACGGGCGCGCAGGGGGTCCACTCATCTCATGTCAACCGGCTTCTCGCAGCTTTCACTGCACCCCGACGCTGCCGCATCCCTGCGGCCTCCGGCCCGAGGTCGGGCGTGGATCTCATGTTGGGGTCTGCCGTAGGGTGCGTGCTCTGCACGCACCGCAGCCCCGCCGACATTATCGGCGCGCGCGGAGCGCGCACCCTACGAGGTTGCTGTCCGCTGGACCTTTCGCGAGACGGCCTCCGGGCCGAGGTCGGGCGTGGGTCTCATATTGGGGGCTGCCGTAGGGTGCGTGCTCTGCACGCACCGCAGCTTCATCGACCGTATCGGTGCGCGCGGAGCGCGCACCCTACGAGGTTTCTGCCCCCTGGACCTTTCGCAAGACGGCCTCCGACCCGAGGTCGGGCGCGGCCCTCATGTTGGGGACTGCCGTAGGGTGCGTGCTCTGCACGCACCGCAACCTCATCGACATCATCGGTGCGCGCGGAGCGCGCACCCTACGAGGTTTATGTCCTCTGGACCTTTCGCAAGACGGCCTTCGGCCCGAGGTCGGGCGTGGATCTCATGTTGGGGTCTGCCGTAGGGTGCGTGCTCTGCACGCACCGCAACCCCGCCGACCGTATCGGTGCGCGCGGAGCGCGCACCCTACGGGCTGATCATTCATCGGTTGGCCCGGCAAACCCCTTGCCAAATGCCCCTTGCACCCCCACCTTGTCCCTACAGGCCCGCGCCATCCGCGCGGCCTGTTGCCTCACCGGAAAAGCCGCGCGCGCGCCGCGCCCCTGCCCCCTGAGCATCGACCCGATGGGCTTTGCCGTTCGGGAACCCGATCAGAGGAATACCGCCATGTCCAAGGAAAAGAACAAGGGCAACAAGGAAGCCAAGAAACCCAAGAAGGAAAAGGTCAAGGTGCTGGCCACCGCCAACAGCGGCATGAAAGACGGCACCGTGATCGCGGGCAAGAAGGTCAAGTAACCGCGTCGCGGCGCGGGCCCCTGCCGGGGCTTGCGCCCGCGCGCAGCACGCCTAGGATCGGGGCACATTATGCCCCGGAGGCCCCATGACACCGCAAGCCGCGCAAGACATCCTTGAAAACGCCTTTGCCCCCTGGGTGCGCGCGTTGCAGCCGATGATCACCGAGATCGGAGTGACGCGTACCATCCTGACCATGCCGATCAGCACGCAGATCATCCGCGTCGGCGGCATCGTCTCGGGTCAGGCGCTGGCGGCGCTGGCGGATACGGCCATGGTCTTTGCCTGTTTCGGCCATCTGGATGCCCCCGAACCAGTGGGCACCGTAACGCTGGATACGCAATTCCTGCGCCCCGCCAGCGGCGACAGCATCCGCGCCGAGGCGGAAGTGACCCGCGCGGGCAAATCCATGCTTTTCGCCCGCTGCACCCTGATCGCGGAACCCTCGGGCAAGCCGGTGGCGCTGGCCACCGCGACATTCGCGCGCTGAGGCGCATTCTCCGCTTGATCCCGGCCCCGCGCCGCGCCTTACTGCGCCCATGATCCGCGTCTTTCTCATCCTGTTGCTACTGGCCTCCTGCGGGCGACCGCTGACGGTGAACGAACGGGCCTTCCTCGACAGTATCCATGGCGACACGCTGGACATGAACGCGGTGCGCCTGCACAACGGATCGCCCACCCGCGCGGTGACCTTTCGACGCAAGCCGCGCCCGCGCACCACCTGCCGCGAGCTGATCCTGCCCCCCGCAAGGGATGAGATCGTGACGACAAAGCCCGCCGCCGTCGCCCTTTTCAACACGATCCTGTTCGACAAGGACTGGTATCTTGAGGATTACCTGCCCGAATACCCCGATGCCATCGGGCTGGTGGCGGGGATGCTGCTGGCGCATGAGCTGACCCATGTCTGGCAGTGGCAGAACCGGGCAAGCACCGGCTATTCGCCGCTGCGCGCCGCGTCGGAACATACGGTCAGCGACGATCCCTATCTGTTCGAGATCGACACGCCCCGCAAGTTCGGCGAATTCGGCTATGAACAGCAGGGCTCCATCGTGGAGGAATTCGTCTGCTGCCGTGCGCTGGCCCCGCAGGCGCCGCGCACCAAGCGGCTGCATGCGCTGATTTCGCAGGTGATGCCGGTAGCCCCGCTGCCCGCACGCCCGCAATCGGACGTGCGCCTGCCCTGGGACGGGGTCCAGATCAAGGGCATCTGCGGTTAGCGCTGGATGCTTTCCAGATAGGCCAGAAGTGCCGCAAGCGCGCGTGGTGTCGGGGTCATCACGCCGTCCACCTCCACCGGCACCAGATCATCCGCCATGGCCCCGCCGAACTGCGGCATGACCCGGGCGAGATGGCCCTGTTCGGGATCGCCATAGATATAGCTGAGCGCCCGCGCCCGGGGAAAGCTGCCGCCGCTTGTCCGCGTCAGCAACGTCAGGTCGGCAGGTTGCGGGTTCAGGCCCGCCGCCAGCGGCCCGTCACCCCGCCCCGTGGCACCGTGGCAGGCGGTGCAATTGGCCGCATAGAAGGCCGCGCCGTCACCGGCGGTGGGCATCTCTTGCGGGGTGCAGGCCGCAGCGGTGCAGAGCAGGCCAAGCAGGGACAGGGTTTTGATCGGGCTGGGCATCATGGTTCTCCGGTTGGATTGAAGGTCATCTTGCGCCATCCCGCGCGCGCCGCCATGATGCAGATCAAACTGCAGCGGCGGAATGGCCTCAGGAAATGGCCTCAGGGCATATCCGCAAGCGCCTGAATGCGCGACCATACCGCATCCTCGACCGCGACCGGATCGGCGGGCTTTTTGCCCTGTCCCGGCATCCGCGCACCTTCATCCGCCGATGCCGCCTGCGCCAGGGCGGCCAGCCGCGCCCCGAATTCGGGCGATGCCGACGGGTCGATCACGATGTAATACTGGCCCAGGTCATGCGGCGGCCCCTCGGCCGCCTTGAGCGGTTTCACATCCTGCGACAGCGCGCCGCCGGTCATGCCCGCCGCCAGAATCTCGGCCATCAGGCCAAAGCCCCAGCCCTTGTAGCCGCCCAGGGAGATCAACGACCCCTCAAGCGCTTCCTCCGGGTCGGTGGTGGGGTTGCCCCTGGCATCCACCGCCCAGCCTTCGGGGATGGTCTCGCCCGCCGCCCGGGCCATGGTGATCTTGCCCAGGGCGACCATGGTGGTGGATTGGTCGAACTGCATGGCGATCCCGCCCTGCCCGTCGGGCACCGAAAAGGCAATCGGGTTGGTTCCGATCACCCGCGTCCTGCCCCCCGGTGCGGCCACGATGGGCGAGGCATTGGTAAAACCCAGACCGATCAGCCCTGCCCGGGCGATCTGTTCCGTGAAATATCCCAGCGATGTGCAGGTATGCGCATGGGCAACCGCCAGCGTGGCGATACCGTATTGGCGCGCCGCGTCCAGCGCCAGGGTCAGCCCGTAGGCAAAGGCCGGCTGGGCAAAGCCGAAGCGTGCGTCCACATGCACCACGGCAGCGCGGGCCATGGTCACGCCGGGGGTCACATCCCCCTTGACCCGGCCCGTCATCAACTGCTGGCAGTAGCTTTCCACATAGTAGAGACCGCAGATCCTGTTGCCCACCGATTCCGCCGCCGCGACCGCGCGGGCCACCTCGGCGGCGGCAAAGGAATCGGCACCGTGACCCATCAGGGCGGCCTGAACCGTTTCGGCGATGTCTCTCAGGGCCACCTCGGGCATCTGTCATTCCTCTGGTTCGGAACCACCACTGTGTCCCCGGCACCAAAGGAGCGTCAAGCGCGATGATCCCGGGTGGCGGGTTGGCGCGGGTTCAGACCGGAACCAGACGGCCCGCGTCGAGCCGGATCTGGCGATCCATCCGCCCGGCAAGTTCCAGGTTATGGGTGGCAATCAGCGCGGCCAGACCGGTGCTGCGCACCAGTGCCATCAGCGTGCCAAAGACCTGATCCGAGGTCGCGGGATCAAGGTTGCCGGTGGGCTCATCCGCCAGCAGCAGGCGCGGCGCATTGGCCAGCGCGCGGCAAAAGGCGACGCGCTGCTGTTCGCCCCCGGAGAGCGCCGCCGGGCGATGGTCTGCGCGCCCCTCGATGCCCACCTGCCGCAGCAATTCGCGCGCCCGCCCCTCGGCCGCTGAGCGGCCCGTGCCCCCGGCAAGCTGCGGCAGCACGATGTTTTCCAGCGCGGTGAATTCCGGCAACAGGTGGTGGAACTGATAGATGAATCCCACGTCCGCGCGCCGCACCGCAGTGCGGCGGCGGTCGCCCAGGCCGGTCATGTCCTCGCCCCCGATGCCGACCTTGCCGGCATCGGGCGTGTCGAGCAGCCCCGCGATATGCAGCAGCGTGGATTTGCCCGCCCCGGATGGGGCAACCAGCGCCACCACCTCGCCCGGGGCAACCTGCAGGTCGATGCCACGCAACACCCTGACTTCATTGGGCGCACCGGGGTTGTAGGATTTGGTGATGCCTTGCAGATCGAGGGCCGGATCATTCATAACGCAATGCCTCTACCGGGTTCATCCGCGCGGCACGGCGCGCGGGAAAGATCGTGACGATAAAGGACAGGCCCAGCGACAGCCCCACCGCCGAAAGCACATCGCCCATCTGCAGCTTGGCCGGCAGGAAGTAGATCCCCCGGATCGACGGATCCCAGGCGGTGCCGCCGGACAGATAGTTCACCGCCGCAAAGATCTGATCGACATAAAGCGCAAAGAGGCACCCCAGGATCACCCCCATGGCGGTGCCGATGATGCCGGTAAAGGCCCCGCAGATGAAGAAGACCCGCAGCACCGACCCCTCGGTCAGGCCCATGGTGCGCAGGATGCCGATGTCGCGGCCCTTGTTCTTGACCAGCATGATCAGGCCGGAGACGATGTTCATTGCCGCGATCAGGACCAGCACGCTGAGGATCACGAACATCACCCGGTCCTCGATGTCCAGCGCGTTCAGGAAAGAGCCCGAGGCATCACGCCAGGTCCAGACCTGGGCCCGATCTCCCGCCGCCTCCAGCAGCGGAATGGCCAGTTTGTCCACCGCTTCGGGGTCTTCAACCATCACTTCAAGTTCGTCCGCCAACCCCTCGCGATTAAAGAAGGATTGCGCCTCTGCCAGGGGCAGGTAAGCACGGGTACGGTCGATGTCGTACCGCCCCGCTTCGAAGATATAGACAACCTCATAGGCATTGACGCGCGGGCTGGTGCCAAAGGCCGTCTTGACCCCGTTCGGCGAGATCAGCTTGATCGTGTCGCCCACATCCACACCCAGCGTGCGGGCCACGCCGACGCCGATGGCGATGCCTTCGTCGAAGCGATCAATGTCCCCCCGCGCATGTTCCGAATGGGCGATGCGCGGGATCGTCTTGAGATCCTCTGCCGCTATGCCAAAGACTTCGACGCCCGCGTTGGACTGCCCCTTGTTGGCCATCACCTGCTGGCGCACCAGCGGCGCGGCGCGGGTCACGCCGGGCACTTTGGACACTGCCGCAGCCATTTCGGCGTAATTTGATATGCTGCGGTCGATCTGCCCGTTCTGGGCCACTTCACCCAGCTGGTAGATGGTCACATGGGCATTCGCCCCCAGGATCGTATCCACGAATTCCGCCCGAAAACCGGAGCGCACGGACAGCGTGGCGATCAGGGCAAAGACCGCCAGGGTGATGCCGATCAGGCTGATCCAGGTCATCACGCTGACGCCGCCTTCGGCGCGGCGCGCGCGCAGGTAACGCCAGGCGATCATCCATTCGAACGGGGCAAAGGGGGCGGTGCTGTTCTGCGCCATGGGGGCTCCTGAGATTTGGCGCAAACTGGGCTTTCGGACCGGCAGGGTCAAGCGCCCATTCTGCGGCGAAACGGCCATGCCAGAAGGCGCAGCACGGCCCCCAGCGCAACACTGCCGATCAGGAAACCGATCAGGGCAAAGCTGAGGCCCGCGAAATGGATCGGCACCGCCGGCTGATAGGCGGCCCAGGCCGCCCGGGCGATCTGGCGATCGGTCAGCCGGGCCGCGTGATAGGCCCGCATGAAGGGTCCCTGCCCCTCGACTTCCGCCAGATCCGCGCGCAGCCTGTCATAGCGCTGAAAGGTCGCCGTCATATCCGCGCGCCTGCGCTCCAGGAACGCGGTGCCCTGCATCTGCGCCAGCGCCTGATCCCGCGAAAGGCCAACGGCAGCCGCCGATGCGTCGAAATCCGCAACCACTTCGGCCAGCGCATCCACCGCACCGCCCAGACGCTGGGCATATTGCTGGGAAAACTCGGGGAACTGAGAAGTGACCACCGCCCCGGCAAGCCCGCCCGCAAGCGTCAGCGCCCGCAGTATCATGACAAAACCGGCACGGCGGGCACCGGGCACCGCTGCACCATGCCTGTCATTCTGACACCGATGAACATCCGGCCTGCTCCCTTTTTTCGAGCAACCCTACATCCCGGCCCATCGCCCGTCCAATGCTCAGAGAATACCGGCGTAAACCTGCGCAATCCGCTCAACCGCCTGTTCCGGCGGCATTTCCTCGCTCTCGCCCGTCCGACGCGAGGTCAGTTCCACCACCCCGTTCTTGAGCCCGCGCGGCCCCACCGTGATGCGCCAGGGCAGACCGATCAGATCCATGGTGGCAAATTTCGCCCCCGCCCCGCCCTTGGTATCGTCATAAAGCGGATCCAGCCCAAGCCCTCTGAGCGCGGCATAAAGCGCTTCGCAGGCCGCGTCAGCTTCGGCATCGCCCTGCTTGAGGTTCACGATCCCGGCATGGAAAGGTGTCACCCCCTCGGGCCAGATGATGCCGCGCTCGTCATGGCTGGCCTCGATGATCGCGCCCAGCAGGCGGCTGACCCCGATGCCATGGCTGCCCATATGGACCGGCACCGGCTTGCCGTCAGGGCCCTGCACCCTGGCCCCCATCGGTTCGGAATACTTGGTCCCGAAATAGAAGATCTGCCCCACCTCGATCCCGCGCGCGGTCCGTCGGCGCTCTTCGGGCACCTGGCTGAAGAGCGCCTCGTCATGGGTTTCGTCGGTGCGCGCATAGCGCGAGGTGAATTCCTCCAGCACCGCGGCACAGGCGGCATGATCGTCATGGTCGATCTCGCGGTCACCGAATTTCAGGTCGGTGATCTGGCTGTCATAGAAAACTTCCGATTCGCCGGTTTCCGCCAGCACCAGGAACTCATGGGTGTCATCCCCCCCGATGGGGCCGGAATCGGCGCGCATCGGGATCGCCTGCAACCCCATCCGCTCATAGGTGCGCAGATAGCTCACCAGATGGCGGTTATAGGCATGCAGCGCATCTTCCTTGGTCAGGTCGAAGTTGTAGCCGTCCTTCATCAGGAACTCGCGCCCCCGCATCACGCCGAAACGCGGCCGGATCTCGTCGCGGAACTTCCACTGGATGTGATAAAGCGTCAGCGGCAGGTCCTTGTAGCTGCCCACATGGGAGCGGAAGATGTCGGTGATCAGCTCCTCGTTGGTGGGCCCGTAAAGCATGTCACGGTCCTGCCGGTCGCGGATGCGCAGCATCTCGGGACCATAGGCGTCATAGCGGCCCGATTCCTTCCACAGATCCGCCGATTGCAGCGTCGGCATCAGCATCGGGATATGCCCCACCCGCTGCTGCTCCTCATGCACGATCTGTTCGATCCGGCGCAGGACCTTGAACCCCAGCGGCAGCCAGGAATAGATCCCCGCGCTGGCCTGCTTGATCATCCCCGCCCGCAGCATCAGCCGGTGGCTGACGATCTGCGCCTCGCTCGGGGTCTCCTTCAGCACGGGCAGGAAATATCGGCTCAGACGCATGGCGGGCTCCTCTTTGGGCGATTGCTGCGGCCTGACTAAGCCATGTCCGCGCCGCCCGCAATCGCGATGCGCGCCTCAGACCCGCCCCGCCCCGTTCATTGTTCCAAAAATATACCAGAGCGCGAGACAGCGTCTCGCAAACCGATTTGGCAGCGCCAAATCAATAAAATCGCATGTGGGCCATGGGCCCACACCTTCAGGATACGGCCCGCCGCGCCAGGGCGATGGCCACCTGGGTCGCCAGCGCCATGTCCTGCACCGAAATCCACCCCAGCGGGCCATGAATCTCCTGCATCCCGGTAAAGATGTTCGGGCAAGGCACCCCCATCTCGGTCAGCCGCGACCCGTCGGTGCCGCCCCGGATCGGCACCGATACCGGCGTCAGCCCCACATCGGCCACCGCGGCGCGCACCAGTTCCACCGGCGTCATGTCCTTTTCCAGCCAATAGCGCATGTTGCGGTATTGCGGCGTGATCTCGCAGCTGATCTGCGCGCGCGGCTCCCCCCTGCCCACCACCTCGCAGACCTGGCGCAGCAGCGCGCCCTTTTCCGCCAGACCTTCCAGTTCGAAATCACGGATGATCAGGGTGATCTCCGCCTCCGATGAGCCCCCCTTCACCTCGCTGACATGAATGAACCCTTCGGTGCCCTCGGTGGTATCCGGGGTCATGCGCTGCTGCGGCAGGCACTGGATGATCCGCGCAACCAGATGCAGCGCATTGACCATCTTGCCCTTGGCAAATCCGGGATGGGCAGAGACCCCCACCACCTTCACCACCGCGCCATCCGCCGAAAAGGTCTCGAATTCGATCTCGCCCGGTTTGCCGCCGTCGAAGGTATAGGCGAAATCAGCGCCCAGATCGGCGGGCAGCCGGGGGTCGACGCCGCGCCCGATTTCCTCGTCCGGGGTAAAGGCCAGGCGGATCGGCCCATGCGGAATGTCAGGGTTTTCAAGCAGATGTCTTGCGGCGGTCATGGCAATCGCCACCCCCGCCTTGTCATCCCCGCCCAGCAAGGTGGTGCCGGAAGCGGTCACGATGTCCTCGCCCTGCTTGCCCGCGAGATGCGGCGAAACTTCCGGGTTCAGCTTCAGCTCGGGGGCATCGGCAAAGGTGATGTCACCGCCATTATAGCCGCGATGGACCACCGGTTTCACCCCGGTGGCATTGAACTGCGGCGCGGTGTCCACATGGGCGCACCAGCCCATTGTGGGGCCCGGGGCGGTGCCCGGCACTGTTGCCAGCACCACGCCGTAATCGGTCAATGTGACATCCTGCGCGCCGATCTGCTGCAGTTCGCTCACCAGCAGGCGCGACATTTCCAGCTGGATCGCCGTGCTGGGCTGACTGGGCGAAGCCGCATCGCTCTGGCTGTCGATGGCCGCATAGCGGACCAGCCGCTGTTCCAGTTCCGCGTCGAATTCGGTCCGCATATGGCCTCCTGCCGGTCTGTTCATGCCTGTTGCGCCAACCCTATGTCCGGCGCGCGGGGGGCTCAACACCCCGCGTGCAGGTCAGGCGGCGCGGATCAAATCGCGCCGTCATCCCCCCGTGACCCTTGAAATAACCGCCTGCATGGGCGAAGTGATAGGTTGTCCTTTGCGGAGAACCCCATGGCCCTTCCGATCCGAGATCAACTGAAATACTGGGGCATCGCCGCCGTGGTCTTCATGGTGGCCCTGTGGTTCCTGGGTCAGGTGCTGGTGCCCTTCCTGCTTGGCGGGGCCATCGCCTATTTCCTTGATCCGGTCGCCGACCGGCTGGAGCGTATGGGGCTGAGCCGGGCCCTGTCCACGGCGCTGATCACCTTTGTCGCCATCCTCATCTTTGTGGTGATGGCCCTGCTGGTGGTCCCGACCCTGGTCAGCCAGGCCGCATCGCTGATCGAGACCGCGCCGAGGCTGACGCAGGATTTCACCAATTTCGTCACCACACGCTTCCCCTCGCTGCTGGATGCGGATTCGACGCTGCGCAACTCGCTGACCTCGATCGGCGCAACGATACAGGAGCGCGGCGGTCAATTGCTGGAGACGGCGCTGGCCTCCTTTGCCTCCATCATCAACGTGATCCTGCTGTTCGTGATCGTGCCGGTCGTGTCGGTCTACCTGCTGCTGGACTGGGACCGCATGGTTGCCGCCATCGACCGGCTGCTGCCGCGCGACCATGCGCCGGTGATCCGGCAGCTGGCCCGCGACGTGGACAAGACGCTTGCTTCTTTCATCCGGGGCATGGGCACCGTCTGTCTGATCCTTGGCACCTATTATGCCTTTGCGCTGATGCTGGTGGGCCTGCAATTCGGGCTGGTCGTAGGCTTCATCGCCGGTCTGGTCACCTTCATCCCCTATCTGGGCGCCCTGCTGGGCGGGGCGCTGGCCATCGGGCTGGCGCTGTTCCAGTTCTGGGGCGACTGGGTGTCCATCGGTCTGGTCGCGGGCATCTTTGCGATCGGCCAGGTGATCGAGGGCAATGTGCTGACACCCAAGCTGGTGGGCAATTCCGTGGGGCTGCATCCGGTCTGGCTGCTTCTGGCGCTGTCGGTTTTCGGCACGCTCTTCGGCTTTGTCGGGATGCTGGTCGCCGTGCCGCTGGCTGCCGCGCTGGGGGTGCTGGCGCGCTTTGCCATCGACCGCTACAAGCACAGCCTGCTCTATCTCGGCACCGACCCAACGACGATGGACGACTGACATGGCCCGACAATTGGGGTTCGACCTGCCCAGCCGCACCGCACTGGGGCGTGACGCCTTTTTCGCGGCACCGTCCAATGCCATGGCCCTGTCGATGATCGACCAATGGCCCGGCTGGCCCGGCGGCAAGCTGGCCCTCACCGGCCCCGAGGGGGCAGGCAAGACCCATCTGGCCCATGTCTGGGCCGATCAGGCGCAGGCCCGGATCATCCCGGCGCGCAGCCTTGTGGATGTGGAGGTGCCTGCGCTGGCCACGGGGCCGCTTGCCGTAGAGGATGTGCCGGATATCGCCGGGAACGACGCGGCCCAGACAGCGCTGTTCCACCTGCACAACCTGATCCTGGCCGAGGGCCATACGCTGCTGCTGACCGGCACGCCCCCGGTTGCGCAATGGGGGCTGACCCTGCCCGACCTCGTCAGCCGGATGCGCGGTGCCACGGCCGTGGCGCTGGAGGCGCCGGACGACATGCTGCTGACCGCCTTGCTGGTCAAATTGCTGGCCGACCGGCAATTGACCCCCAAGCCCGATCTGGTCCCCTACCTGCTGTCCCGCATGGACCGGTCCTTTGCCGCCGCAATCGCCCTGGTGCAGCGCCTTGATGCCGCCAGTCTGGCGCAAAAACGCCCGCTTACCCGGCAGTTGGCGGCGCAGGTGCTGGACAAGCCCCCCGCAGCGGGCTGATACTGCCCGCATTGTCGCAACATCGTTACACACCAGCGCCATAAGGCCGCCATGACTCACGCAGATTTCCTAGAAGGGCCTTTCGCGCCCGCCATCGAACTGGCCGACCTCGACATCACGGGGCCGGGCCGTTTTTTCAACCGCGAACTCAGCTGGCTGGGGTTCAACTGGCGTGTGCTGGAAGAGGCGGAAAACCCGCGTGTGCCGCTGTTGGAGCGGCTGCGGTTCCTGTCGATATCCGCGGGCAACCTCGATGAATTCTATACCGTGCGCGTGGCGGGCCTGCGCGAACTGGCCCAGGCCGGCAATACGACGCCTGCCGCCGACGGCCTGTCCCCCGCCGAACAACTGGTCCTGATCAACGAGGACGCGCGCAACCTGATGATGAACCAGCAGCGGGTGCTGGTTGAACTGATGGCAGAAATGGATGCGCAGAACATCTTTCTGGAACATCAGTCGGACCTGACCGCGGCCGATCACGAATACCTCAAGGAGATGTTCCTGACGCAGGTCTTTGCGGTGCTGTCGCCGCTGGCCATCGACCCTGCGCATCCCTTTCCCTTCATCCCCAACACCGGCTATGCGCTGGCGCTGCAGCTGGAACGGACCCGCGACAAGCGCCCGCTGCAGGCGCTGCTGCCGATCCCGGCGCAGATCGACCGGTTTGTGCCGCTGCCCGCCCCGGAGGGCACCCTGCGTTACCTGCCGCTTGAGGACCTTCTGGTGCTCAAGATCCCCGACCTGTTTCCGGGCTACAAGCTGAAAAGCCACTTTGAATTCAGGGTCCTGCGGGACAGCGACCTGGAAGTCGAAGACGAGGCCGAGGATCTGGTGCGCGAATTCGAGGTGGCGCTGAAACGCCGCCGCCGGGGTGAGGTTGTCCGCCTGACCCATTCGGCCGGCGCGCCGGAAAAGCTGAAAGCCGTGGTGATGGCCGAGCTTGGCGTTCATGAGCGTGACGTGATCGAGATCGACGGCATGATCGGGCTCGATGACCTGAGCAAGCTGGTCACCGACGCAAGGCCCGACCTGCTCTGGCCCTCCTTTACCCCGCGGGTGCCGGAACGGGTCAGCGACCATGACGGCGACATGTTCGAGGCGATCCGCCAGAAGGACATGCTGCTGCACCACCCCTATGAGACCTTCGACATGGTGATCCGGTTCCTCGCGCAGGCGGCGCGCGATCCGAATGTCGTGGCGATCAAGCAGACGCTCTACCGGACTTCGCGCGACAGCCCGATTGTCGAGGCGCTTTGCGAGGCGGCGGAAGACGGGAAATCCGTGACCGCGCTGGTCGAACTGAAGGCGCGGTTCGACGAGGCCGCCAACATCCGCCAGTCCCGGCGGCTGGAACGCGCGGGCGCGCATGTGGTCTATGGCTTTCTTGATCTCAAGACACATGCGAAGATTTCCACCGTGGTGCGGCGCGAGGGCAACCAGCTGGTGACCTATACCCATTACGGCACCGGCAATTATCACCCCATCACCGCGCGCATCTATACCGATCTGTCGCTGTTCACCTGCGACCAGAAACTTGGCCGCGACGCCACCAAGGTTTTCAACTTCCTGTCGGGCTACGCACAACCGGAGAAGCTGGACAATCTGGCGATCTCTCCCACCACGCTGAAGCCCCGCCTGCTGGAACTGATCGCGGCGGAGGCGGCCCATGCCGAGGCGGGCAAGCCTGCAGCGATCTGGGCCAAGATGAACTCCATCATTGATGCGGAAGTGATTGACGCGCTTTATGCCGCCAGCCAGGCCGGGGTGAAGATCAGCCTGGTGATCAGGGGCATTTGCGGATTGCGCCCGGGGATCAAGGGGCTGTCCGAGAACATCCGCGTCAAATCCATCGTCGGACGGTTCCTGGAGCATTCGCGCATCGTCTGCTTTGGCAATGGTCACGGCCTGCCCCACAAGAGGGCGCGGGTCTTTATCTCCTCCGCCGACTGGATGGGGCGCAACCTGAACCGTCGGGTCGAAACCCTGGTGGAGATCGAGAACCCGACGGTCAAGGCGCAGATCACCAGCCAGATCCTGGCCGCGAATCTGGCCGATGTGGCGCAAAGCTGGGTGATGGCACCCGATGGCAAATTTACCCGCCCACCGATTGTGGAGGGGCAGTTCAGCTTCAACTGCCACCGGTTCTTCATGGAAAATCCCTCGCTCTCGGGGCGCGGCTCTGCGGGGGCTTCGGACGTGCCAAAGTTGACACATACGGAAGACTGAGGGCGGATGCCGGTCCACCCGCCCCGATGTTCGGCGGGATCGGACATTGACCCCCGGTGCCACCTGCACCATCTTACGGACAGTTGAGCCGACCGCCAGGAGACCTCATGGCTAACCTTACGGAGACCAACACGCCGGTGCCGGAAACCGGCGTTGCTGATCTGGGCCTGTTTGCAAAACCACTGTTCGAAGACCCCAGCGCGCGCAAACTGTCGCGGGTGGGGGTTGTCGATGTGGGGTCAAACTCCGTCCGGCTGGTGGTTTTTGACGGCGCGGCGCGATCGCCCGCCTATTTCTACAACGAAAAGATCATGTGCGCCCTGGGTGCGGGCATGGCCGAGACCGGGCATCTGTCGCCGGAGGGCCGGGTGCGCGCCCTGTCGGCCATGCGCCGCTTTCGCAAGCTGGCAGACAGCATGGGCCTGAGCGAGTTGACGGTTGTCGCCACGGCAGCGGTACGCGACGCCAGCGACGGTGCGGCATTCTGCGAAGAAGTGCTGCGCGACACGGGCTTGCGGATCTGGGTCATCGACGGCGAAGAAGAAGCGCGGCTTTCGGCGCAGGGGGTTCTGCTGGGCTGGCCCGGTGCCTATGGACTGGTCTGTGACATTGGCGGCTCCTCCATGGAACTGGCCGAGATTTCCGGGGGCCGCGTGGGCCGGCGTGTCTCCTCGCAACTGGGACCGTTGAAGCTGCGCGACATCAAGGGCGGCGCAAAGGCGCGGAATGCACAAATCAAGGAGGTGATGGAGGGCCTGCAGGAGCGTATGGGCGTCCAGCGGGACCGGTTGTTCCTGGTGGGCGGATCCTGGCGGGCCATCGCGCGCATCGACATGGTGCGCCGGGGCTATCCGCTGCATGTGCTGCACGAATACCGGATGACGCCCCGCGCGGTCAGCGCCACGGTCAAATTCATCAAGCAATCGAACCTGGAGGAACTGCGCAACGAGGCAGGCGTATCATCGACCCGGATGGCGCTGGTGCCCTATGCGGCAGAGGTGCTGAGCCGCCTGGTCAAGACCTTCAAGCCCAAGGATATCGCGATTTCCAGCTATGGGATCCGCGAGGGGATGCTCTATGAACAGATGCCGCAGCGCCTGCGCGACCGGGATCCGCTGATCGAGGCCTGCCGCTTTGCCGAGGCCAAGGATGCCCGCACACCGGGTTTCGGCAAGGTCCTCTTCAACTTCATTCTGCCGCTCTACAAATCCAGTTCGCCGCAGCGCAGGCGGCTGGTCAAGGCCGCCTGCCTGTTACATGACGTCAGCTGGCGCGCGCATCCCGATTACCGGGCCGAGGTCTGTTTTGACAATGCGACGCGGGCCAACCTGGGGGGTCTGAAGCATTCCGAACGGGTGTTTCTGGGCCTTGCCCTGCTGCACCGCTATTCCAACAAGCGCGAGAACACCCGTTTTGAAGATCTCTACCAGATGATCGACGAGCGGGCCCGCAAGGAGGCCGAGATCTTGGGCAAGGCCATGCGGTTCGGGGCGATGCTGTGGATGAACAAGGATGAAGATCGCGGCGAACTGCGTTGGTTTCCCAAGAAAAAGCTGCTGCAGCTCTGGATCACCGAAGACATGATGCCGCTGTTCGGCGAAGTGGCCGAAGCGCGTCTGAATTCGCTCGCCGGATCGTTGGAGGCCTCGGTGGAGTTGAAGACGGTCAAGGGCTAGCACGGGTCGCCCCGGCTTGCCGCCGCGCCCTGCATCCGGTTGTCGCGCCTGTCCAGGCTTTGCGTTTTACGCTGTCGGCATTTGCCGCCTGCACCCTGCACCGGCAGACATGTCATGTATGACATGTCATTTTAGACAGGTCTTGTATGACATATCCTGTGTGATCTGCTGCCTCGACCGGTCGGGCGCGCATCCCGCGAATCCCGGTGGGCGAAGGGGCGGCACCTCCCCATGTCCCAAGCTGTCGCAAAAGAGGGCAGCCTATAGCGCTTCGGGATATACCTGAATCACTTGTTCGCTGCCTCTCCCTGCGGTCGAACGCGAAAAGTGATGTTGGATGTTTCAAGCCTATCCCGAAACGCTGTAAATCAAGACATGTCATTTTTGACATGTCATGCATGACATGTCGTCCTTTATGGAATGTCGCGCTGAAATCGTCAGGCATCGTTCGGGTTTGCGCCCGCCTGACCAGGCGCATTGCCATGGCAGCGAAAGCCCCGCCTCAAAGATCAATCTGCGGTGCAGGCTCCTTCGGCGCCTCCGGCTCTTCCAGCGGCGGCTCTGGCTTGCGCCGGATGATGATATCCCCGTTCGGCAGAATCTCCGGCGCCTCATAGACGCTCCAATCCTCAACCTCGTCCAGAATCTCGCCCAGTTTCGGCCCCATCTCCTTGGCGAAGCTGCGCAAGGCGGGTCCCATCTGGTCAGCCAGGTCTTCCAGCCCGTCAATTGCGGGGGCCATTTCCTTCATGATGCCTTCCATGAACATCTGCGCGCCCCGTTCCATCAGGGACAGGCCACGCTCCTCTTCCTCCTGCGCCTGAGCGGACAGGGGAAGGCAGATCAACAGGGCAAGACCGGCAAGATGTTTCATGACAGATAATTTAGCACGAATGCGCGCCATTACACCCCCTGCGGCCCATCCTCGAAATCCAGCGTCACGGGAAAATGATCGGAGGCAGTCACAAGGGCGTCGCGCAGCGCGTGATCGCGCCAGCATTCCGGGTCATCCAGCGGATGCCAGATGCGCCAGCTTGCCCCCCGCGCCCGAAACTCCGGCGTGACCATCACGTAATCCAGCAGGGCCTGCAGGAACCGCTTTTCCTGCCTGATCCAGAACCGCGCCGTGGTCGGGGCCACGCCAAGTTTGCGCAGCAGCGCCTGCCGGGCATGCGGATCAAAGAGCGCGCCTGCCGCCCCTTCCTCCCCCATCAGGATTTCGACCGAGGATCTGCCAAAGAGGTTTTCGAAGGAATCCAGCCCCGGTCCGTCGTTGAGATCGCCCAGCAGCATCAGCGGCGTGCCTTCGGCCAGATGCATGTCGATCCGCCGCCGCAGCCAGACCGCCTGCGCCAGTTGCTTGCGCCGGTTGGCCACGCCAAGGCTCAGCACCTGCTGTTCGGTCTTTGCCCCATGCGGCGCTTTCGATTTCAGATGGGCCCCGATCATCTGGAAGGAGAAACCGCCCCGCGTCTCTATCGCCAGTTCCAGCGGCGGCTTGGAAAAGACCACCAGGTCCTCATTCGCATCTATATCCAGGTCGATCCGCAGGGCGGTGTCAAACCGCGGCGCCCCGCCCGCCCCTTCCGGCCCGGCGAATTCGCCCCTGGGATCGTGCCGGGGCGTCAGCATCTCAGAGTCGTAAAGCAGCGCGATTTCCTGTTGGGTGTCGTTGGAGAACCCCATGATCGCATCGGTCGTGCGCAACCCGAACCGGTCGGCAAAATGCTCCAGCGCGGCAATGGTCGAATGCGATTTGCCCTGATCGGGTGCCTCGATGACCATGACCGCATCCGCATCCATCGCGCGGAACACCTGGCCCAGCGCCGCCGTCTGGCTGGCGCGGGTGACGTCATGGCGCGCGGACCAGCCCTCATCGTCGTAAAGCCGGTCTGATGGATCAAAAAGCGCCGAAAACCATTCTACGTTATAGGTCGCGATCCGCATCAGGCGGCGCGGCGCGACAGGGTTTCCCAGGCGCGATTGATGTCGATCAGCCGTTTCTCGGCCATGCGCACCGCCTCTTCAGGCAGGCCCCGTGCGACCAGCGCGTCGGGGTGATTCTCGCGCACCAGCCTGCGCCAGGCCGCCCGGGCCTCTTCCTGCGTGGCATTGGGCGAAATGCCCAGCACCGTATGCGGCAGCGGCGATGTATCGGGCACGAACCGCGCCTTCAGCGCCGCGAAATCGTCCTCCGACAGGCCAAAGATCCGGGCCACCTCGTCCAGGAAGGCATCCTCGTTGGGGTGATAGGTGCCATCCGCCATGGCAATGTGAAACAACCCCTCCATGAGGTCGCGCAGCATGTCCGGCTGGTCGCTGAACATGTCGGCAATGCGCCGGGCATAATCGTCAAATCCCGCCACGTCCTGCCGCGCCAGGTTAAAGACCCTGGCCGCGCCCGCGGTATCCCCTTCGGCAATCTGGAAGACCTCGCGAAAGGCCATGACCTCTTCGCGCGTCACCAGCCCGTCGGCCTTAGCCATCTTGGCCCCCAGCGCGATCACCGCGATGGTAAATGCCACAGAGCGCTCGGGCGGGCTGCGCAGGCGGTCGAATACCGCCGCCAGCCCCTCGCCGGAGGTCAGGGCAGATAATGCTTCGGTGATGCGGGTCCAGATCGACATGGCCCCATCATAGGGCTGCCAAAGGGGGAAGTCAGGATGCGGAAACGGATTTCTGCATCAAAATGAGGTCAAGCCATTGCCCGGCCTTGAAACCCACCTGCGGCATGTGGCCGGTCTGGCGGAACCCCCGCCGCGCGTGAAAGGCGATTGCGCGCGGATTGGCACCGCTGATCGCGGCCACCATCACGCGATGGCCCAGTGCTGAGGCCCCGGCTTCTGCCCTGTCCATCAGCCTGTCGGCAACACCCCTGCCCTGGGCAGAGGCCCGCAGGATCACGCTGTGCTCGACCGTCATCGCATAGCCCGGCCCGGGCCGGAACGGGCCGAAGGTCACCACCCCCGCGAGCCCCTGCGCATCCTCGGCCAGCCAGAAAGCGCCCTGACGCTGCGCGATCCGCGCGGCCATGGCGGCTTCGCTCCATTCCTCCGTGGTGAACGTGGCCAGCGTATCGCGGATCATGCCGTTCCACAGCTCTGCCACCTGTGCCGCATCCGTCTCAACCGCCGCCCGGATGATCACGCCAGTATTCTCGCGCCCGAAGCGGTATCAAAGGCGGCCGTCAATCCGGCAGGACCGGCGGCAAAGACAAGGCGCCCGTCGGTCAGCACGGGCGCCAGCATGTCGGCCAGGGCGGTGGCGTCGGGATGGGTGACGGTCAGCCTTTCCAACCGGCAGCCAGAGGGGGCCAGGCGCGCCGCCGGATGGTTGCCCCCCTCCCATTGCATGAGCGCGGGCGCGCAATTGTCGAAGGGCAGGATGCCGGAGGCCGGAACCGCCATGCGCCAGCGCAGATCGCCCCGCTGCAGGCTGACGGGCGCGCCAAACCCCGCTGGCAGCGCGGCAAGGGTCGCCTCCAGATCCTCGCAACGGCAAATCCAGTTGGTCAGCCTGGGCTGCCCGGCAAAGCGGTCAAGATCGAACCAGCGCGGCCGGTCCGGCACCGGGGCGTCGGGATTGACCGCAATTGCCTCAAGGTAAAGCCCGTCCTCAAGGCCGAGAAGCGTGTTATGCGTATGGAAAACAGCATGTTCACCCCCCGGCTGCGGGGTCTGGCCCAGGCTGCGGGTGACATGGTCTGTCGCCTGTTGCAACAATGCACCGGCAACCGCGATGTGATCCAGTTCCATGCGATGCCCGCCTGCTGAAGCCAATGTTAAATACGTATGATCGTTAATTGAATTTGACGTAAGACGCAGCACAGGTCAAACTGAGGCCGCGAGAATTATCATTTTAGAACGTTCATTATTCAAGCTCGCTGATTAAACCCCATTAGGAGAATCCTAGACATGTTCACTTTCAAACGTATGATTTCGGCGCTGGCACCTGTTGCCCTTGCTGCCGGTATAAGCGCCCCGGCTTTGCCCGCTGCGGCCCAGGAATACTGGATCGGCCAGATCGTCATGGGCGGCTGGAACTTTTGCCCGCGGACCACAACCGAGGCAGATGGCCAACTGCTACCGATCTCTCCGAACGCGGCCCTTTTTTCACTTTTCGGCACTATGTATGGCGGCGACGGGCGCACGACATTCGCCCTGCCTGACCTGCGTGGTCGGGTGCCGATGCACACCGGGAACGGCCCTGGCCTGACCCCACGCTCGCAAGGGCAGAAATTCGGTACGGAAACGGTGACCCTGACCGAGGCACAGATGCCGTCGCACAATCATTTGATGCGTGTCAGCAATCTGACCGGGAACAAGCAACGCCCCGCAAATGACTACATCTCTTTCCCGAATTTTGGCGGTATGACGCCATCCGGAGAACCCCTCAAGATTTTTGCGGATGAGCTTTTGGATAGCACACCCAAGACGCTTGAGACCGACGCGATCACAAACGCGGGCGGGAACCAGGCCCATCCGAACATTCAGCCGGTGCAGGTCATCCGCTATTGTGTCGTGCTTCAGGGCCTCTATCCGTCCCGGAACTGATCTGACCGCAATCCAGGGTTTTATGGGGCCGTCCACATCCGCGGGCGGCCCTTTGCGTTTCAGCCGCGCGCTGCCTGGATGAGCTTCAGGATGTCCTGCGCCGCTGCGGGGATATTGGTGCCGGGTCCAAAGATTGCCTTGACCCCCGCGTCATAAAGGAACTGATAATCCTGCTGCGGGATCACGCCGCCGCAGATCACCAGAATATCCTCCGCCCCGGCCTCCTTCAGCGCCTTGACCAGCTGCGGGGCCAATGTCTTGTGACCGGCGGCCTGGCTGCTGATGCCGATCACATGGACGTCGTTGTCCACGGCATCCTGCGCCGCCTCTGCCGGGGTCTGGAACAAGGGGCCCACATCCACGTCGAAACCGATGTCGGCAAAGGCCGTGGCAATCACCTTGGCCCCCCGGTCGTGGCCGTCCTGGCCCATCTTGACCACCAGCATGCGCGGGCGACGGCCTTCGGCCTGGGCAAAATCCTCGACCGATTTCTGGATGGCGGCAAAGCCTTCGTCGCCCTCATAGGCGGCACCGTAGACACCGGCCAGGGTCTTGACCTCGGCGCGGTGCCGGCCGAATTGTTTTTCCATCGCCATGCTGATTTCCCCCACCGTGGCACGTGCGCGCGCGGCCTCGACCGCGCCCTCCAACAGATTGCCGCCCTCTGCCGCGCGGCGGCTCAATTCATCCAATGCGGCGGTGCAGGCGGCCTCGTCACGGCTCGCCCGGATGCTTTCCAGACGCCTGATCTGACTGTCCCGCACGGCGACATTGTCCACATCCAGAATGTCGATCGGATCTTCCTTGTCGCGGCGGTACTTGTTGACGCCGACGATCACCTCGTCGCCCCGGTCGATATTGGCCTGCCGCCGGGCTGCGGCCTCTTCGATCCTGAGCTTGGGCATGCCGGAGGCGACAGCCTTGGTCATGCCGCCCATTTCCTCGACCTCTTCGATCAGCTTCCAGGCGGCCTCCGCCAGATCGGCGGTCAGTTTTTCGACGTAGTAGGAGCCCGCCAGCGGGTCCACGACATTGGTCACCCCGGTTTCTTCCTGCAGGATCAGCTGCGTGTTGCGCGCAATGCGGGCGGAATGGTCGGTGGGCAGGCCGATGGCCTCGTCCAGCGAGTTGGTGTGCAGCGACTGGGTGCCGCCCAGCACCGCCGACATCGCCTCATAGGCGGTGCGCACCACGTTGTTGTAGGGGTCCTGTTCGGCCAGGCTGACACCGCTGGTCTGGCAATGGGTGCGCAGCATGGAGGATTTGGCATCCCTGGGCGAGAATTCCGCCATGATCCGGCTCCACAACAGCCGCGCCGCGCGCAGCTTGGCGGCCTCCATGAAGAAGTTCATGCCGATGGCAAAGAAGAACGACAGGCGCGGCGCAAAACGGTCCACGTCCATACCGGCGGCGATGGCGGTGCGCACATATTCGCGCCCGTCGGCGAGGGTAAAGGCCAGCTCCTGCACCAGGTTCGCGCCCGCTTCCTGCATGTGGTAGCCGGAAATCGAGATGGAGTTGAATTTCGGCATCTCGTTGGCGGTGTATTCGATGATATCCGCGATGATCCGCATCGAGGGTTCAGGCGGGTAGATATAGGTGTTGCGGACCATGAACTCCTTGAGGATGTCGTTCTGGATGGTCCCGGACAGTGCCGCGCGGTCCACGCCCTGTTCCTCGCCCGCGACAATGAAACTGGCCAGGATCGGGATCACCGCACCGTTCATCGTCATGCTGACGCTGACCTTGTCCAGCGGGATGCCGTCGAACAGGATCTTCATGTCCTCGACGCTGTCGATGGCCACACCGGCCTTGCCCACATCGCCCTCTACCCGGGGGTGGTCGCTGTCATAGCCCCGGTGCGTCGCCAGATCGAAGGCGACAGAGACACCCTGCTGCCCCGCTGCCAGATTGCGCCGGTAGAAGGCGTTGGATTCCTCCGCGGTAGAGAACCCGGCGTATTGGCGGATCGTCCAGGGACGGCCCGCATACATCGTGGCCTTTACCCCGCGCGTGAATGGCGCTTCACCGGGGACAGACCCCAGGTGATCAAGCCCCTTGGTGTCTTCCGCCGTATAAAGCGGCTCAACGTCGATCCCTTCCAGCGTGCGCCATGTCAGGTCTTCCAGGCTGCGCCCACGCAGTTCCTTTTCAGCTAAAGCGCGCCACTTGTCTTTGCTCATGTTCATGTCCTTTTGTCTCTTGTGCCGGCGGCAGGCTTGGGCCCGCTCTTTTCCGGATTTCATCCTCTGTCAGTGTCGCCAGACCATCCGCGCCGGCGGTCAGCCAGTGCAGATCGTCCGAATAATGTTCGCGCAGGACCGCTGCCTGCGCCGTTGTGAAGGGCTGCCAGCGCCCCTGCCCGCGCGGCAGAAGCGTGGGATCACTGCCCTGATCGGCCAGCACGCCGCGCAGATCGTTCAGCGGCAGCGACCGGTTCAGCCAGAGCATCTGCGGCTTGCCGGGCAGGCGCAGATCGACCGCTTCCTGCAGCATCCGTTCCGGGCGGCCCGCGAAATTCTCGAACGGCATGATCCGGATATCCGCCCCCGGCACCGCGCGGGCCAGATCGGTGATCACGTCGCGCCAGCTGCGGGTGCTTTGCGCGATCCGGGCATATTTCGCCGCATCGTGGATCTTGTGCCCCCGCGCCGCCGTCAGAGCCGAGGCGGAGGCCCACCACAGGTCCTGCGCGCGGATCGACAGAACCACCCGCGACACCCGCCCGCCAAAGGCCGCGGCAATCCGCGCCATCCGCTCTCCGACAGCGGGGTAAAGCGTGGCATGGCGAA
Organism: Sulfitobacter sp. PR48; assembly: GCF_028807335.1. Lineage (NCBI taxonomy): Bacteria > Pseudomonadati > Pseudomonadota > Alphaproteobacteria > Rhodobacterales > Roseobacteraceae > Sulfitobacter > Sulfitobacter sp. PR48. The sequence goes on along the minus strand of NZ_JARAMM010000017.1, from coordinate 69,126 downwards.
ATCCGTAGGTGCAGGTGCCCAGCATGTTCTCATCGCTGACCAGCAGCTTGGCGATGCCCCGCGCCTCGGCCTTGGCGGTCAGCAGGCGGACCCTGCCATCGGCCCGCTGCGGTGCGCGGGGCGGAATGTTGTGGAACATGCCCGGAAACACCGATTTCCGGGTCCGTACCGGTCCCCAGAAGCCGATGCCGTTCTCTTCAAGCGTGCGGGCGTGTCCGCGCACGAAATGCTGAAAAGTGGTGGTGCCGGTACGGTGCGCGCCGAGGTGCAGGATGACATCCATGATGCTCTGGCCTATCTTTTGCAAAAAGGCCGCCCGGTCCGGCCACATCACGGGTATACACCCGGTCATGACCTCAAAACCCTTGCAGTGTGCTTAATGCGCGCAGTCCCAAGAATGTGCATCGCATTTGCCCGCCCAATCCCTATATACAGGGTCAGGGGAGAACTTATGAAACGCCTGTTGACGCTTGTTTTTGCTGGAATTTTCGCAACTTCAGCCACCGCGCAATCGCCTGCTGCCGATGAGGACAGCCTGTTGTTTGCACCCGCTGACATGGCGGATTTAAGTGAATTTAGATGGAAAAAGCGCCCCGTGTTGGTCTTTGCCGACAGTGCGGACGACCCTGCTTTCATCGAACAGATGGAATTGCTGCGCGCCCAGCCCGAAGAACTGGCGGTGCGCGACGTCATGGTTCTGACCGACACCGACCCGGAGGCGCGCGCGCCTTTGCGGCTGAAAATGCGGCCACGCGGCTTCATGCTGGTGCTGGTGGGCAAGGATGGCGGGATCAAGCTGCGCAAACCCTTTCCCTGGGACGTGCGCGAGATCACCCGCAGCATCGACAAGATGCCGATGCGCCAGCGCGAAATCCGCGAGCACAAGGAATCCGAGGGCCTCATCCTGCGGTGAACCTTGTGGGATGCGCCCCTCTGCCCTATATTGAGGGGGCAAGAGGAAGGGAGCACGTTTATGGAAAAAGACCCAGACATCCCGTTCACACCGATCCCCGTGACTTGGCGGACCGGCCCGCGTCCGGGCTATTGATCACACGATCGGCGGCAGCACTGCCGCCCTCCGAATAGGCCAGTATCAGTTTGAGGGCATATTTGCCGAAAACGAAGGCCTGTTTCCGCATGCCCACATAATCCGAATAGATCGCGATCCGCCGTTCCGCATCCAGCGTGCGGAAGGTATCGCCGCGCATGTCCTCGGCCAGGCCCGAGAGCGATTTGATCAGGCTGTAATAGGCCACGATGGCGTCGATGGTCTGGCGCGGCAGCACGTCGATTTCCGCGATAACGGCGTCATAGACATGGTCATGCTGCTCGCGCGGCAGGAAGGGGATATACCCCTCGTCCTTGCGCATCCGGTCGATCAGCGCGGTCACATATTGCTCTGAACTGTCGGCCTCCCAGAGCGATTCCAGCGTATTGCCGATCTCTGCATAAAGCGCCTTGTGATAGTCGCGCGTCTTTTCGGCCCGCGCGCGGGCCTTGCCGCCCTCGGCAAAGATCGCGGTGGTCAGCCAGCCGGTGGCGATCACCAGACCGGCAATCATCGCCTGCCCCACACGCGGGTCGATCTGCCCCATAAGCGGCAGGACCAGCCAGATCAGCGCCCCCAGGATCAGCACCACCGGCAGGCCGATGGTCAGAAAGAACTGTGCAATGATCCGCCCGGCGACCCGCGCTTCCTTCCACACCGCCAGCAGCAGCGCGCAAAGCGCGACACCGGCAAGCAGGATCAGGGGAAGGGTCGGGGCAGCCAGCATGGGGAGTTATTCGAACTCCATGATCACGTCATCAACGGCGAGGCTGTCGCCTTCGCCCGCATTGACCTTGGACACGGTGCCCTTGCGTTCGGCACGCAGGATGTTCTCCATCTTCATTGCCTCGATGGTACACAGCGCCTGACCTTCCTGCACCTCGTCGCCCACGGCCACGGACAGTTTGACCACCAGACCGGGCATCGGGCACAGCAGCAGCTTCGAGGTATCGGCGGCCACCTTCTCCGGCATCAGGCGGGCCAGTTCGGCCTGGCGCGGGCTGCGCACATGCACCTTCAGGTCGGCCCCGCGCGTGCGGATGCGGAAGCCGCCCGAAATCTTGCCGACCTTCAGCACCAGCGGCGTGTCACCAACCTTCATCTTGGCCAGTTGATCGCCCGGCGTCCAATTGCCGCTGACGCGCAGCTCCTGGCCATCCTCGAAGCGCACCGTCGATCCGGCCTGATCGGCCTGGACCGTGAGGTCAAAGGATTGCCCCTGCACCGCCACGTTCCAGTCGCTGCCCACCTTGCGTTCGTGGTTGTCCATGCGGCCCGACACCCTTGCGCGCCGGATCTCGGCCACCCGGTGCATCGCGGCGGTGGCCGCCGCAATCCGCCGCAGGTCGGCCTCGGGCAGGTCCACCCCCTCGAAGCCATCGGGATATTCCTCGGCGATGAAAGCGGTGGTCATGTCGCCCGACACGAATTTGGGATGGTCCATCACGGCGGAGAGGAACGGCAGGTTATGCCCAATCCCCTCGACCTCGAAACTGTCCAGCGCCACGCGCATCCGCTCGATCGCCTCGGCCCGGGTCGGCGCCCAGGTGCAGAGCTTGGCGATCATCGGGTCATAATACATGCTGATCTCGCCGCCCTCGTAAACGCCGGTGTCATTGCGCACGATATGGTCGCCCTCGACCACCTCCGCCGGGGGGCGGTAGCGGGTCAGCCGCCCGATGGAGGGCAGGAAGCCGCGATAGGGATCCTCGGCGTAAAGCCGGTTCTCGATGGCCCAGCCGTTGATCTTCACCTCGTCCTGCGACATCTCAAGTTTCTGGCCATCCGCCACGCGGATCATCTGTTCCACCAGATCGACCCCGGTGATCAGCTCGGTCACCGGGTGTTCCACCTGCAGGCGGGTGTTCATTTCGAGGAAGTAGAAATTCTTGTCGCCGTCCACGATGAATTCCACCGTGCCGGCGCTGGTATAGCCCACGGCCTGTGCCAGGGCGACGGCCTGTTCGCCCATCGCCTTGCGGGTCGCCTCGTCCAGAAACGGGCTCGGGGCCTCTTCGACCACTTTCTGGTTCCGGCGCTGGATCGAACATTCACGCTCTGCCAGGTAGATGCCATTGCCATGCGCGTCGCAGAGCACCTGGATTTCGATGTGCCGCGGCTGGGTCACGAATTTCTCGATAAAGATACGGTCATCGCCAAAGGAACTGGCCGCCTCGTTCTTGGAAGACTGGAAGCCCTCGCGCGCCTCTTCATCGTTCCAGGCGATGCGCATCCCCTTGCCGCCGCCCCCGGCAGAGGCCTTGAGCATCACCGGATAGCCGATCTCGTTCGAGATCTTCACCGCCTCATCCGCATCCGCAATCAGGCCCATATAGCCCGGCACCGTGCTGACCCCGGCTTCCTGCGCGATCTTCTTTGAGGTGATCTTGTCCCCCATCTTTTCGATGGCCCCCACCGGCGGGCCGACAAAGGCGACACCGGCAGCACTCAGCGCCTCTGCGAACTTGCTGTTCTCGGACAGGAATCCATAGCCGGGATGCACCGCCTCCGCGCCGCTGGACTTCACCGCCGCCATCACCTTGTCGATCACGATATAGGACTGGTTCGCCGGCGCCGGACCGACATGCACCGCCTCATCGGCCATCTGCACATGCAGCGCGTTCGCATCGGCATCGGAATAGACGGCAACGGTGGTGATGCCCATCCGGCGCGCGGTCTTGATGACGCGGCAGGCGATCTCGCCCCGGTTGGCGATCAGGATTTTCTTGAACATGCACTGTCCTTCTTGGTCTTGGTGAAAACGCGGAAACCCCGCTGCAGCGGGTGCTGCGCGGGGTCGGTTAAGCGGGGTTCAGCGCCGCAAGGGCGCTGATGGCGTGTCAGATCAGTAGGATTTGCACTTGCCGGGGTTGAGCTGGCAATAGGCCAGGTTCGCGCCTGCGCCGATGGCAGCGCCCTGCAACAGGCTGCCGCTGGTGATGGCTGCGGCACCGGCACCAACTGCACCGCCTGCAAGCGCCTGCTCGCCGATGTTGTCGCCGCAGGCCGCAAGCGCACCGCAGGCGGCAATGGCCAGCACGACCTTGCGGGCCGATTTTGATGTAATGTGAATTTGCTCGAACACTTGCCCGTTCCTTCTTTTCTTGTTTCCGAAGCGTCAACGCGGCGATTGCCTGCCGGTTCCCGCCGGGCTTCGATTATTTTCGCCCCCTGCCCCCCGTCTGGTAGAAACCCGTCTTTGGAAAAAACGGGCAGCAGGGATGTGACCCGCTGCTGCCCAGAGGGGGAAGGGGTATGGTCTAGATGCGAGGCGGGGCAGCTGGTTTGATCTGCGCCATCCTCAGGCCGGACGTTGGCCCAAGCGCGCGGCGCCGAAAAGCCCATACCGCCTGTTGCCGCAACATCGGCCAAGCCCCGCTGAAATTCGCATACCACTGGCAAATTCACGCCGATCACCCGTCGAAGGCTTCGGGAAAGGACGCACGGGCGATTCTCTCGTCAATGACCAGCATCGCCTCGTAATCCGCCGGATCGAAAGGGTCGGTGGCGGGCAGCACCTCGCGCCCGAAGAGCCAGGAAAGCCGCCCCGCATCCAGATTGCCCCGCTCGAAGGGCTCCGCGCCGAAACACTCCCACAGCGCTTTCATGAAAGCGGCATCGGCGCGCCGGTCAGGCGCCTTGCGGTCCGGCCGCCGTTCCCGGCGGGTCAGCGGTGTGACCCCCTTCGGATTCGGGCGGCGGATGGTGAACTGGAAATCGGTGCCGGGCAAACGGCCCGGAAACCCGCGATGTTTCAACATATATGCGGGCATTACACATCCCTCCCGATGACGAGGGCTGTGTTCAGGGCAGGCGCTAACGCCTGCCCTGAGGAAGGCTTACTTGTATTTGCCTGTGTATGTCGGCTCAACCGAGATGGGCTCGGGATCGACGACAACGTATTCTTCGTCGGTCTGGCCGCTTGTGCAGGCAGAAATTGCGGCGATGAAGCCGAAGGCTGCGATGAGTTTGATGCTCTTGGACATCTAAGTCTCCTGTCATTGTTGATGGGGCGCGGCACTGCTACATGCCTCGCACGCCCCGGTTCAGAGGTAAGGGATACCTGGGTATTCCTTGGCCGCAGATTACGGCAAAGGAATGTCCAATGATACGGGGGCCGCGTCAATCGGCAGGTATGTGACTCCAAAGCATCAGAATGCGGCAAGCGCCCACCCTGAGCCGCTAGATATGGTGGCTGCATCACAAACTCTCCCAAATGCAGAGGTCGTTCTCTATGTGAAATGCCTCGAAAAACTGGGTCACTTCGGGGTCGGCAACGCCGAATTCAGTCTCGCGGTCGGCCAGTGAGATGACGATGACATCGCCGGTCAGATCGTGTTCGCCGATGTAGGGCAGCGCCAGTTCCTGGCACAGGTGCATCATGTCCCGGGCGGCGGTCTGATAGTCGATTTCACCGGTTTCACGGGCAATCGCAGGCGCGATCAGGCGAAAGCGCAGCCATGTCTGCGGCCCGACCGAATCGACCAGCACCTCCTGCAGGCTCACCGGCTGGCCCGAGGGCACGTCGAGCGCCAGCGCAGGCGTGGCGGCCAGCAACAGGGCCAGAGCAGCGGTCCTCATGGTGCCGTCTCCTCCGCCGTGCCGAAATCGGCGGGCGCGATGATTTCGATCAGTTCCATGTCGCAGGAAACAGCGCGGTTAATGGCGAAGGACTGGTTTTTCCACAGTGTCATAGCGCACGGCCTTCAGCCCAATGTACCGCGCGCCCTGCCCATCGACTGCCCAGGGGAGGCGATCCGACGTTAGTTTCCTGGCAGTTTATGGTTGCCGCGGTAACGCAACGGTTATGTTTCGGGCGAACATCGACCAATCGCCTGCCCAAGGGGTGGGCAGACGATGGGCACGGCGGCCGCAAGCGGCCTTGTTCCGTGCCCCGGGCGCAAAAATCAAACCACTCGAAAATTGCGGCTACGACGAGGGCGACGGTAAAGGACTGGTTTTTGAAGGGGGTGGTCATCTTTCACCTGAAATCGAAACGAAATAGTCACTTCCGAGCGAAGCGGGCGCAATTGCGTAGACGTCGAAAACATCAACTGCAGAAATTTCCACGCAGTCCGGCGAAAACCCTGTGTCTGTTTCATCCTTCACCGGATTGCCCCTCACAACGGAATGTTGTCGTGCTTCTTCCAGGGCGTCACGACCTTCTTGTTGCGAAGGCTCGCAAAGGCGCGTGCCACCCGTTTGCGGGTGGAATGCGGCATGATCACCTCGTCGATGAAGCCCCGTTCGGCAGCGACAAAGGGATTGGCAAAGCGGTCTTCGTAATCCTTCGTATGCTGGGCGATCTTTTCGGGATCTTTCAGGTCGGCGCGGTGGATGATCTCGGTGGCGCCTTTCGCCCCCATCACCGCAACCTCGGCCGTGGGCCAGGCATAGTTGAAATCGGACCGCAGGTGTTTCGACGCCATCACGTCATAGGCCCCGCCATAGGCCTTGCGGGTGATCACCGTGACCATCGGCACCGTGGCCTGCCCATAGGCAAACAGCAGCTTGGCCCCGTGTTTGATCACCCCGCCGAATTCCTGTGAGGTGCCGGGCAGGAAACCGGGCACATCCACCAGCGTCAGGATCGGAATTTCGAAGCAGTCGCAGAACCGCACAAAACGCGCGGCCTTGCGCGAGCTGTCGATGTCCAGACACCCCGCCAGCACCATCGGCTGATTGGCGACAACGCCCACCGTGCGCCCCTCGATGCGCATGAATCCGGTGATGATGTTCTTGGCGAAATCTTCCTGAATCTCATAGAAATCGCCCTCGTCCCCCAGCTTGTGGATCAATTCCTTCATGTCATAGGGGGTGTTGGCATTGGCTGGCACCAGCGTGTCAAGCGATGCCTCGATCCGGTTCGGATCGTCAAAGAACGGGCGGACGGGGGGTTTTTCGCGGTTGTTGGCGGGCAGGAAATCCACCAGGCGGCGCACCTCTGCCAGCGCCTCCACATCATTGTCGAATGCCGCATCGGCGACGGAGGATTTGCGCGTATGGGTGACGGCGCCCCCCAGTTCCTCTGCCGTGACCTGTTCGTTGGTCACCGTCTTCACCACGTCGGGACCGGTCACGAACATATAGGAGGTGTCCTTGACCATGAAGATGAAGTCGGTCATCGCCGGGGAATAGACCGCCCCGCCCGCGCAGGGGCCCATGATGACGCTGATCTGCGGGATCACGCCCGAGGCTTCGATGTTGCGCTGGAACACTTCGGCATAACCGGCAAGGCTGGCGACACCTTCCTGGATCCGCGCGCCGCCGGAATCGTTGATGCCGATGACCGGCGCGCCGTTCTGCACCGCCATGTCCATGATCTTGCAGATCTTCTGCGCATGGGTCTCGGACAGCGAGCCGCCGAAGACAGTGAAATCCTGACTGAAGACATAGACCAGCCGACCGTTGATCGTGCCCCAGCCGGTGACCACGCCGTCGCCTGCCGGGCGTTGTTTCTCCATCCCGAAATCGGTGCAGCGGTGCGCGACAAACATGTCGAATTCCTCGAAAGACCCCTCGTCCAGAAGCAGATCAATCCGCTCGCGCGCGGTCAGCTTGCCGCGTCCGTGCTGGGCGTCGATCCGGGCCTGACCGCCACCCAGACGGGCATCGGCGCGGCGCTCTTCGAGCTGTTCGAGAATATCTTTCATGGAAGGTCTCCCAATGCTGGTTTGCGCCATAGTATTCTTGTGGCAGGGGAAGAGGAAAGCATCTTTCTGAATATTTGCAAAGTCTATGCATTACCTTGTTTGCAAATTGCAAATCAGCAAACCAACGATGAGGCATGGACAATTTACCGCACCCGGACTAATTGCATTTGCATGAAAGACGCTCAGCCCGCTACACCCACGATCCGATTTCTGGACCGTAGCACACCACCAAATGTCCTGACCCTGATCGTGCTGTCCGGCCTGTCCGCGCTGGCCATGAATATTTTCCTGCCCAGCCTGCCCCAGATGGCCGAGCATTTCGGCACCACCTATGCGGTGATGCAGCTTTCGGTGCCGCTCTACCTGTTGTTTTCGGCGGTCTTGCAGCTGTTCATCGGCCCGATTTCGGACAACCTGGGCCGCCGGCGGGTGATGATCTGGGGCCTGGTGCTGTTCATGCTGGCCACCCTTGGCTGCATTTTCGCCCCCAACGCCCTGATTTTCCTGCTGTTTCGCATCGCACAGGCGGTGATCGCAACAGCCATGGTCCTGAGCCGGGCGGTGATCCGTGACCTTTACACACAGGATCAGTCGGCGTCGATGATCGGCTATGTGACCATGGGCATGGCGCTGGTCCCGATGATTGCCCCCGCCGTCGGCGGCGCGATCCAGCAGTATTTCGACTGGCATATGACCTTCTGGGTGATGTTCGCCATCGGTGGCGCGGCGCTTGCACTGGTGATTGCCGACATGGGCGAAACCGTGCAGGCCTCCGGCAAGTCCATGCTGGCACAGTTCCGCGAATACCCCGAATTGCTCCGCTCTCCCCGCTTCTGGGGCTATGCGCTGGCGGCCGGCTTCTGTTCGGGTGCCTTCTTTGCCTACCTTGGCGGCGCGCCCTTTGTCGGCTCCACTGTCTTCGGGCTGGACCCGTTCTGGCTGGGGATCTATTTCGGCTCTCCTGCTGTCGGCTATTTCCTGGGCAACTTCCTGACCGGTCTTTTCGCCACCCGCTTCGGGGTGAATGCCATGGTGCTCTGGGGATGTATGGCCAATGCCATCGGCGGCTCCGTCTCGCTTCTGATCTTCCTGTCCGGCAATGGCAGCGCGCTGACCTTTTTCGGGATGATGACCCTGGTCGGCCTTGGCAACGGGCTGTGCATCCCCAATGCCACCGCCGGCATGCTGTCGGTCCGGCCCCATCTGGCCGGCACCGCATCGGGCCTGGGCGGCGCGATCATGATTGGCGGCGGATCGGCGCTTGCGGTGCTGGCGGGTGTCTTGCTGACACCCGAAACCGGCGCCTACCCGCTGCTGCTGCTGATGCTGGGAACGGCCATCGCGGGCCTGTTGGCGATCATGGTCGTCATCCGCCGCGAAAAGGCCCTGGGCATAAAACCACGCTGACCAAAGCGCCCAACTGAAAAGACCGCCACGGATCGCGGAGCGGTTCGGGCCTTGCCATGCCGCGTTCCTCGCGGAAATCGGCACATTTCCCCTTTGATATCCTGACTTGCACGGCACGCCTGCAATAGCGGCCTGCGCGCTGAAATGATCGCGCTCATGGGATTTATTTCAGTAGGTGGGAAAAATTTGATACCATGTTGACCGGCGGCAGATTCGCCCTGATGTTCGGAGGCGCACAAAAAACCATTGCGTGAAATTTCTGTCAGTCCGGCTGTGATCATGGAGGATAGCAGTCGGAGGGCCACGCGATAGAGCTAGGGAGGATGCTCATGAAAATTACGACTCTAAGAGGGTTTATCGCCTCAACCGTGATGGCGACCAGCATTGCGGGCGCGACCACGGCCACCGCCGAAGGGATCATGTGTGAGCCCGGGGAAACTTACATCATGAATGTCATGGTATCGGGCCACCCTTACTGGGTGCCGGTCTATCAGGGCTTCAAACAAGCGGCTGCGGCCTTTGGATGTGACACCGTGTTTTCCGGCACGCCCGATTACGACATCACCAAGCAGATCGCCTCGTTCGAACAGGACCTGATCAAATCGCCTGCCGGTATCCTGCTGCACCCGATGCAGTCCGATCCCTTCATCGAGCCGATCAACCGGGCGATCGCCGATGGCACCGAGGTCGTGACCTTTGCCGCGGATTCGCCGAATTCGAACCGCACGGCCTACATCACCTCGGACAACCTGGCCGAAGCCAAATTCGCCGCCGAAGAGATCGTGGCACAGGTTGGCGACAGTGCCGAATATGCCGTGCTGGAAAATCCGGGGCAGTCCAACCACGACCTGCGCGTCACCGCGCTGATCGACTATATGGAAGCCAATTATCCCAACATGAAGCTGGTCGGGCGTCAGGCCACCAATCAGGACAGCAACGCGGCCTATCGTGCAACGGCCTCGATCATCCAGGCAAATCCGAACATCGCGGCGATCTGGATACCTGAGGCCGGATCGGCGGAAGGCGCTGTTGCGGCGAAACTGGAAGCCAAATCCGACATCCTGATCATGCATGCGGATGTGACACCGACAACGCTGGAACACATCCGTGCCGGCAACATCCATATGGCGCTGAACCCGAACCAGGGTGTGCAGGGTTTCATGGGTTTCATGGCGGTGCATCTGGCCAACCGGGCGGAGCTCTTTGATCCGTTCAACGACTGGAAGACCTCGGGCTTCAACCCGGTGCAAATCCCCTTCATGGACAATGGCTTTGCCGTGATCACGCAGGAGAACGCCGACAGCTTTGATCTGAACGTCTATATGGAAGGGCGCGACCCCTCCTGATCTGCCCGAACCAGGCGCTTACGCGCAGCCCGGCAACAAGGTCAGCCGGGCTGCGCAGTTTCAAACACCTTTCGGTCAACCGAGAACTGCCATGCAAGACGATGTGATCCTCAAAATCTCGAACCTCAGCAAGTCCTTTGGCGCTGTCAAAGCCCTGCGTGGCGTCGATTTTGATCTCCGCAAGGGCGAGATCCACGCGGTGGCGGGTGAAAACGGTGCCGGAAAATCCACCTTGATGAACGTGATTGACGGGATATTGCAACCTGACAGCGGCGAGATCCTTTTGGATGGTGTGCCGGTCACCATCGCGTCCCCGACCGAAGCGCAACGGCTGGGCATCGGTTTTGTCCATCAGGAAATCGCGCTCTGCCCCGATGTCTCCGTGGCTGAAAACATCTTCATGTCGCGGACCAATGTCAGCAGATCCTGGTTGATGAATTATGAAAAGCTGGAGCAGGAAGCCGCCGAAGTGTTCCGTCAGCTCAGCGATATCGACGCATCGGTGCTGCTGCGCGACTTGTCGATCTCGAACCAGCAATTGGTGGAGATCGCCAAGGCCCTGACGCTGGAGTGCCGCATTCTGATCCTTGACGAACCCACAGCCGCCCTGACCGAAAACGAGGCGCAGACGCTGTTCCGGATCATGCGGCAACTGGCGGATCAGGGGATTTCGATCATCTATATCTCGCACCGCATGGTCGAGATTTTCGACAATTGCGACCGCGTGACAGTGTTCCGGGACGGCAAGCATATCGTGACCAACGATGTGGCCGACATCACGCCGGGCGATGTGGTCAATGCCATGGTGGGGCGGGTTGTCGACAAGCTCTACCCGGAAAAACAATCCGCCGGGGAAATGTCGGACGAGATCATTCTGGAGGTGAAGAACCTCAATGAAGCACCCCGGATCCGCGATGTCTCCTTTGCCCTGAAACGCGGAGAAATCCTTGGCATCGCCGGGCTGATCGGGGCCGGACGCAGCGAAATCGCCAGGGGCATCTGCCGCCTCGAAGGGGCGGCGACCGGGGAGGTCCGGCTGCTGGGTGAAACACTCGCATTGCGAAATTATCAGGACAGCATCGCCAACGGCATGGTCTATCTGTCCGAAGACAGAAAGGGCGATGGTGTCTTCCTCGAACTGCCCATCTCCGAAAACATCTCGGCGCTGAACCTCGATCAGGTCGCCAACCGCATTGGCCTGATCAAGGCGTCATCCGAAATCAGGCAGGCCGGCGATCTGGGGCGCAAGCTGAACCTGAAATGCGGCTCCCTCACCGATCCGGTCTCGTCGCTCTCTGGCGGCAACCAGCAAAAGGTGGCGCTGGCAAAGATGCTGTCGGTCAATCCGCGCCTGATCTTTCTGGATGAACCGACCCGCGGCGTCGACGTGGGCGCAAAATCGGAAATTCACCGCATCCTGCGCGATCTGGCGCGCAACGGTGTCGGGATCATCGTGATCTCGTCGGAACTGCCCGAGCTGATCGGCCTGTGTGACCGCGTCATGGTCGTGCGCGAAGGCCGGATCAGCGGCGAGGTCGCGGGCCATGAAATGACAGAAGAAAACATCATGCGCCTGGCTTCGGTCATGGATGCACAGGCGGCAGCGTTTTGACAGGTGAGAATGAAATGGAAAGTGCCGTGACCTTGGCTGAACCGAATATGAACAATCCGCAGGGGGTGCCGTTCTGGCGCAAGCTGTTGAAGATGCGCGAGACCGGGTTGATCGTGATCATCCTTGGCCTCTTTGTCGTCATGTCATTTGCATCGCCCTACTTTTTGAGCTGGGCCAATATGCGGGCCATGTCGATGGCCTTTGCGGTTGATGGCATTCTGGTCATCGGCATGACCATTCTGCTGATCTCCGGCGGTATCGACCTGTCGGTCGGCTCCGTGACCGCCTTTGCCATGGTGATCGCTGGGTGGTTGTTCCTGAACGGCATCAACCCCTGGCTCGCCTCTGGGATCGCCATCGCCCTCTGTGCCGGGATCGGCGCCTTTCAGGGATTTTTCGTCACCAAGGTCGGGCTGCATCATTTCATCGTGTCACTTGCGGTCATGGTGATTGCACGCGGGGCCTGCCTGCTGTTCACCGGCGGGCGTCCCATCGGGCTGTTCACCCTGCCACCGGAGTTCAAGTTCATCGGTCAGGGTTCCATCGGCCCGATCCCCATCGTGATCATCATCTTCCTGGTGTTTGTGATTGCCTTCGATTTCCTGCTGCGGCGCACGACGATGTTCAGGAAGGTCTTTTATACCGGCAGCAACGAAAAGGCGGCAGCCTATTCCGGCATCCGCACCAAGAAGGTCATCTTTCTGACGACAACCCTGTGTTCGACCCTCTGCGGGGTTGCCGGGATCATCTACATGGCGCGGTTCGGGTCGGCGCAACCCACCTTCGGGATCGGCCTTGAACTGACAGTCATCGCGGCGGCGGTGATCGGCGGGGCCAGCCTGAACGGCGGCTCGGGGTCGATCCTGGGGGCCATTCTGGGGGTTATCCTCTTGTCGCTGGTGTCCAGTTCCCTGGCCCTGCTCGATGTGTCGGTCTACTGGCAGGACATCATCCGCGGCTCGATCCTGCTCAGCGCGGTGACGATTGACCATTATCTCAACAAGCGCCGGAGGTAGGTCATGACGGACAAATCAAATGACTTTGAACATGTGCGACAGATCCATACGGTCCTGACCCTGCATTTCCTCGAAGGGCAGAAACAGGCCGAGATCGCGGCGGCGCTCAACCTGTCCACCTCCAAGGTGAACCGGCTGATCACCCAGGGCCGCCAGATGGGGATGGTCAAGATCGACATCGAAAGCCCGTTTCAGGCGCTCATGGATATCGAACGCGCGCTGACCGATGCCACCAGCCTGGATGACGCCATGGTCGCCCCCTTCGTGCAGGGCAGCCCGAAGGCCACGTTGCAGCAGGTTGGCCGCGCCGCCGCCAGTCAGGTGCTCGAAACGCTGCGCGACGGCGATGTCATCGCAATTACCGGCGGCAAGGCGGTCAGCGCGGTTGTCGAAAACCTCGCCCCCGATCACCGGGTCGATGTCACCGTGGTGCCGCTGACGGGCGGCGTGCAGGGCAAGTATTACACCGATGTGAACCATCTCGCGACACGCATGGCCGAACGGCTGGGCGGCAAGACGATGCTGCTGCATGCGCCGCTGTTCGCCGAAAGCCGGGAACAGCGGGACATGCTGATGGAAGTCGCCTCGATCCGCGAGGTCTTTGACCTCGCCCGCCGGGCCAATGTGGCGCTTGTCGGCGTGGGCTCGATCCAGGCGGAAGGGTCAAGCTATTACGACCTCCACCCGGTGCCGGATGCGGACCGCAAGATGCTGGTCGGCATGGGGGTCGTGGGCGAGTTTCTGGCCCATCTCATCCACAGCGACGGGGCGGTGTCGAACTATGCGCTGAACTCGCGCCTCGTCGCACTTGCACCCAAGGAACTGCCCAAATGCGCCCGCGTCATCGGGGTGGCCTCCGGCCATGAAAAGGCCCAGCCGATCACGGCCGCGCTGAACGGCAATTTTTTGAACTCACTGATCCTTGACGAAGAAACCGCCGGATCGGTCCTGAAGGAACTTGAAGGGAAACAGAATGTCGCATGAGATGCTAACGCGGGAGATAGGAGCCTCCGGAATTTCGGCATCCGCCGTTGGACTGGGGACCTGGGCGATTGGCGGCTGGATGTGGGGCGGCACCGACGTTGACCGCTCCATCGCCGCAATTCACGCCTCAATCGACGAAGGCATTTCGCTGATCGACACGGCCCCGGCCTATGGGCAGGGCGTGGCCGAAGAGATTGTCGGCAAGGCGCTGAAAGGCCGCCGGGACAAGGTTGTGCTGGCCACCAAATGCGGCCTTGTCTGGCACAGTCAGCAGGGCAACCATTTCTTCGATTACGAGGGGAAACCGGTTCACCGCTACCTTGGCAAAGACGCGATTATCTACGAGGTCGAGCAAAGCCTGAAACGCCTGCAGGTGGAGTGCATTGATCACTACATCACCCATTGGCAGGACCCGACCACCCCCATCGAAGAGACGATGGAGGCGCTGGAGGCGCTCAAGACCCAGGGCAAGATCCGCTCGATCGGGGCCAGCAATACCTCGGTCGCGGATGTCGAGGCCTATATCGCCGCAGGTCAGCTGGATGCGATCCAGGAGGAATATTCGATGGTCAGGCGCGACATCGAAAACACCCTCTTGCCTGTTTGCCAGAAGGCTGGCGTGGCGGCGCTCAGCTATTCCTCGCTGGCGCTTGGGCTGCTTTCGGGAAAAATGACGCCGGAGCGGGTTTTCTCCGGCGATGACCAGCGCAAGGACAACCCCCGCTTTTCCATGGCCAACCGCAAGAAGGTCGCCGCCTTGATGGAAACCATCAGGCCGATCGGTGCGGCGCATGGGGCGACACCGGCGCAGATCGTGATCGCCTGGACCTTGCAGCAACCCGGGATCACCTTTTCGCTGTGCGGCGCGCGTGATGCGCAACAGGCGTCAGAGAATGCCAAAGCCGGTCGCATTCGGCTCTCGGCAGAGGAGGTATCCCTGATTGATCGAAACGCAAAAACCCACCTGAGCGGTCTGGACGCATAGGCCGGCCTTCAAACCAGAACCACTGCACCGCAGGAACGTCGATTTCGGCGAACGGAGAAATAATGTCCGAGCAACGGAAGCAAAACCTGGCACAGCTGACGCGCAACGCGGCCTTTGACGCGGTTGTCGTCGGCGGCGGAGTGAACGGGATTGGCGTCTACCGGGATCTGTCCTTGCAGGGGCTGCGGGTT
Source organism: Sulfitobacter sp. PR48 (assembly GCF_028807335.1). Classification (NCBI taxonomy): domain Bacteria; kingdom Pseudomonadati; phylum Pseudomonadota; class Alphaproteobacteria; order Rhodobacterales; family Roseobacteraceae; genus Sulfitobacter; species Sulfitobacter sp. PR48. The sequence goes on along the minus strand of NZ_JARAMM010000017.1, from coordinate 53,884 downwards.
CTGTTGATCGAACGGAACGATTTTTGCTCTGGCTGCAGCGCGGCACCGTCCCGGATGATCCACGGCGGCCTGAGGTATCTGGAGAACGGCGAATTCGACCTTGTGCGGGAGTCGCTTTTTGAGCGCGATGCCCTGTTGCGCAATGCGCCGCATATGGTGCGCCCCCTGCCCACGGTCATTCCCATCGCCTCGTGGTTTTCGGGGACCTTGAACGCGGCCGCCCAGTTCCTGGGCCGTGGCGGAAAACCGGCGGCGCGCGGGGCGGTGCCGATCAAACTGGGTCTGGCGCTTTATGACTGGGTCACGCGCAAACGGCGGGTGCTGCCGAAACACAGGTTCCATTCCGGCGCGCAGACACGGCGGTTGTGGCCTGCGCTGACGGATAAATCGCGACGCTCCGCCGTCTATTACGACGCCTGGATCAGCCATCCCGAACGTCTTTGCGTCGAGTTGCTGCGCGATGTAGCAGAGGCCGCCCCCGGTTCGATTGCCCTGAATTATGCCGAGATCGAACTGAACGGGAATATCTTTCGCCTGCGCGACAGCCTGAGCGGCGCAACCTTCGAGATTTCGCCCAAAGTGGTGGTCAATGCCACCGGTGCATGGCTGGATGACACCATCGCCGCACTTGTGCAGGGCAAGACCGAACGCCTGGTATCAGGCACCAAGGGTTCTCATCTGATCATCGACAATGCCAGACTTTACGACGCCCTGAACGGCCACATGGCCTATTTCGAAAACACCGATGGCCGTGTCTGCATCGTATTCCCCTATCAGGGCAAGGTTCTGGCCGGATCGACGGACATCCGGGTGGAGAAAGCCCGGCGCGTGCGCTGCGAAGATGATGAACGCGACTATATCCTCGGTGCGCTGCGGCTGGTGTTTCCGCAGGTGGCGATATCGGCGGATGAGGTGGTGTTCAGCTACAGCGGCATTCGCCCCCTGCCCCACAGCGATCAGGATTTCACCGGACGGATTTCGCGCGGGCACGACATCCGGCGGCTGCCCGGGGCGGTGCCGCAATTCTGCATGGTGGGCGGCAAGTGGACAACCTTCCGGGCTTTCGCCGAGCAGACCGCCGATGCCGTTCTGTCGTCTCTTGTCCGCAACCGGCGCGTCTCCACGCGTGACATGGCCATCGGCGGCGGCAGGCAGTTCCCGGATGATCCATCCGATCTGTGCAGGCAGTTGCGGGCGCAATATGCCCTGCCCCCGAACCGGGCCGAACAATTGATCGACCGCTACGGGACCCGGGCCGCAGAACTGGCCGGCTTCTGCCAGGCAGAGCAGGACAGGCCGCTTGTCGCCGGATGCACCTATGGCACGGCAGAAATCCTCTGGATCTGCCGCAACGAATTTGTCGAAACCCTGTCAGACATCGTGCTGCGGCGGACGGCACTGGCCATCTCCGGGCAGATTTCGATGGAGATCATCGCAGCGCTTGCCGCGCTTTTCGGGCGCGAGCGGGTGTTGCCGGAGCGTGAAATAAAACGGCAAAGCGACGCGCTGATTGCCGAGCTGGACAGCTATCACGGCGTGACCAGCGCCATGTTGGTTGCAAGAAATGAAAGCAGGAGAATGTAATGCGCATAAGCACCAAAGCCCGAATGAACCGGATGTTTACCAATGGGGGATGTCTGGATGTCGCCGTCGATCACGGCGTGTGTAACGAGCCGAGCTTCCTCGATGGTCTGGAAGATATGGCAAGCGTGATGAACACGCTGATCGCGGCGCGGCCCGATGCGATCCAATGCGCCTATGGTCAGGCCGACCTGCTGCAGTCGCGCCCCGAAAAGGACAAGCCGGCGCTGGTGATGCGGATCGACATGGGCAACCCCTATAACGATCAGCGCCACCGCGTGATGTGGTCGATCCTGCAAAACGCCGATGAGCCGATCCTCGGCGCGCTGGAAATGGATGCAGCGGCGGTTGTCGTGAACCTGTTCATGTTGCCGGACGAGCCGGAACTCTTCCGCCAATGCGTCGCCAATATCGCCCGGGTGCGCGATGCCTGCCAGCGCTACGGCATGCCCCTGATGATCGAACCGCTGGTGATGCTGCCCAACGATCTGCGCGGTGGCTATCAGGTCGACGGCGATGCGGAAAAGATCGTGACGCTGGTGCGGCTGGCCTCGGAAATGGGGGCCGATATCATCAAGGCGGACCCGACCGCCAACCCGCAGGATTTCCATCGGGTGATCGAAGCGGCGCGCGTCCCCGTGCTGGTGCGTGGCGGTGGCAAGGAAGACCTCAAGACCGTCCTGACAAAATCAGCCGCCTTGATGGCGCAGGGCGCGCAGGGCATGGTCTATGGGCGCAACATCTATCAGCATGACAATCCAAAGGCCGTGGTGTCGGCGCTGATGGCGATGATCCACAACAAGGCCGGCGGCGAAGAAGCTTGGGATATCTACAACCGTGGCTGATACCGAAAGATATCTTCTGGGTCTGGATGCGGGCAATACGGTGATCAAGGCCGTGTTGTTCGACCTTGACGGGGGGCAGGTGGCACGCTGTGCATTGGATGGCAGATCCGCAACCCCGGAACCGGGGCATGTCGAACGCGACCTGACCGAGCTTTGGGCAAACGCGCGGCAGGCGATTGCAGGCTGCCTGCAAAAGGCGGGGGTCGATGCGCGGCAGGTGCTGGCCGTCGGCTGTGCCGGGCATGGCAACGGGCTTTACATGCTTGACCGCGCGGGTGCGCCGCTTGTCGGCATCCAGTCGCTGGATACGCGGGCCGCCGGGCTGGCCGCCGAACTGGATGCAGAAAACGGCGATGCTCTGCACGCGATTTGCCTGCAAAAGCCATGGCCATCACAGACCCCCACCCTGCTGGCCTGGATCAAACGCCACCGCCCGGCGCTTTACGATGCATGCGATACGGTGCTTCTGTGCAAGGATTTCATCACCTACAAACTGACAGGTGAGCGGGTCAGCGAGGTGTCGGACATGTCCGGATGCGGCCTGACCGCCATGCCGGGGTGCACCTATGATGACAGGCTGTTGCAGCTTTACGGTCTGGCAGATGCCCGCGCGAAACTGCCCCGGCTGATCGACCCGGCGGAGATCGCGGGGCACATCACCCCCGAGGCCGCCGCGGCAACCGGGATTGCGCCGGGCACCCCGGTCATCGGGGGCTATTTCGACGTGATCTCCAGCGCCATGGGATCGGGTGTGGTGGGCGCCGGGCAAGCCTCGATCATCGCCGGAACATGGGGCATCAACCAGGTTTTCTCTGACACACCGGTCAAGGACCCGAAGGTCTTCATGGTCTCGGGCTTTGGCAAGGGACGCTTTGCCAATATCGAATCCAGTGCCACCTCGGCGGCCAACCTGGAATGGTACGTGCGCGAATTCGTCGAGCGCGGCAAACATCACGACGATCCGTTCGGCTTTTGCAATGACCGGATGGGCCAGGTGCAGCCCCGCGCCGATGATCCGTTTTTCCACCCGTTTCTCTATGGTTCCGCGCAGGGCGCCACCTGCCGCGCCGGGTTCTACGGGCTGGCCGGGTGGCATGGCGAGGGGCACATGCTGCGCGCCCTGTTCGAGGGGATCATGTTCGAACATCGCCGACACATATCGGTGTTGAAGATGGCCGGGGTCTCCTTTGACAGTGCCGTCCTGTCCGGCGGCGGGTCGCGCAGCCCGCATTGGCCGCAGATGTTCGCCGACTGCCTGGGCGTGCCGATCACGGTGGCGGAAACCCAGGAAACCGGCGCACTGGGAGCGGCGATCGGGGCGGCCCTCGCCCTGGGCGAAGTAGATTCCTACGAAGAGGGTCTGGCCCGCATGGTACGCGCCCGGACCACCTTTGAGCCGGATGCGGATATGCATGATCACTACGGCCAGAGATATGCGCGCTACCTGTCTTTGATCGACGCGATGCGCGGCTTCTGGGAGAGCGTGCCATTTGGGGAAACTCAAGTATAAGCTGACAGCAACCGGCGGTTTTTCGACGCGAATGTCGCGGGCAGCCGCCAGACATTGCGACGGGCTGAACGATCAACACGCCGGGAACCGAACACAGACAGGAAAGGTCCACCCCCATGCGCAAATCCGAAACCCTCGATGGTGACTATGACTATATCATTGTCGGTGCAGGCACGGCGGGTTGTGTGCTGGCCAACCGCCTGAGCGCGAACCCGAAGGTAAGGGTGCTCTTGCTGGAAGCGGGTGGATCGGACCGGTATCATTGGGTGCAGATACCGGTTGGTTACCTCTATTGCATCGGCAACCCGCGCACCGACTGGATGATGAAGACAGCCCCCGAACCGGGCCTGAACGGTCGCGCGCTGGTCTATCCGCGCGGCAAGGTCCTGGGCGGCTGTACCTCGATCAACGGCATGATCTACATGCGGGGCCAGGCGGCCGATTATGATCACTGGCGGCAGTTGGGCAATACCGGCTGGGGCTGGGACGATGTCCTGCCCTATTTCCTGAAATCCGAGGACCATCATGGCGGCAAGACAGCCCTGCATGGCGCGGGCGGCGAATGGAAGGTCTCACGGCAGCGGCTGAAATGGGACATCCTGAAGGCCGTGCAGACCGGCGCGCAGGAATTCGGGATCATGCCCCGCGATGATTTCAACGACGGCAACAACGAGGGCAGCGGTTTCTTCGAGGTGAACCAGAAAAACGGGCGGCGCTGGAACACCGCGCGCGGCTTTTTGCGCCCGGCGATGAAACGCCCCAATCTGCGGGTGTTGACGCAGGCAGAGACCGAACGGCTGGTCCTGGACGGAAAACAGGTTACCGGCGTGCGGTTCCGCCACAGGGGCGCGGTTTTCGAGGCAAATGCCAGGGCCGAAGTCCTGCTGACCGCGGGTGCCATCAATTCGCCAAAGATCCTTGAATTGTCGGGGATCGGGCGCGGCGCGCTGCTGGCGGACCTCGGCATAAAGGTGCGGCATGAAAGCAAGGGGGTGGGTGAAAACCTGCAGGACCACCTTCAGATCCGGACGGTCTTTGGCGTCGAGAATGCCAGTACCCTCAACACGATGGCAAACAATGTGTTTGGCAAGATCAGGATGGCGGCGCAATATGCCGCACTCCGGTCCGGCCCGATGTCGATGGCGCCCAGCCAGTTCGGCATGTTCACCAAATCGGACCCGTCGCTCGAAACCCCGGACCTGGAATATCATGTTCAGCCCCTGTCCACCGACAGGCTGGGCGACCCGCTGCATCCGTTTCCGGCCATCACGGTATCGGTGTGCAACTTGCGCCCGGAAAGCACGGGCTCCTGTCATGTCACGGCGGGCGGTGCGGGCGTGCAGCCGGAAATCCGGCTCAACTATCTGTCCGCCGAGAAGGACCGGCAGATCGCGGTAAAATCCGTGAAACAGGTGCGCCAGCTGATGAGCGCCAAGGCATTGGCCCCCTTTCACCCCAATGAGATCCTGCCCGGCCCCGGTGTGCGGTCCGACGACGATCTGATCAAGGGCGCGGGCGATATTGCGACCACCATCTTCCACCCCGTCGGCACCTGTAAGATGGGATCAGATGACAGGGCTGTCGTGGATTGCGAACTGAAGGTCCGTGGCCTGAGCGGGCTGCGTGTGGTGGATGCGTCGATCATGCCGAAAATCACCTCGGGCAACACCGCATCACCGGTCGTCATGATCGCGGAGAAAGCCGCCGACATGATACAAATGGAGGCCAGGCGATGACCGCCATTGTCGCCATTGCCCGTATCCTGCCGCGACACGGTCAGTTCGACCACGTCCTTGCCGCAGTCGAAAAGCTCGCCGATGAGAGCCGCCGCGAAACAGGGTGCGACCGGTACGAAGTCTACCTGTCCGCCGCCTCGGGGCAGGATATTCTGATCCATGAAATCTGGCGGTCCGCGGCCGATCTGAAAGCGCATGGCCAGACGCCGCATGTGGCGCTGTTCAAAACTGCGATCAGCAGCTGCGCCGAGGTCGAAGTTGATAAGTTCCCTCAGGCTCAGCGCCTCTGAGACCCCCCTTGGGGTGCCATAACGCTCAACCTCCGTTCTTGCGAAGTTAGGTTTGCAAAGCTACCCTGGAAGGAATTGCAAATTTGCAAAGGGCGGATGATGGCGGTCAAGAAACTCTATGCCGGGGCCAAGCTGCGCGAGCTGCGCACCAAGATGGGCCTGACGCAAAAGGATTTTTCCGCTCGGCTGGGCATTTCGCTGCCCTATCTCAACCAGATGGAAAACAACAACCGCCCGCTGAGCACGACGGTTGTCCTGGCTTTAGCGGCGGAATTCGGGCTGGATGTGACCGAACTCAGCGCTGGCGATGGCGAGCGGCTGGTCACCGACATGCGCGAGGCGCTGAGCGATCCTGTCTTTGGCGGCAACACGCCACCGGTGGCCGACCTGCGGCTGACCGCCTCGAACGCCCCGGCCCTGGCGCGCGCCTTTCTGGAACTGCACCAGCATTACCGTCAGGCCCATGAAAGGCTCGCCTCGCTGGACGAGGCCCTGGGCCGCGAAGACGCCCGCGCCGCCCCCTCGCCCTGGGAGGAAGTGCGCGATTTCTTTCACTACTGCGATAATTACATCGACGCTGTGGACCGTGCCGCCGAACATTTCGCATCGCAGCCCGGCGGGCCGCGCAACACCCGCGTCGCGGCAGTCTCTGCCCTGTCCAACGCAGGCGTCAGCGTCATCTTTGCCGACACCGACGCGCTGCGCCACTTTGACCCGGCGGAACGGGTGCTGACCCTGTCTGACCGCAGTGCGCCCGAAACCCAGACTTTTCAACTGCTGCTGCAGGTCGCCCTGACCCGTCAGAACAAGCTGCTGGAAGCCACCCTTGACCTCGCCCGGTTCCAGCCCGGCGCCGCCCGCGACATCGCCAAGATCGGGCTGGCCAATTATTTTGCCGGTGCGGTGCTGATGCCCTACAACGCCTTTCTGACCAAGGCGCAGGAATGCCGTCACGATCTGGAAATCCTGGCCAGCCATTTCGGGGCCTCCATCGAACAGGTCGCCCACCGGCTGTCCACGCTGCAGCGGCCGGGCGCCAAGGGCATTCCCTTTTTCTTTGTCCGGGTCGATCAGGCCGGCACGATCACCAAACGCCACTCCGCCACGCGGTTGCAATTTGCACGGTTCGGCGGGGCCTGCCCGCTGTGGAATGTGCATCGCGCCTTTGAAACCCCGGGCCGCTTCCTGCGGCAACTGGCCGAGACCCCCGATGGCGTGCGCTATATCTCCCTTGCGCGGGACATTTCGAAACCGGCGGGCCGCTTTGGCGCGCCGGTGCGGCGCTATGCCATCGCGCTGGGGTGCGAGGTGCGCCATGCGGATGCGCTGGTCTATGCCGACGGGCTGGATGTCACCCGGCATTCCGCCTTTGAGCCGATCGGCATTTCCTGCCGCATCTGCGAGCGCAAGAATTGCCACCAGCGCGCCGTGCCCCCGCTGGAACGGCATCTGGTGGTGGATCCTGACCGGCGCGACCTGCTGCCCTACCGGATCGAATGATCAGCGACGCGCGGGCCGCCAGCCCGAGGCGCGCGCCTGCGCTTCGGAACAGAACCAGCGCTCGCCCTGCTCCGGCCTGATCCCGGTTCGGTCGTAGAACGCCTGCCCCGGCATATGATAGATCCTGTCGCCCGCCGCATTGATGTTGCCCTTGATGCGGCAGTCCGGATCGCTGGTCACCCGCCCCCTGATCCGGGTCAGCCGGTAGCGCGCGGGCGAGTCCAGGGCAAAGCCGTGAATCCCCCGCTCCGCGACAAACGCCGCCTTCTCGTCCAGATCGTAATCGTATGAATATCTGCGATAGGCATAGGCCAACCCGGCGCTGACCAGGGTTTTTCCAATATCCTCACCCGCCACGAAACAGCGCGCCACGATGCGGCCATATCGGTCCCGGTCCAGCGGCGTGCAGCGCGCCGCCTGGCCCTCGAAAAGGTCGCGCACCTGCTGCGTGACCCAATCGCCGCAGCCCCAGTTCTGGCCCGACAATGTGGTGCAGGGCTGATCACGCTCCGGCGCATCAATGCCGAATATCCGGATGCGCGTGCCCCCCACATCAACCGTATCGCCATCAATGACGCGCAGTGTTCCGCTGACCTCTGCCGACAGCACCGCTGTCGCCAGGCCCATCGCCAGCACAAACCATGAACAAAGTCTTAACATCTGGTTAACGTGGCAGGATTTCCCCGCCCCGGCAACGGCTGTTGTTAAGAATGATTAACGCTGCGCAGTTTCCCAATCCGGATGGATCCAGGGCACATCATTCGCCCGTGCCAGCGGTTCCCGGCCCAGCAACAGATCAGAGACCTTTTCCCCCACCATGATCGACGGCCCGTTGAGATTGCCATTGGTGATCCGGGGGAACACCGAACTGTCCGCCACGCGCAGCCCCTCCACCCCGATCACCCGGGCTTGCGGGTCCACCACAGCCAGCGGATCATCGGCGCTTCCCATCCGGCAGGTGCCGCAGGGGTGATAGGCGCTCTCCGCATGGTCGCGGATGAACCCGTCCAGTTCCGCATCCGATTGCAGCGCAGCACCGGGCTGGATCTCGTGCTTGACGTAAGGCCTGAAGGCCTCCTGCGCAAATATTTCCCGCGTCAGGCGGATGCAGGTCCGGAAATCCTCCCAATCCTCGGGGTGGGACATGTAGTTGAAGCGGATCACCGGATCAGCCGCCGGATCAGCCGACCGCAGGCTGACCGAGCCGCGTGATTTCGACCGCATCGGGCCGGTATGGGCCTGAAAACCATGCCCTTCCGCCGCCGCCTGACCGTCATAGCGCACCGCAATGGGCAGGAAATGATACTGGATGTCCGGATAGGGCACACCTGCGCGGGACCGCACAAAAGCCGCGCTTTCAAACTGGTTCGACGCGCCCATGCCGGTCTTGGTAAACAGCCACTGTGCCCCGATCAGCCCCTTGGAAACCAGATTCCAGTGCTTGTACAAGGTGATCGGCTGGCTCGACGCCATCTGGATGTAAAGCTCCAGGTGATCCTGCAGGTTCTGCCCCACGCCGGGGCGGTCGGCGACCACCGCGATCCCATGCCCGGCCAGATGCGCGGCAGGGCCGATCCCCGACAGCATCAACAGCTTGGGCGAATTCAGCGAGGAAGCGGCCAGCACCACCTCGCGTTCGGCCCCGATCACCTCCACCCGGCCCCGGCGCACAACCTCGACCCCCGTGGCGCGCCCGTCCTCGATTACCACGCGCTGCGCCAGGGCACGGATCAGCTGCACATTCCCGGTCTTCTGCGCGGGCCGCAGATAGGCATTCGCCGCCGACCAGCGCCGCCCGCCCCAGACGGTCTGCTCCATCGGGCCAAAGCCTTCCTGCTTTTCCCCGTTGTAATCGTCGGTCACCTCGTAACCGGCCTGCTCGCCCGCCCGCACAAAGGCTTCGAACAGCGGGTTCTTGCGCGGGCCGCGGCTGACATGCAGCGGCCCGTCGGTGCCGCGCCAGGCGGGGTCGCCGCCATGACCATTGTCATGCCAGCTTTCCATGCGCTTGTAATAGGGCAGCACATCCGCATAGGACCAGCCGCGCGCACCTGCCTCTTCCCAATGGTCGAAATCCATCGCATGCCCGCGCACATAGACCATGCCGTTGATCGACGACGACCCGCCGATCACCTTGCCCCGCGGGCAGGCCAGCCGCCGCCCGCCCAGATGCGGCTCCGGCTCGGAGGTATAGCCCCAGTCATAGGTCTTCATGTTCATCGGATAGCTCAGCGCCGCAGGCATCTGGATGAACGGCCCCGCGTCCGAACCGCCATGTTCGATCACGATCACCTTGCGCCCGGCCTCTGCCAGGCGATAGGCCATCGCGCATCCCGCCGACCCGGCCCCCACAATCACAAATTCAGCCCGCATTTGTCCCACCTTTCGTGATTCCGCGCAGGGTCAAGGATCGCGGCACGCGACCGGGCTTGCCCGGCTTGTCCTTGACGCTGCGGGGAATCGCATCGTCAAAATTGTGCAGGTGACTTGAGGATCAGATTGATCCCTCAAGCACCTCTCAGCAGATTTCAAATCCCTCCCGGCACGCGCGCGGCTGATCCTATGGGCTCAGCCCGCAACAGGCACCGAGAATGTCATGCGCGTCAGCGCATCCCACAATGTCATGCGCGTCAGCGCGCAATTGGATCACGCCCCCTCAGAAGGGCGCTTCCACATCGTCCATGCGCACAAAGACCGACTTGAGCTGACTGTAATATTCAATCGCCGCCTTTGAATTCTCGCGCCCCACACCGGAATTCTTCGACCCGCCAAAGGGCGCTTCCACCGGGGCATCGTTATAGCTGTTGATGAAACAGGTGCCCGCCTGGAACCCGGCGGCCACCCGGTGCGCACGCGCCAGGTCCCGGGTAAAGACACCGGCGGCCAGGCCGAACTCCGTGTCATTGGCCCGCGCCATCACGTCGTCCTCATCCTCGAAATCCAGCACCGCCATGACCGGGCCGAAAATCTCCTCGCGGGCAATGGCCATATCGTCACGCACATCGGCAAAGACCGTGGGCTGCAGATAGAACCCCTCCCGGTCGATCCGCTTGCCGCCGGTGACAAGGCGCGCGCCCTCGGCCTGACCTTTCTCGATATAGCCCAGCACGATGTTCATCTGTCGCTCTGACACCATTGGGCCAAAGCTGGTCGCAGGGTCCATCGGATCGCCGATCACCGCATTGCCCAGCCGCTCGGACAGGCGGGCCAGGAATTTCTCCTTGATGGCGCGGTGCACAAAGACCCTTGTGCCGTTGGAGCAGACCTGGCCGGAGCTGTAGAAATTGCCCAGGATGGCCCCGCCCACGGCGTTCTCGATATCCGCATCCTCGAAGATGATCAGCGGCGACTTGCCGCCCAGCTCCATGGTGACATGTTTGATCCCCGCCGCCGCAGCCGCATAGACCTTGCGCCCCGTGGGCACCGATCCGGTCAGCGACACCTTGTCGACGCGCGGGTCGGTCACCAGCGCGCCGCCGACCTCGCCCATGCCCTGCACCACGTTGTAAAGACCTGCGGGCAGGCCGGCCTCATGCAGGATCTCGGCGACTTTGAGGGCGCAAAGCGGCGTCGTCTCGGAGGGTTTGAAGATCATCGCATTGCCGCAGGCCAGCGCCGGCGCGCCCTTCCAGCAGGCGATCTGCGTGGGATAGTTCCAGGCGCCGATCCCGACGCAGAGCCCGAGCGGCTCGCGCCGGGTATAGGCCCAGTTCCCGCCCAGCTGGATATGCTCGCCGGTCAGGGTTGCGGCCATGCCGCCGAAATATTCCAGCGCATCCGCGCCCGAGGTCGCATCGGCGACCGATGTTTCCTGATAGGGTTTGCCGGTGTCCCAGGTTTCCAGAACGCTCAGATCGTGGTTCCGCGCGCGCATCATGTCGGCGGCGCGGCGCAGGATGCGGCCCCGCTCCGTGCCCGTCATCGCCGCCCAGCCAACCTGTGCTGCGCGCGCGGCCCCGATCGCCTGTTCGATGATCGCCGGCGTTGCCGCATGGACCGTCGCGATCTTTTTGCCGGTGGCAGGATAGATCACGTCGATGATCGTGCCCGCGGTGTCTTCGACATAGGCGCCATTGATGAAATGGCTGGCGGGAGGTTGCGTATCATAGGGCATGGCGCGTCTTTCGGAAACGGAGTGCAGGTGTATTTGAGGAACAATGAAACCACTGGCGGTCATTCGCCGCGCGGGAACCGTTTGCTTTCCTCAAGGATGTTCAGGTCCATATGGTTGCGCATGTATTGCTCCGAGGCATTGCGCAGCGGCTGGTAGTCCCAGGGGTAATAGCCGCCCTCGCGCAGCGCCTCGTAGACCACCCAGCGGCGGGCCTGGCTCTTGCGGACATCGGCGTCAAAGGCTTCGAGATCCCAGCGGCCCGCGGCCTCGATGCGGAAATTCTCCAGCGTTTCGGCATGGGCGGGGTCTTCGGCGAGGTTGGCAAGCTCATGCGGGTCGGCATCCAGATCGAACAGCTGCTCGGGGTCGATGGCGCAATTGGTGTATTTCCAGCGCCCCTGCCGCAGGGCCACCATGGGCGATTGCGTCGCCTCGGCAGTATATTCCATCGCAACCGGGTCGGTGCGTGCGACCCCCTGCCCCATCGGCACCAGCGAGGTGCCGGTGGTCCAGGGCATGACCTCTTCCATGCTGACGCCGGCAAGATCGCAGAGCGTCGGGCAGATGTCGATGTTGCTGACCGGTGTGGTCTGCAGGCCGGGCGCCATCTGCGGTGCCGCGATCATCAGGGGCACCCGCGACGAGCCTTCGAAGAAGGACATCTTGAACCACAATCCGCGTTCGCCCAGCATGTCGCCGTGGTCGGAGACAAAGACCACGATGGCCTCTTGCCGGGTGTCCTCCAGCGTTTGCAGGATCTCTCCGATCTTGTCGTCGAGATAGCTGATATTGGCGAAATAGGCGCGGCGCGAGCGGCGGATGTCCTCTTCGGTGATGTCGAATTCGCGCCAGTTGTTGGCATCGAAAATGCGCTGCGAATGGGGATCGTGGTCTGCGTAATCCATCGCCGGGACCTGCGGTTGCAGATGTTCGCAATCCTCGTAGAGGTCCCAGTATTTGCGCCGCGCCACATAGGGGTCATGCGGATGGGTGAAACTCGCCGTCAGGCACCAGGGACGGTCATCGCCGCCGCGCGCGTATTCATAGATCTGGCGCACGGCGTTATAGGCAACCTCGTCGTCGTATTCCATCTGGTTGGAGGTTTCCGCCACCCCTGCCCCGGTGACCGAGCCCATGTTGTGATACCACCAGTCGATCCGCTCGCCGGGTTTGCGATAATCCGGCGTCCAGCCGAAATCGGCGGGGTAGATGTCGGTGGTCAGGCGCCGCTCGAACCCGTGCAGCTGGTCGGGCCCGACAAAGTGCATCTTGCCCGACAGGCAGGTCTGGTAGCCCGCGCGGCGCAGGTGGTGCGCATAGGTCGGGATCGAGGAGGCGAATTCGGCGGCATTGTCATAGATGCCCGTGGCGCTTGGCAATTGCCCCGACATGAAGGCTGCCCGCCCCGGCGCGCAGAGCGGTGACGCGGTATAGGCATTGCGGAACCGGGTGGCGCGCGCCGCGAGCCGCTTCAGGTTGGGCGCATGGAGCCAGTCGGCCGGACCGTCGGGAAACAGCGTACCGTTCAGCTGGTCGACCATCAGGATGAGGATATTCGGTCTGGTCATCATTGCGCCCCCAAAAGCAGTTCAAGTGTGGAAAGTGCACTGTTGCGTGCAATGTCGGGGTGCCCGCGCCGGGACAGGGCGGCGCGCAGGTAGAGCCCGTCGATCAGCGCGGCGATCGTGTCGGCATCTGCCTGCGGCTGCGCGCTGATCCCGCGCAGCGCATGGCTCAGGTTCGAGCGCAACCGCCGCTGATAGATGCGCAGCAGGCGCCGGGTTTCGGGATGGGTGCGCGATGCGGCGTAAAGGGTCATCCAGGCAGAGACCGTATCGGGGGCAAAGCAGGTCTCGTCGAAGCTGGCCTCGATGATGGCCACAGCGCGGTCCTTGCCGCTTTGGGCCCTGGACAGCCGCTTGTGCACCTCTGACTTATACTCCGTCAGGATATGGCGCATTGCCGCGAGGAAAATCTGGTCCTTGCCGCCAAAATAGTGATGCGCCAGCGCAGTGGACATGCCTGCGCGGCGGGCGATCTGGCCCACGGTGACATCCAGCGAATGCGCGGCACCGATCTCGGCGATGGTGGCCTCGACCAGGGCAGAGCGGCGGATGGGCTCCATTCCGACTTTGGGCATGCGGATTCGACCTTTCGGTTGCTACTGCTCCTTCCTAATGAAATGTTTATTGATCCGTCAATCAATAACCTGCGGCAGGCGGCGATCAGACCTTGGTCTGGAAGTTGGCCGGGGTGACCGGGCGGTTCAGCATCGCTTCGCGCCAGGTGATGAACGTGACGGATGCAAGGATGACGAAACCGCCCAGCACGACCCAGATGTCCACCGGCTCGGCAAAAGCCACGGCACCAAGTGCCGTGGCCCAGACCAGTTGCAGGAAGGTGACCGGCTGCGTGACCATGACCGGGGCCGCGGCAAAGGCCAGTGTCATCGTGTAATGCCCCGCGGTCGCAAAAACCGCGACAGTGGCCAGCAGCATCAGCTCCTTGCCCGTGGGTGCGATCCAGACAGGCAGGGCAAAGGGGGCCAGACCGATGGTCACGAAGATCGACATCATCCCGACCACAACCGCCGGACGCACCTCGTCCGCCAGCACCTTGGCCAGCAGATAGGACCCGGCAAAGACCACCGCCGCCGCCAGCATGGCCAGATGGCCGGGGCTGACCTCGCGAAAGCCGGGGCGCAGGATGATGGCCGCGCCTGCAAGGCCCATCATGACCGCGATGATTCGTCTCGCGGCCAGCTTTTCCCCCAGGAAGATGGCCGCGCCGACGGTCACATAGATCGGTGCGAGATAGTTGAGCGCCGTCAGTTCGGCGATGGAGATCCGGGGCATCGCAAAGAACCACAGGATCACCCCCAGCGCGTGGCACAGGCCACGCAGGCCGAACAAGGACCACTGCCGTCTGGTCAGGCGCGCACGCTGCAGCGCCCCGATGGCGGGCAGCAGGAACACCAGCCCGAAGCCATAGCGGATGAAGGCCGCCTCTGCCGAGGGCAGGCGCGGCCCCATGTATTTGACCAGCGCCGTCACGGCGAGAAAACAGAAGCCGGTGACAAGCATCCAGAAGATGCCGACCAGCGGGCGATGGGAGGAAGGATCTGTCATGGCGCGACCATGACCGCGCCGCCAGGCAAGGGCAAGATCACATCAGCAGCAACTTTGCGGCAATCGCCCACATCGTCACGGCAATCACCGCATCCAGAACCTGCCAGCTGTAGGGGCTGGCAAAAAGCGGGCTCAGCAGCCGCGCGCCATGGCCCAGGCTGAAGAAGAAACAGAAGCTGGCAACCACTGCGCCGCTGCCAAAGGCCAGCCGGTCGGGATATTGCGCCGAGATCGAGCCAAGCAGGACCACGGTATCAAGATAGACATGCGGGTTCAGCCAGGTCAGCGCCAGCAGCGTCAGCAGCGTGTTGCGCAGGCTTGCCTGCGCGCCGCCCGCGACCGCCAGCGCGGCCCCGCCCCGCCAGGCCGACACTGCGTTGCGCGCGCCGTACCAGATCAGAAAGGCAGCACCACCATAGCGCATCAGCGGTTCGAACCATGGCACCTGTTCCGCCAATGCGCCAAAGCCCGCGACTCCGGCGGCGATCAGCGCCGCATCGGACAGCGCACAGGTCAGGCAGACCCAGAACACATGGGCACGCCGCAATCCCTGCCGCAGGACAAAGGCATTCTGCGCGCCGATCGCCAGAATCAGCGTCAGGCTCAGGGCAAAGCCGGGCAGGAAGGAGGTGAGCATCGGAACTCCAGCACTTGTTGCGCCGCTTGACTATGGGACGGGTGGTGATTACGCAAATTAATCCGGATCAGATGAATTAAGGACAGCTAATGTCACTCGATACGCACCAGCTTGCCGCACTTGCAGCCGTGCTGCGGCTGGGCAGTTTCGACGCGGCGGCCGCGGCACTGCGGGTCACCCCCTCTGCGGTGTCGCAACGGATCAAGGCGCTGGAGGAACGTATCGGCACCACCCTTGTCCACCGCGCCCAGCCCTGCACGGGCACGCCTTTGGGCAAACGGCTGGCCAAACATGCCGAAGACGTGGCCCTGCTTGAGGCGAATGCATTGGCGGGGCTGACGGATCGGCAAGCCGCCGCGCCCCGGGTGTCGCTTGCGGTGCCTGCGGACAGCCTGGCGACCTGGCTGATCCCGGCGCTGGCGCAGGTCGGGGACATGTGTTTCGACCTGGTATTGGACGATCAGGACACATCTGACGACTGGCTGCGCCGGGGGGAAGTCAGCGCCGCCGTCACCGGGCATGCCCGCGCGGCACCGGGATGCGATGTTCACGCCCTGGGTCATCTGCGCTATGTCGCGACCGCCAGCCCGGCCTTTATGGAGCGCCATTTTGACGGGACCTTCTCCTTGCCTGCTCTGGCGCAGGCACCGATGCTGGTGTTCAACCCCAAGGACCGGCTGCAACACCGCTGGGCCGAAGCGCGAGGGGCCGCGCGGTTTCATCCGCCGATCCATCACCTGCCCTCCAGCCACGGATTTGTCGATGCGGCGCTTTGCGGTCTGGGCTGGGGCATGAATCCGCTCAGCCTGGTGCAGGAGCATCTGCGGCGCGGAAGGCTTGTCACATTGGTGCCGGATGCGCCGCTGGATGTCCCGCTCTACTGGCAGGTCACGCGGGCGCTGGCCCCGGCGCTGAAGCGGTTGACCACAGCGGTCCGAAAAACTGCACAAGACCGCTTGAACCTTCGGGCCTAAAAGCCCATGTCATAAAAAGTACACAAGTGAGTGATCCGGCTATGAAACTTCTGGCGCATCCCACCCGTGCCTCTAGATAACACGCAGCACCAAAGGACACGCCATGCTGGATAACCAACAAAAAATAGCAGTCAGCGCCGAGCAACTTGAAGTGATCGAATCCGCGCTGCACACGCAATCCAAAATCCTGAACGTACAGGCCGAAGCAGGTGGCAGCGCCGCCCGGCAGCGCTTGAACGAGGTCAAAAGGCTGCTGGCACTTCTGTCTCAGCAAAAGCCTACCGATGCGCCAAAACGCTGCACGCGCGGTGCGCTCGGCTGGCTGAGGACGCGCAGCCTCGGGTAAACTGCGCCCTGATCGCATGAAAAAACCGCCCCCGGCCAGGGGCGGTTTTTTGTTGGCGGCAAGAGGTGTCAGCGCTGCGAAAGCCGTTCAGCCGTTCAGCGCTTCCATGACCTCGTCGGAGGCCTCGAAATTCGTGGTGACCCGCTGCACGTCGTCATCGTCCTCCAGCGCGTCCACAAGCTTCATCAGCTTTTCCATGTTCTCCAGATCCATCTCGGTGGTGGTGGTCGGCCGCCAGACCAGTTTGGTCGATTCAGATTCGCCCAGTTCCACCTCAAGCGCGGTGGCCACCTCGTTCAGGTCCGTATCCGCGCACCAGATGGTGTGGCCCTCCTCCGAGCTTTCCACATCTTCCGCCCCGGCCTCGATCGCGGCCATCATGACAGTATCCGCATCGCCCACGGACGCAGGGTAAGTCACCGCGCCCTTGCGGTCGAACATGAAGCCGACCGATCCGGTCTCGCCCAGGTTGCCGCCGTTCTTGGTGAAGGTTGAACGCACGTTGGAAGCTGTCCGGTTGCGGTTGTCGGTCATCGCCTCGACAATCACCGCCACCCCATTGGGGCCATAGCCCTCATAGCGGATCTCTTCGTAATCCTCGCCATCCTGCACCGTGGATTTCTTGATCGCGCGGTCGATCACATCCTTGGGCACGGAAACCGCCTTGGCCTCCTTGACCGCCAGACGCAGGCGCGGGTTCTTGTCGGGGTCCGGGTCGCCCATCTTCGCCGCGACCGTGATTTCCTTGGACATCTTGGAAAACACCTTGGCGCGCACCGAGTCCTGCCGGTTCTTGCGGTGCTGAATGTTTGCCCATTTGGAATGGCCTGCCATGGAAACCTCTTGTTCAGTGATAGCTGGTGTTGCGCCTCTATAAATGAGCGCTTGGGACCAAACAAGCCACAGCGCCGCTTGAGGCTGCCTTTCGCGGCGGGTGTCTTTGCGCGGTGGCGGCGCCCGCAGCACGCGGTGCTGCGCGGCAGCGACAAAAGGCAATCATATCAAGCGCCTCTGCACATCCGCGGGCCAGCCGGAGCGTCACAATGTACGCTTCCCCCCCTGATCCATCCAAGCTACACCTGTGTCATGAGCACAGATCAGATCATTCTCTTCACCCTCTTCGGCGTGGTTTTCGGGCTGCTGCTGTGGGGACGGTTCCGCTATGACCTCGTGGCCTTTGCCGCCCTGATGGCGGGGGTCGTGCTGGGGGTGGTGCCCAGCGAAAACGCCTTTGACGGCTTTGGCCACCCCGCCACGCTCGTGGTGGCACTGGTGCTGGTGGTCTCTGCGGGGCTGGTGCGGTCGGGCGCGGTTTTTCTGATCACCCGCACGCTGGTGGATGCCTCGCGCAGCCTGGGCGCACATATCACGCTGATGGGGGCCATCGGCGGCGTGCTGTCGGCCTTCATGAACAATGTCGCGGCCCTGGCCCTGCTGATGCCGGTGGACATCCAGACCGCGCGCAAGGCGGGCCGGCAGCCGGGGCTCAGCCTGATGCCGCTGAGTTTCGCCACCATCCTGGGCGGCATGGCCACGCTGATCGGCACACCGCCCAATATCATCATCGCCAGCATCCGGCAGGAATCGCTGGGTGCCCCGTTCAAGATGTTCGACTTTGCCCCGGTTGGCGGGATCGCGGCCATTGCCGGGCTGATCTTTGTCGCGCTGATCGGCTGGCGGCTGATCCCCACCCGCGAGGATGCGACGCTGGATGCCGAAGACATCTCGCAATACATCGCCGAACTGACCATCCCCGAGAACAACAAGCAGATCGGCAAGCGCCTGTCCGAACTCTTCGAGACGGCAGAGAAATCCGATGTTGCCATCCTCGGCCTCATCCGCGACGGCAAGCGCCGCTATGGCCAGTCGCGCAATGTCGCGCTGATGGTGGGCGATGCGCTGGTGCTGGAGGCTGCGCCGGATGCGCTGGATGAATTCCGCACCACCCTTGACCTCGCCCTGGCCGACGAAAGCCGCGAGGAACGGCTGAAAGCGGGCGGCGAAGGGGTCGAAGTGATCGAGGTCGTGGTGCCGGAAAACTCCCGTCTGACCGGGCGCACCGCACAGGCGGTGGGTCTGGCCTGGCGGCAGCGCACGATCCTGCTGGGCATATCGCGCAAGGGACGCAAGATTACCTCGTCACTGCGCACCACGGAAATCCAGCCCGGCGACATCCTGTTGCTGCTGGTCCCGCGCGAGACGGCAGCCCATGTCACCGACTGGCTGGGGGTCCTGCCGCTGGCGGACCGGGGCCTGACCGTCACCGACAACGCCAAGGTCTGGCTGGCCATCGGCTTGTTCGGCGGGGCGGTGGCGGCGGCCAGCGTCGGGCTGATCTATCTGCCCATCGCGCTGGGGATCGTGGTGGTCGCCTATGTGCTGACCCGGATCGTGCCCCTGGCGGAGCTCTATACCCATATCGAATGGCCCGTGGTCGTGCTGCTGGGGTCGATGATCCCGCTGGGCGCGGCGCTGGAAACCTCCGGCGGGACAGAGCTGATCGCGAATGCGCTGGTCAGCCTGACCGAAGGCCTGGCCCCCTGGATCGTGCTGACCGTTCTGATGGTGGTCACGATGTCGCTGTCGGACGTGCTGAACAACACCGCCACCACCATTGTGGCGGCCCCTGTGGGCATCCAGATGGCGCAATCGCTGAATGTCTCGCCCGATCCTTTCCTGATGGCGGTGGCGGTCGCGGCATCTTCCGCATTCCTGACCCCGATCGGCCACAAGAACAACACGCTGATCCTTGGTCCCGGCGGCTATTCCTTTGGTGATTACTGGCGCATGGGGCTGCCGCTGGAGATCATCGTGGTTGCCGTGTCGATCCCCGCGATCCTGTTCTTCTGGCCGCTCTGAGCGCCGGGACCACCCGGCACCCCGCGCCACATTCAACCTGATTGCCACAACGCAAAAGGCGCGCGGTTGCCCGCGCGCCTCTGGTTCAGAAGGGTGATGGGGGATCAGACCTCCATCAGATCCTCTTCTTCCTCGATCTCTTCGATCTCTTCCTCGTCGTCCAGTTCGACCGTCATCAGGCCCATCACATCCGCAACCGTGATTTCGCTGTCATCGGCCCCGTCTGCGGGATCAAAGTCAGGATCGTCGCTGGCGCTGACACCCAGGACTTCGCCATCGCCGGTATCGGAGTTGACCACCAGACGCATGCCCGACAGGTCGATGTCATCGAAGGTGACGGGACCGTCATCCGACCACAGGGTAAAGTTGGTCTGGGTGACCATACCCTGCGTGCTGTCCGCAACCTGGCCGAACTGCAGACCCACATCATAGGGCTGCTCCACACCGGCACCGTTCGGCAGGGTGGTGACGCTGTCCGCTTCGGCCTGAACATCGGTCAGCTCGTAGCCTGGCGCGTTCTCGTCCGGGAAGAAGTTCAGCGAGTCGAGTTCGCTGTCGTCGGTCAGGTTGAAGAACAGACCGTCGATGTCCAGCGGCTCGCCGTCATAATTGGCCTGGCTGATTTTGACGAACAACTGGCCTTGCAGGTCCTGCGTGACCTCGATGTCGATCTCGCCCTCATCGCCCATGGTATAGTGATGGGTGATCTTGCCGTCATCCGGCTCTTCCGAACCCTTGGTGCCACAGGACCCTTTGCCGGTGCCGTCAGAACCTTTGCCGGTTCCATCGGAACCCTTACCGGTGCCGTCAGAACCTTTGCCGGTTCCATCGGAACCCTTACCGGTACCGTCAGAGCCTTTGCCGGTGCCATCGGAACCCCAGGGCCAGCCTTTGCCGGAACCGTCAGACCCTTTGCCAGTGCCGTCAGAGCCCTTGCCGCTGCCATCGGAACATTTGCCGGTGCCGTCAGAGCCCCAGGACCACCACTTGCCGGAACCATCCGAGCCCTTGCCGGTGCCGTCCGACCCCTTGCCGGTGCCGTCGGAACCCTTGCCGGTGCCATCGTGATGATCGAACCATTTGCCGAATTTGCCGCCAAAATGCGATTTGTCGAAATGGTCGGACAGGTGGTTGTCGTACCATTGGGCGAATTTCGAACCCTCGATGCCGCCATTGTGGTAGGAATGGCCACCGCAGGCCTCGCCGCCGGAGCCTTTGCCGGTGCCGCCAGATGCCTTGCCGGTGCCGTCGGAACCCTTGCCGGTGCCACCAGATGCCTTGCCGGTGCCGTCAGAGCCCTTGCCCGTGCCGTCGGACCCTTTGCCGCTGCCGTTGAACCAGTCGAAACCTTTGCCGGAGCCGTCAGAGCCCTTGCCGGTCCCATCGGAGCCTTTTCCGGTCCCGTCGGACCCATGGCCCCAGGTATGGCCAAAGAACTTGTTGGTATGGCTATGCGTGTTCCACGACGCCTTTACCGGCGTTTTCCCCCACGAGCCAAAGCTCGAAAATCTGAATGTCATATCTACTTCCCTCTTAAGAACAACTGGTCAACGCTCAAGGGCGTGCCAGAAGGGTCTGGCGCGCGGATGGAGTCCTGATCGTCAAGCGATGGTCTTGGTTACCTCAGGGCACTTGAATCGAACAAACATTTTGACGAATTTTGCCTTATTTATATGGTTTTGCCGCCTCAATCAGAAACAGTTCAGACGCATCGTCCAACATTGTTTTGTGAACCCGGCCAATGGGATTCATCCTTCCGCGAATCATCTGCATCCCCGGCCCGGGAAAGGCCATATTGTCGCCATGAAGCTGGTCTAACCGCTGTGACAAAGCGCAGATGCACAGGAAGACCCGATGACCGAAGACGCCAAGACCACCACGCGCGAGCATATTGTCAGCACCGCCGAGACCTTCTTTGGCCGCCCTGTCGAGGATGTGACGGCACCGGGCGGTGAAAGCCGGTCCAGCTTCCGTTTGCGGATCGGCGGGCGCAGCGTGATTGCCACATTACGCCCCAACTTCCGCCGCACCCACCTTGAGGCTCATGTCCTGCAGTCGCTGAACGCACATTGCGACGACCTGCCGGTCTGCCTTGGGGTCGTGGGCGAGGTGATGTTCCAGTCCGACGTGGGCGCGCGCCGGCTGAACACCCTGATCCCGACGCTTGACAGCACCCGCCAGCTCGACCTCGCCGCAGAGGCGGTCGCGGCCCTGTTCCGCATCCACGCCGCGGCCCGCAAGACCGACCTGCACGAGATCATGCCGCATCTGGGCGCGACGGATGCCTGGGTCGAGAACTTCATCGGCGGGATCGACCAGTTGCAAGAGCTGACCGGCGGCATCCCCGACAGCTTTGATCGCAATGCCGCCTGCGCGGCGGTTGCCATCACCGGCCATCAGTTCGTCAAATGGGACTGCCGGTCCGGCAATGCGGCCATGGGCGATGACGACCGCCTGCGCTGGTTCGATTTCGAATATGCCGGGATGCGCCACGGCGCCGAGGATTTCGCCTGGCTGATCGGAGACGAAGCCTGGCCCATCGCGCCGGACCAGATGGTCGATGTGATGATCGACAGCTTCGACGCCTCCTGTGGCATCCCGCTGGAAGACTACATGCATTACCTGGCGATCTACACGACGTTCCATGCCATCCAGCGGCTGAACCTTGTCACGCGCGAGGCCGGCAGGCGCGGCTGGGCCAGCAAGCATCACATCCGCAAATATGACGACGCAGGCCGCAACCCCGCCTTTGCCGAGCATATCGCCGAGGTCGGGGCCTATTTCTCGGATCAGACCACCCTGACCGCGCCGCTGACGCAGAATTTCATCACCGCGCGCGACGGCTTTGCCGAAATCCTGGCCGAGCGGTTGGAAAAGCGCAGCGCCTGACCCCAGGACGTCCGGCGCGCCCGGTCAGAAAAAGACCGGGATCGCCAGGCTCGCCATGACCGACATCAGCAGGTTGAGCGGGACACCGATGCGCAGGAAGTCGGTAAAGCGATAGCCGCCGGGACCATAGACCAGCGTGTTGGTCTGATACCCGATGGGCGTGGCAAAGGCACAGGATGCCGCGATCATCACCGCGACCACCAATGGGCGCGGGTCCATCCCCAGCGCCGTTGCCAGCGAAATCGCAATCGGTGTCATGATCACCGCCACCGCATTGTTCGAGACCACCTCGGTCAGGATGGTGGTCAGCAGGAAAACGGCAAAGAGCACGGCGCCGGGCGGCAGGGTTCCCAGCGTCGGCGCAATGGCATCCACCAGCAGGGCGATGGCGCCGGAGTTCTGCAACCCGGCACCCACCGCAAGCATGGCGAAGATCAGCGCCAGCAGCCGCCCGTCGATAAAGGAAAACGCCTCTTCCGCGTCGATGCAGCCAGTGACAAGCACCAGCGCCACGGCGATCACCGCCAGCAACAGGATGGGGGCAACGTTCAGCGCCGCCAGCACCACGATCCCGACCAGCGCGCCGATGGCAATCGGCGCATGGCCGCGCCGGAACGCCCGGGCAGAGGGATGGCTGACGTCGACCATCTCCATGTCGGCGGCCAGACGCTGGATGTCCGCAGGCGCGCCTTCCAGCAGCAGGGTATCGCCCACCTTGACGATCAGATCGTCCAGCTGCCGTCCGATGTTCTGGTTCCGTCGGTGCACCGCCAGCGGATAGACCCCGTAGCGGCGGCGCAGACGCATGGAGCCCAGCGAGCGCCCCACCATCCGGCAGCCCGGCGTGATCAGCACTTCCACCGTGCGGGTCTCCACCGCCGAGAGCTGATCGACACGCTTGAGTTCCTTGTTGTTCTGCAGGCTCAGCAGTTCCGTCATCTCGGTGCGCAGCACCACCCTGTCACCGACCTGCAGTTCAACCCCCTGCAACGCGCGGCGCAGCGACTGGTCGCCCCGGATCACGTCGATCAGGCGCACACCTTCGCGTTTGAACAGGTTCACGTCCAGAACCTCGCGGCCGATCAGGTTGCTTTCGGGCGGGATCACGGCCTCGGTAAAGAACTTCATCCTGGACCGGTCGCTCAGCATGGTGGCCATGCTGTCGCGCTCCGGCAGCAGCCTGCGCCCCAGCAGGCCCATGTAAACCAGCCCGGTGAAACAGACCACCAGCCCGATCGGCAGGATCTCGAAGATGCCGAAGGGTTCAAGCCCCTGCGACCGGGCCACACCATCCACCAGCAGGTTGGTCGATGTCCCGATCAGGGTCAGCGACCCGCCCATGATTGCCGCATAGCTGAGCGGGATCAGCAGCTTTGATGCCTTGGTGCCCAGGGTCTTGCTGAGCTGCACCACAACCGGGATCATCACCACCACCACGGGCGTGTTGTTCATGATCGCCGAGGCCCCCATCACCGACAGGATCACCCCGATCACCGCCGTCTTGGGATGGCTCCGGGCATAGCGTTCGGCGGTCTGCGTCAGCACGTCCAGCGCCCCGGTGCGCACCAGCGCGCCCATCACGATGAACATCCCGGCAATGGTCCAGGGCGCGGCGTTGGACAGCACCGCCTGCGCTTCTTCATAGGGCAGGACACCGATGGCCAGCAGGGTTGCGGCACCGGCAATGGCCACCACCTCTGTCGGGAAGGATTCGCGCAGGAACAGCACGAACATGATGGCAACGACGACAAGCGTCAGAACCGCGCTTTCGGTCTGGGAAAAACTCAGGAAGTTCAGCAAGGTGTTTCAACTTCTTCTTAGGTCAGCGCACACATTGGTCCATCCGGCCGCGCCCTGCAAGCGGCACGGGTGCCGCAGGCCGCCGCCGGGGCGGCAAAAACAGCATGTCGCCTGATGTCAGGGCGTGTTCTCCTGCAACACGCCGCCCGTGCGCACCGGAACGATACGGGTCGCCCGGCCGCTGCGGTCGTCGGTCTCCAGATAGACGCCGGAGAGGCTGGCCTCGCCATTCGCCGGGGTGAAACGCTCCTTCGGCATGCCGGTGATGAAACGGCGCAGGGGTTCGGCCTTTTCCATGCCGATCACGGAATGATAATCGCCGCACATGCCCGCATCGGTCAGATAACCCGTGCCCCCCGGCAGGATCATCGCATCCGAGGTCGGCACATGGGTATGGGTGCCCACCACCAGAGATGCCCGCCCGTCGCACCAATGGCCCATCGCCATCTTCTCGCTGGTCGCCTCGCAATGCATGTCCACGATGATCGCCTGTGCCAGCCCGCCCAGCGGATGTGTCTTCAGCACTGGCTCCAGCGCCGAGAACGGATCGTCATAGGGACGTTTCATAAAGACCTGGCCCAGCGCCTGCGTCACCAGAACCTTCTTGCCGTTCTGCGCCGTGAACAGCCGCGCGCCCTTGCCCGGCGCGGATTTGGAAAAGTTCAGCGGCCGGATGATGCGCGGCTCCTGCTCGATAAAGCTGAGCATGTCCTTCTGGTCAAAGGCATGATCGCCCAGCGTCAGGCAATCCGCCCCCGCCTCCAGCAGGGTTTTGGCATGCGGGGCGGACAGCCCCATGCCGGAGGTGGCGTTTTCGCCGTTCACCACGATGAAATCGAGCTTCCATTCGCGCCGCAGACGGGCAAGGTTTTCAGTGATGGCACGGCGCCCCGCGCGGCCCATCACATCGCCGAGAAAGAGTATTTTCATATGCTCAGCGATAGGCCCCCGCGCGGATGAGGGCAAGAGGGGCCTTGCCGCGCGGTGCCTAAACCTCGACCGCCTGCCCGAAGACGGCAACAGCAAATGCCAGCAGCGCCAGGGCGGCAAACCAGACTGCCCTGCCCCGCGCGCCCTGCCGCTGCGCTGCCATCGCCGCAATGGCCGCCTGAAGCGCGTAATAGACGGCAAAGGCGCGCGAGGCATAGCTGATGATCTGGAACACATCCGTCACCCATGTCAGCCCCAGCCCCACCACGGTCAGGATCACATATCCCATGCGCGGCCGGATGCGATGGCCCGACAGTTCCGCCATCAGCCCCCCCGACCCGCTGGTATCGGCGACTGCTGCGCTGAACTGCGCGGCCAGTGCCGCGGCAACCAGCAACAATGGCAAAACCGGTGTGATGACCCCCATCATCTCCACAATCGCGGTCTCGCTGAACTGCAGGTCATCGCGTGCGAAAGTGTAGGTGATCAGGACAATATAGGTCATGTAGATCGCCGCCGAGAGCCATTGCGCCCATTGCATCGACCGCACCCGCGTGTCGGTATCATAGGTCGCCCCCAGATAGCGCGAAGTCTCGAATCCCTGCACAGTCACGATCAGCCCGAAGCCCAGCGTCAGCGCCGCCCAGCCGGAGATCTGCGGATCAAGAAACACCAGCGCGCCCTGCCCGGACTTTTCGGCAAAGAAGAACCCCAGCCCAACCAGCAACCCCGCAATGATGGCCAGTTTGACGCTGACAGAAAGGTATTCCATCACCTCAAGCGATTTGAACCCGCGCGTCCATCCCACCCCGACAATGACAAGGTAGATGGCGCTGGTCACGATCCGGGCAAAGATCACGTCATCAAAAGGCGTCAAGCTGACCGCGAAGGCCCCGAAAAGGTTGAGGTAATAGGCCACCGACACGATATAGGCAAAGCTGAGCGCCCAGGACGCCAATGTCTCGACCCCCTGGGGCCAGGATACCGCACCGGCCTCGATCGCGTGCATGTTATACCGGATCGCACCGCCCAGAAGGTAACTGCCAAGGCAAAGCGCCAGCATCACCGCAGGGGCAAGGGCTCCGTATTGATTGTCCAGGATCGGGCCAAGAACAAGAAAACCGCTGCCGATGATGGAGGCCAGCGGCGTGGTCATCGCCCGCCAGGTGGCAGAAGCCCGCAGGCCGGGCCACCACAGGACAACCCCGAAGATCGCGACGGCGGCAAGGATGGCAAGGTTCAGGATCATGTCACGGGGCCATTCATCAAGGAAAGCCGCAGCCTTGGCGGGCGAGGCTGCCGGTTTGGCCTAGAACGACGGCCAGGGTGTTGCAAGCCTGCACGGAACGTCCGTCTAACGCAGAAGGCTGCCGTCACGACGCGGCGCGCGCTGACCCCGAAACGCCCCCGCCCGGCCTGTGCCGCAGGGCACAGCGTCAGCCCGCCTGACGGGCCCGCCATTCCCGCAGGGTCAGATAAATCACCACCACGTCGATCAGCGTGAGCACCGGCAGCACGATGCCGCCCACGTGAACCCATTCGGCGCCCTGATACAGGATGAACCCGACCAGCGTGGCAATCGCCGCCGGATAGGCCCAGATCACCCCGGCCAGAAGCGCCACCACAACGCTCAGGTGCAACGCCCCATGCATCAGGAAATAGATCGCATAAAATGTCATCTCGCCGGGCGGAAAACCATGCGCCAGCGCAATCACATGCCGCGCCAGCCAGTCGTTGGGGTCCGCCGCCAGTTCGGCCCCCACAAGCCATTGCGCAACCTCAGGCAGATGGCGCGCCAAACCCAGGACAATGGCGATACCTGCCGCGATCTGGACCGCACCCAGCACGCCCTTGCCCAACAGGGTGATCACAAAAATCACATGTGCGACCCGGTCCGCGCCGTGCCGTTCCACTTCAGTCAGCAACCTCGATCACCCCGGCCTCTGTCACAATCAGGTCCAGCGGCTGGTCCGTCGGCTCCAGCGGCAGGTCATCCACCTCCTGCCCCGCAAAGGCAAAGCCGATGGCCAGCGTCGGACGCTTGCCGCGCAGCATTTCAAGCGTGCGGTCATAGAAACCACCGCCATAGCCCAGACGCCCGCCCCTGCGGTTGAAGGCCAGAAGCGGCACGATCAGCAGCTCCGGTTCGAAAAACTCCGGCTCTGCCGGGATCAGCGCACCAAAGACCCCCGGCACCATCTCCGCCCCCGGCTGCCAGCGCGCGAATTGCAACGGTGTTCCCGCCGCCCTGATCACCGGCACGCCGACCGGCCCATGGGCGGCCGCTTCCGCCATCGCCGGTGTCGGGTCGATCTCGGTGCGGATCGGCATGAACCCCGACACCGGCACGCCGCGATAGCCCGCCAGCACTTCGCTGAGGTATCCCGCCTGCGCGGCAGTCGCCGCGTCGAACAGCGGCTTGCGCCGGGCAAAGGCCGCCTTGCGCGCTGCCGTCTTGATTTCAGCCAGATAGCTCACAGCAACACCGCCGCCGCCAGCCCCAGAAAGGCAAAGAACCCCACCACATCCGTCACTGTCGTCACAAAGGCCCCCGATGCCAGCGCCGGGTCCACCCCGACCTTTTCAAGCAGGATCGGAATGCCCGTGCCCGCCAGCCCCGCAATCACCATATTGATCACCATCGCTATGGCAATCACATAGCCCAGCGCGGGCGAGCCGAACCAGACAATGCCCACCACGCCCATGACAGCGGCAAAGATCACGCCGTTGACCAGCCCCACCAGACACTCGCGCCGGATCACCCGCCAGACGTTCGATCCGGTCAAATCCTTGGTCGCGATGGCCCGCACCGCCACCGTCAGGCTTTGGGTGCCCGCATTGCCCCCCATGGAGGCGACAATGGGCATCAGCACCGCCAGCGCCACGATCTGGGCAATCGCCGCCTCGAACTGCGAAATCACCATGGAGGCCGCAATCGCCGTCACCAGGTTGACCGCCAGCCAGGGCAGCCGCTGCTTTGTGGTCTCCACGACCCTGTCGCTCAGCGACCCCTCACCGACACCGGCAAGGCGCAGGATGTCCTCCTCGTGTTCCTCGTCGAGCACCGCCATGGCGTCATCAATCGTGATCACCCCGATCAGCCGCCCCTCGTCATCCACCACCGGGGCCGAAATCAGGTGATACTGGTTGAAGGCATAGGCCACATCGCCTTCGTCGCGCATCGCCGGGATCACCTGAAAGGTCTCTTCCAGCAGGTCGGTCAGCGGCGTGACCCGCTTCGACCGCATCAGCTTGCCCAGCGTGATATTACCCACCGGGTGCAGGCGCGGGTCCACCATGATGATGTGATAGAACTGGTCCGGCAGGTCTTCCTCCGGCGTGTTGCGCAAATGGTCGATCGCCTCGCCCACGGTCCAGTGCTCGGGCGCCATCACGACCTCGCGCTGCATCAACCGGCCCGCGGAATATTCCGGATAGCTCAGCGATTGCTGGACCGCCGCACGCTCCGTATCCTCCAGCGCGCCCAGGATCGCCTCCTGCTGCGCATCCTCCAGGTCTTCGATCAGGTCGACCACATCGTCGCTGTCCAGATCACGCACCGCCTGGGTCAGGACCTGCGGCGTCAGCACCGCAATCACATCCTCGCGGATGCTCTCGTCCAGCTCCGACAGGATGTCCCCGTCGAATTCCATCCCGTAAAGCCGGATCAGCCGGCTCCGGTCAAAGGCGTTGATCTGCTCCAGAAGGTCGGCAATATCCGCCGCGTGCAGCGGCTCCATCAGCTCGATCAGCTTCTCGCGGTCGTCGATGTCCACCGCATAGAGAACCGCGGCAACCGTCTTGGGCTCCAGCGCGTAATCCGAGCGCTCCGCCTCCTCTTCGGGGGCGTCTTCTTCCAATTCGACCTGATCAGACATCGCTGTGACTCCCCTTGTCTCGGGCGACCATATGCAAGCCGCACATGGGACACAATGCTTGGCCGTCGTGCCGCGCGCACCACGCGCCTGGCGTTTCGGGATATCGTTGAATCACATGTTCGTGGCCGCTCCCTTCGGTCGAAGGCGAAAAGTGATAGGGGATGTTTCAAACCTGTCCCGAAACGCTGTAATGTGCCGACATGACAAGCAAAACGCTCCTGACCGGTCCCCTGCTGCGCTATGCCGGCGACCCCTTCCGCGCGCCCTGGCAAGAGGTGATCGGGATCGACACCGATGGCGCTGTCCTGCTGCAGGACGGCCATATCACATCGCTCGGCACCCGCGAGGCACTGATCGCCGCCCACCCGCAGGCAAAACACGTCCGCTACAGCGACAGCCACCTGATCTGCCCCGGCTTTGTCGATGCCCATGTCCATTACCCGCAGACCGCGATCATCGCATCCTGGGGCAAACGGCTGATCGACTGGCTGAACGATTACACCTTCCCCGAGGAAATGCGCCTTTCCGATCCCGCCTATGCCGCCCGGATCGCGGCCCGTTACCTCGATCTGACCCTGGCCCATGGCACCACCACCCTGGCCAGCTATTGCACCATCCACCCCCACAGCGTCGACGCCCTGTTCGACGCCGCCGCCACGCGGGGGCAGCGCATTGTCGCGGGCAAGACCTGCATGGACCGCAACGCCCCCGAAGGGCTGCGCGACACCGCGCAATCGGCCTATGACGACAGCAAGGCCCTGATCGACCGCTGGCACGGCCGGGGCCGCGCGACCTATGCCATCACGCCCCGGTTTTCCCCGACCTCGACGCCGGAACAGCTCGCCGCCCTGGGCGCGCTCTGGCGCGCCTACCCCGATTGCCTGATGCAGACCCACCTCAGCGAACAGACCGACGAAATCGCCTGGGTGGAAGACCTGCACCCCCAGGCCCGCGACTACCTGGAAACCTATGAAACCCAGGGGCTGATCGGCGAACGCGCGGTCTTTGGCCATGCCATCCACCTCAAACCGCGCGAAATCGACCGGATCGCGGAATCCGGTGCCGCGCTGGTCCATTGCCCCACGTCGAACACCTTCATCGGATCGGGGCTCTTCGACATGGCAGGCCTCACCCGCCGGGCCATCCCGGTGGGCCTGGCCACCGATACCGGCGGCGGCTCTTCCTTTTCGATGCTGCGCACCATGGCGGCCGCCTATGAGATCGGCCAGCTGCGCGGCACGCCCCTGCACGCGGCCCAGCTGATCTGGCTGGCCACCGCCGGCTCCGCCCGCAGCCTGCATCTGCAGGACCGGATCGGCAGCCTCCAGCCCGGAAACGAGGCCGACCTCACCGTGCTCGACCTGGCCTCGACCCCGGCCATCTCCCAGCGCGCGGCCATGGCCGAGGACATCTGGGAAAGCCTCTTCGCCACGATCATGATGGGCGACGACCGCGCCATTGCCGATGTCTGGGTGGCGGGCCGGCAATGGCGCAAACCCGACTGAGCTTCATTGTTCCCTAGAGCGCCCGACCTTAGACCTGAGACATGAATACCCTGCCGCGCCTGCGGCGCTCTCGGGACATTCATGTCGCTGGATGCTTCAGGTTAAAGGTCGGACACTTTAAATGCACACCAAAGCCCAAAGCCCGCGCGGCGGCTGAAATAGCGGGCTCAGGCCCGTAACAGGCACCCATAATCGCATGCGGCGCAGCCGCGCCGCCGGATCACATCTCCGCCTGCAACCCGCGCGCCAATGCGTTCTGCCGGGCAATCGCTTCCGCCAGGTCAAACCGCACCATCTGCCCGTCCCGCACCACTGGCTGACCCTCCACCAACAGGTCCCGCACGGTTGTCGGCCCCGCCAGCAGCAGCGCCGCCGGGTCCCAGCTGCCCGCCGCCTCGATCCCGCTGACGTCCCAGATCGCCACATCGGCGCGTTTGCCCACCGCCAGCCGCCCGCATTCCGGGCGGCCCAGCACATCGGCCCCGCCTCGCGTCGCAATCTCCAGCGCCTCGCGCGCCGACATGGCATCGGCCCCCGAGACCACCCGTTGCAACAACATGCATTGGCGCGCCTCGGCCACCAGATTGCCCGCATCGTTGCTGGCCGATCCATCCACACCCAGCCCCACGCGCAGACCGCCATCGCGCATCGCGCGCACCGGCGCCACACCCGATCCCAGCCGGCAGTTGGAACAGGGGCAATGGGCCACACCGGTCCCGGTCCCGGCAAAAAGCGCAATCTCCGCCGCGTCGAGCTTCACGCAATGCGCATGCCAGACATCGGGCCCGACCCAGCCCAGATCCTGCGCATATTGTCCCGGACGGCAGCCGAACATCTCCTGCGAATAGGCAATGTCTTCTTCGTTTTCCGCCAGATGCGTGTGCAGCATCACCCCCTTGTCGCGCGCCAGAAATGCGGTCTGCCGCATCAGATCCCGGCTGACGGAGAAGGGAGAACAGGGGGCAAGCCCCACCCGGCACATCGACGCCTCGGAGGCATCATGGAAGGCATCGACCACCCGGATGCAATCCTCCAGGATCGCCGCCTCCCGCTCGACCAGCATATCCGGCGGCAGGCCGCCCGCGCTTTCGCCAATGCTCATGGACCCCCGGGTCGGCTGAAACCGCAGGCCCACGACGCGCGCGGCTTCAATGGTGTCTTCCAGCCGCGCGCCGTTGGGGTAAAGATAGAGGTGATCGGCGCTCAGCGTGCAGCCCGACAGCGCCAGTTCCGCCAGCCCCACCTGCGCCGAGGTGAACATGTGATCCGGCGTGAACCGCGCCCAGATCGGGTAGAGTGTCTTCAGCCAGCCGAACAGCAACGCGTCCTGCGCCCCCGGCACGGCCCGCGTCAGGCTCTGGAACAGATGGTGATGCGTATTCACCAGCCCCGGGGTTACAACACATCCCGCGGCCTCGATCACCTCGCCTGCGCTCTGCAGGCCGCTGCCGATTTCCACAATCGCACCATCCCGCAGGCGCAGGTCGGCCCCCGACAGCTCGCGGCGGCTGTCATCCATCGTCAGAATATGGTCGGCATTGCGGATCAGGATTTCGGGCATGGTCTGTATTTCTCCACGCCCGTCTCAGAATGCATTCACCTGTCGGTGGAAAACGGGCCCAGAACCGACAGGCTCCCGTTAGCAGGTGCCGGCACGGGCGGTCAAGAATGCCGCTCAATACCCCTGCAGGATCGCCAGCGCCTGGGCATGGATCCGGGCATTCGCCGCCGCAACCGCGCGGCCCCCCTCGTGGACAGGCCCGCCGCGCCAGTCGGTGACGATGCCGCCTGCGGCCTGCACAACGGCAATCGGCGCCTGGATGTCATAGGCGGCAAGCCCCGCCTCGATCACCAGATCGACCTGACCTGCTGCCAGCAAGGCATAGGCATAGCAATCCATCCCGTAGCGGGTCAGCATCGCCCCGGAGGCCACCGCATGAAACCCCGCGCGGTCGGTCTCCTCGCCCACTTCGGGAAAGGTCGTGAAAACGATCGCCTGCGACAGGTCCCGCGCCGCCCGGGTGGCCAGCACTTGCCGCCCCCGCGGCCCCGTCATCGCGGCCCCGTCCGGCGCGCCCTCGAACCGCTCGCCGATATAGGGCTGGTCGATGATGCCATAGAACGGGCCCTGCCCGTCGCTGACCGCAATCAGCACCCCCCATGTCGGGGTGCCGCTGATAAAGCCGCGTGTGCCGTCGATCGGATCCAGCACCCAGGTCAGGCCGGACCGCCCTTGCTGCACCCCGTATTCCTCGCCCAGGATACCGTCATCGGGCCGTTCCCGCGCCAGGATCTCACGCATGGCGCGTTCGGCAGCCTTGTCCGCCACCGTCACCGGGTCATACCCGGCATCAAGTTTGTTTTCCGCAACCAGGGCCATGCCCCGGAAATGGGGCAGGATCACATCACGTGCCGCATCTGCAAGCAGATGCGCAACGCGCCGCAAATCGGGATCGAATGAAATCTTCGTTGTCATACCGCGTCAGTGCCAGCTTGTGCCCGCCCGCGCAAGCCTGCGGTCGCGGCAAGGCCGACCCTTCAGGCGACGTCGCTCAGCACACGGGCAAGATCGAAAAGGCGGCGCCGCTGGTTTGCCGGAATGGCATAGTAGGATCGGATCAGGTCCATCGCCTCCTTGTCGCCCAGCAGATCATATGGAACGTCACCGATCGGAGCGGACCCGGAGGTTTCCGGCTGTTCGAGACCCTCGAAGAAAAAGGCCACCTGAACCTCCAGCGCATCGGCAATTTCCCACAATCGGGATGCGCTGACGCGGTTCGCGCCGGTCTCGTACTTTTGAATTTGCTGAAACTTGATCCCAACCATAGCTGCCAGCTTCTGTTGGGTCATCCCCGTCAGCCAGCGTCGCTGACGAATTC
The DNA here is from genome assembly GCF_028807335.1 of Sulfitobacter sp. PR48. NCBI lineage: Bacteria > Pseudomonadati > Pseudomonadota > Alphaproteobacteria > Rhodobacterales > Roseobacteraceae > Sulfitobacter > Sulfitobacter sp. PR48. The sequence goes on along the minus strand of NZ_JARAMM010000017.1, from coordinate 20,483 downwards.
GTTTGCCGACGTGCACGTCTACTCTATGTGCCATGCAGATTAGATCCTAACTTACACACTTAACAACACTGAAATACGCGCTTGCGGCTACGGCGCCGGCCGCGCGTTACCTGGGCGTTCCGACAGCGGTCCACCCCAAGCACTTTACGAAATCTTCTCTTCACAGCAAAGATATTCACCACATTATTGACAGCTTGGCAGCTAACATCATGAATTCAACAAAGAAAAGATAACATAAATGTGGTGTTTCTGACACATTTTCGGTCTTCACAAGGCTTACGCCACGTAAAGCAGGCGGGAAATGCCCCCCCGCCGCCCCGCAGTCAGGCCGCGATTGAACGCTTGTTCTGCCCCTGGCTGAAGGCGCTGCGCAACAGCGCGACCAATGTCTGATGCGACTCGGACCTGTTCTGCTCCGCCCCGTAGAGATTGATGTGCTGTGTCGGCAGTTTCGGCAGCACCCCGCCATGATCCAACACCTCCAGGTGGGGCGGCTTGGTGCCGTCGATCATGGCATGAATGGCCAGATCGGCACTGACCGCCGCCTCGACCGCGCGATCGCTTTCCGTGTCCACGGCCATCTCCCAGGGAATCTGCGCCGCATCCAGCGCGCTCAGCACACTGGGACGGAAGGTGCAGTACCGGCAGAAGGCCAGCCGCAAGGGCCGTTGCCGCCATGCCGCCCCGCCCGCAGCCCCGATCCACTCCAGGCTCTTGGTCACCAGGGTCTCGCCGCCCCTGTCGATTTCGGTCTCCGTGGTCAGGATCAGATCGCATTCGCCCTTGGCAAACTGGGCCTTGAGCGTTCTGGTGTGGGAGGCTTCAAGCTGCACGCGCACCCTTGGGAAATCGGCGTGAAACTGCTTCAGCACCTGGGGCACCATCGGGTACACGATGTCATGCGGCACACCCAGCGTGATCTCTCCCTCGAAAGCCTGATCCGTCAGCCGTTCGATGACCTCGTCGTTCAGGGCCACCATGCGGCGCGCATAGACCAGCAGCTGCTCACCAGAGGCTGTCAGGGCAATGGTCCGCCCGCTCCGGTCCAGCAGGGACAGGCCCAGCATTTCCTCCAGCCGCTTGAGCTGCATTGAGACGGCCGATTGCGTCAGATGCAGAAAACCCGCCGCGCGGGTCACCCCGCCACTGTCAGCCACCGCCATGAACGACCGCAGGGTCGTGATGTCCAGATTTCTCATATATCACCAATCTTGATGCATTGCCTAACAAACAATCGTTTTCATCATACGTCATGCCACCCTAGATATCAAGCATCCCGATGGAACCCGGAGTTTCATCACAAATTTCGAAGGATAAATGAAATGGCACAGCTTTTCGACAGCGCCTCGGGCCGGGGCCGCGCACTCAAGACCCGGCGGATTTCACTCTGGGCCCGGTTCCAGCACCTCAGGGCCATTGCCCGCAGCAGGCAGAGCCTGCGTCAGCTTGACAGCCACCAGCTGCAGGACATCGGCCTCAATGCCACCGAGGCCGAAAGGGAGGCGCGGCGGTTGCCCTGGGACGCGCCGGGCCATTGGATGTCCGGTCGCTAAGGGCCGCCGATCACATGAAAAAGACCGCCCCGGCGCGCGCTATTACCTCTTGAAAAACAAAGGCGCAGTCCCGATATTCACCGGGATACCGTCCGCATCCCGCGTGGTAAGCAACACTTAGCCAATTGGAGGTCCATTCATGGCCGACGTGAATACAATCCGGACAGCTGCCGGAACCCGCGCCGCCGCAATCGACGAGGGGCTGCGCGCCCATATGAACAAGGTCTACGGCACAATGTCCGTGGGCATGCTGATCACCTTTGCCGCCGCATGGGCGATTTCGGGCCTGGCGGTCACCACCGACCCCTCGGGTGCGGCCGCGCAGATCGGGACGGATAAATACCTGACGGACATCGGCTATGCGCTTTATGCCTCGCCGCTGAAATGGGTTGTGATGTTCGCACCCCTGGCCTTTGTCTTTGGCTTCAGCGCGATGATCAACAAGATGTCCGCCGCCACGGCGCAGACGGTTTTCTATGCTTTCGCGGCCGTGATGGGCATCTCGATCAGCTCGATCTTCCTGGTCTTCACCGGCTATTCCATCGCGCAGGTGTTCCTGATCACCGCCATCGCCTTTGCCGGGCTGTCGCTCTGGGGCTACACCACCAAGAAGGACATCTCCGGTTGGGGCAGCTTCCTGATCATGGGTGTGATCGGCCTGATCGTGGCCTCCATCGTGAACATCTTCCTCGCCTCCTCGGCGCTGATGTTCGCCATCTCTGCGATCGGCGTCCTGATCTTTGCAGGCCTGACCGCCTATGACACCCAGAAGATCAAGACCGAGTATCTGGCACATGCGCATCACGGTGACACCGAATGGCTGGGCAAGGCCGCCATCATGGGCGCGCTGAGCCTCTACCTCGACTTCATCAACATGTTCATGATGCTGCTGCAATTGTTCGGCAACCGCGAATAAGCCGTGCATCCTTGATGTGACATGGGCCAATCCTGCAAGGGATTGGCCCTTTTTCGTTGGAGCGACCCTTGCTTGAAATCAGACCCAATTGCGAGATGTGCGACCGCGACCTGCCCCCGGATGCGGCAGAGGCGCGGATCTGCAGCTATGAATGCACCTTCTGCGCGGATTGCGTCGAGACCGTGCTGGGCAATGTCTGCCCGAATTGCACGGGCGGTTTTGTGCCACGCCCGATCCGGCCCCGACAGGCGCGGCGACCGGGTGTCAGCCTGACCCACCAGCCGCCCGGCACGGAGCGGCGCAGCCTGAAGTACGGGCTGGATGACATCGCCGCCATTGTCGCCGCGACGCGGGGCATTCCGCCCGAAGACAGGTAAGGCGCGCTCAGAAAGGCTCGTAGCCGACGCTGGTAAAGCCAACACTGTCGGAATAGGTGCCGCCAAAGACCGGCGCAGGCGGCGGGCCGCCAAGTTTGCCGGTGCAGGCAGAGAGCAGACCCACGAGGGTCAGGGCAGCAATCATCTTGGACATGTCGTGTTCCTTGGCAGCTTGGGACCTGCCGACTATTGCCGCTTGGCCGATCCGGCGCAAGGGCGGCCTGCCCTGCCCCTGCCCCTGTTCCGCGCGCCACCCGCCTCCCGAATCAAAGACAGGGCCGCACCGCATCAAGCAGGATCTCCCCCGTCAGCGGCATGTTGTTCTTCCTGTGCCGGTAGGCCAGCCTGCGCGCGCGCCGCCCGGGCGCCATGGGACGGCAGGCGGGGAGATCGCTTTGCTGCCGGATGACCTCCGGCAGGATCGCGGACAGTTCCGCCCTTTCCGCCTCCGACATCGACCGAAGCGCCTGCGGCCCGGCATAAAGGCTCTCGCAGGGGGCTCCGTTGGCCATGAGGATATCATGCCGGTCCAGCAGCACATGATAATAGGTCACAGCGCCCGCCGCCACGGCCGGGGCGACGCCATTCAGGCCAACCAGCTGCTTGGCCGCAACCAGGACTTCCGGCGCGCCAAACATGCGCGCCGCGATCTTCGAGCGCACAAGGATGCTGTGCTGGGGCGATACCAGCAGGTCCCGCTGCGGGCAGCCGGGCCCCAATGTGCCGGCGGCAATCTGAACGGGCCGGAGCCTGGGACAAGCCCTGAGCAGCTGCGCGGGCAGCCGTCTGGCACCGATCCAGCGGATTTCCTGTACGCCGCAATCCAGCGCCCGAACCCGGTCGCCCACCTGCAACTCCTCCACCGGGATCTGCCGGCCATCCTCGGCCTCGATCAGCGTCCCGGCGGTGAAACATACCACCTCGATGTCGTTATCCACGGTGGAAATGACCGCCGCATCATGGCCCGCCACCGATTGTATCACCCCGGTGGTGATGGCCTGGACGTTCATGTCGCCATAGCTGTCGTTCGGGATCGCGAAGTAACGGACATCGGGGCCGTTCGACAGGGTCAGGAAAACGAAGCTGAGGTTGCTTTCGCTGCCCGGTCCGAAACTCTCGGATGATCCGTCACCCAGCAGGACCGATCCCGCGCTGTCCGGCTCTTCGATCAGGTCGATGGTGTAGGAGACCCCGCCAATGGTGACCAGATCCCCGACGTCGAACTCCCCATCGTCAAGATCGGTCGATGTCATGTTGTCCACGACACCAAGCAGATTGCCGTTTTCAAGGGAATATGTCGTGCCCGACGCGATGCCGGTCACTTCGAGAAGATCGTGAATTGTCGCCATCTCTGCCCTCCCCTGTCCCGCACCTGACGGGCGAGCCGTTGATGCGGGCTAACCCGTTGCCTCTATGCTGGCTTGCCTCAGCCATAGGGCGGCAATCTTTCGATGAGATTAACGGGGCCTGTGTCATCCGGAAGGTATCATCCGGCAGGCGTCAGCCGCCGCAATGTGCAGGCTGGCAGCGCCGCCCGGGGGGATGCCGGGCATGGAAAACCGCACCCTGAAACGCAAAAAGCCGCGCGAAACGCGCGGCCTTGCAAAGTCAGTCAGCCCGATCTTACTTGATCTTGCCTTCTTTGTAATCGACGTGCTTGCGCGCAACGGGGTCGTACTTCTTGATGACCATCTTTTCGGTCATGGTACGCGCGTTCTTCTTGGTGACATAGAAGTGGCCTGTGCCCGCGGACGAGTTCAGACGGATCTTGATCGTGGTTGGCTTCGCCATCTTGCTTCTCCTGCTGCCGACCGCACCGGGGGTCTGGCGTGAATTCTGAACCCCGGCTTTTACCCGGATGCGCCTCCGAGTCAACAGCAAAAGACGCAAGAATTTCAATCCGGGGGTCGCGTTTTCAAGCGGCCGGAAAATTGCAATTTTCCGGTCCGGATTTTTCCAAAAATCCGGTCCCCCAGATGAAAACGCGCGGAAGGCCTGTAAGCCGGATTTTGTCACGGGGGGTTATCCCCCGTGGATGACCATTCCTCTGACCCTGCGATTGCCCGCAGGGCTACAGCTGCCAACCCGGACCTGCTGGGGCAAAAGCGGCCCCGCCCCGGCCCGAAGGCCGGTGGCGCGCGGTCCCTATTTGGCATTGCTCCCGGTGGGGCTTGCCATGCCGCCCCTGTTGCCAGCGGCGCGGTGGGCCCTTACCCCACCTTTTCACCCTTACCCCGCCGTGGTTTCGGTTTCCCGACCTGTGGCGTGGCGGTATCATTTCTGTGGCGCTTTCCGTCGGGTTGCCCCGCCCGGGTGTTACCCGGCACCGTCTCTTTTTGGAGTCCGGACTTTCCTCCCCGTGGATCCGGCAAGCGGATCACGAAGCGGCCATCCAGCCTTCCGCGCGAGCTTTGGCATAGGCGCTGAACGCGGACCGCGTCAATGGGCAGACCGGCGCGCGGAAGCATTTCCGGCATAAAGACGTGCGGCCTGAAGGGTCAGAGCGGCGGCAGCGCCAGATCGGCAGGGCAAAGCGGCCCGCGCCGCCAGGGTCCGTGGCGCAGGCGGGTTGCAGCCAGAAGGGTCTCAAACGGCACATCTGCGGTAAAGCCCGCCGCCCGCGCCGCGGCACGGAACCCGGATTCGGTCACGGTTTGTGCTGCAGTCGCCGGTGTGGCCAGCGCCAGCCCCTGCCGTGCCAGCCGCGCCCAGTCGAAATGCGGGCCGGGGTCGGACTTGCGCCCCGGCGCAATGTCGGAATGCCCCAGAACTCCGGCGGCGGGGATGTCCCAGCGGGCCATCAGCCTTTTCAGCAGGGTCTCAAGCGCCCCCATCTGCGGCTCTGAAAACGGATGGCATCCGCGATTGTCCAGCTCGATCCCGATGGAGCGCGAGTTGATGTCGGCCTGACCGGCCCATTCACCCGCCCCGGCATGCCAGGCGCGCATCTCATCGGCCACCAGTTGCAGGGTCCGGCCGTGGTTCGAAATCAGGTAATGGGCGGAAACTTCGGCCTGCGGGTCGCAGAGGCGCGTCAATGCCGCCTCGGCGTTTTCCATCGCGGTATAGTGGATCACGATCAGCCGGGGCGTCAGCCCGTTGCGGCGCGGGCCGAAGTTCGGTGAGGACAGGCTGTCCACCCGGCTGCAGCCCTAGCCGGCCTTTGCGGCCCGGCGGAACGGGGTCGGGTCCCAGTCACAGGCAAAGCCGTCGCCATCGGGGTCCATGCCCTTGCGGTCCTTTTCCGGCCCTCCCGCCTCAAGAAAGGCGATCTGCGCCCGGTCGGGATGCGAATACTCGCCACAGGCGCGGGCGTATTTGGCGGCCTTGTTCAGGCCGATGCGGCGATAGACCTGGGTGCCGCGCTCGTGGTCCGACTGCAGCGCATAGGCCACGATGTTCGGCCCGGATTCGGCCCGGTCCGGCAGCGCTTCGGGCTGGACGACCTGGTATTGCGCGCGGTTCGCAGCGATGCGCGCGGCGTCGTCACCGATGCTGCGCTGGCCGGAAACCGCGTCGAAATTGTTCTCGTTCGAGATGCCTGCGCTGTTGATGACAGCGGGCGCCGGGTTGGACGGGCTGGCATTCACGGGTTCCACGCCGGAATTGGTCGCGGCATCATTGCCCAGACCGTTGCTGGCACCGGGGCGGGTTGCCGCCAGCACGCGGGAGGTTTCGGCCGCCGTCGCTTCGGCGGAACCTTCGGCAGGGGCCGAAAGCGGGGCCTCGGTCACCGAGGCGGGGGCCGGCACGGCGGAGGTGCTTTCGGCGGCAAGTGCCGCGTCGCGGGCCTGCCTCTGGGCGCGGGCACTGTCATCAAAGCCGACACCGCGACCGGAATCAGGGACCGCCGGCTGACATGCAGCCAGCATCACGCCAGCGGCGAGAGTGATAAAAGATCTTGAAATCATGGGTCCTGCTTTGTCTTTCAGACTTGTTGGCAAGGCTTCTACCACCATTTGTCCGGCTTGGCCACAAACCCGGCGCTGCGCTCAAGCGCATAGGCGGAAGACAGCAAATCGGCCTCTTCCCAGGGCCGCCCGATCAGCTGCAGGCCCAGCGGCAGACCCTTGCGGTCCTGCCCCGTGGGCACCGCGATCCCCGGCAGACCGGCCAGGTTCACCGTCACCGTGAAGACGTCGTTGAGGTACATCGCCACCGGATCCGCATCCGTCATCTCGCCCAGACCGAAGGCGGCAGAAGGCGTCGCAGGTGTCAGGATACAGTCGATGCCATCCGCAAAGACCTGTTCGAAGTCGCGCTTGATCAGGGTGCGCACCTTGCGGGCACGGTTGTAATAGGCGTCATAGAAACCGGCCGACAGCACATAGGTGCCGATCATCACCCGGCGCTGCACTTCCGGCCCGAAGCCTTCGGCGCGGGTTTTTTCATACATCTCGGTGATGCCGTCGCCCTGGTCCAGCCCGGCGCGGTGGCCATAGCGGACACCATCGTAACGCGCGAGGTTGCTGGAGGCTTCGGCGGGTGCAATCACGTAATAGGCGGGCAGCGCGTATTTCGTATGCGGCAGCGAGATATCAACGATCTCGGCACCTGCGTCCTTCATCATCGCAATGCCGTCGGACCAGAGGTTTTCGATCTCTTCGGGCATGCCATCCATGCGGTATTCGCGCGGGATGCCGATCTTCTTGCCGCGGATGTCGCCGGTCAGCGCCGCTTCGAAATCGGGCACGGGCAGATCGGCAGAGGTGGAATCCTTGGGATCATGGCCACACATCGCCTCAAGCATGATGGCCGCGTCGCGCACGGATTTTGTCATCGGACCAGCCTGATCGAGGCTGGAGGCAAAGGCCACGATGCCCCAGCGCGAACAGCGCCCGTAGGTCGGCTTGATCCCCACCGTGCCGGTAAAGGCCGCAGGCTGGCGGATCGACCCGCCGGTGTCGGTGCCGGTGGCCGCAAGGCAGAGGTCCGCCGCAACAGCCGCCGCCGACCCGCCCGAAGAGCCGCCCGGCGTCAGTGCCGTATCGTCATTGCCGCGCCGCCAGGGGTTGACCGCATTGCCGTAGACAGAGGTCTCATTGGACGAGCCCATGGCGAATTCATCCATGTTGAGCTTGCCCAGCATGACGGCGCCCGCGTCAAACAGGTTCTGGCTGACCGTGCTTTCGTATTGCGGCAGGAACCCCTGCAGGATGCGCGAGCCCGCCTGCGACGGCACGCCCTTGGTGCAGAACAGATCCTTGATCCCGATGGGCAGGCCACACATGGCGGGGGCATCGCCCGCTTTCAGGCGCGCATCCGCAGCTTCGGCCTGCGCCATGGCAATCTCGGGCGTGTGATGGACAAAGGCATTCAGCGCCCCTGCCCCTTCAATCGCCGTCAGACAGGCCTCTGTCAGGGCCTTCGACGTGGTTTCACCCGCGCGCAGGGCATCGCGTGCCCCGGCCAGTCCCAGTTTGTTCAGATTACTCATATGTCTGTCCTGATCTCAAAAATGGGCTCCGCCCGTTCGTGGCTGAAACGCTCCCCCGGAGCGTTTCCCGGACGCCGCTCACTCCACCACCTTCGGCACGACAAAGAACCCTTCGCGCGCATCGGGCGCGTTTTTCAGCACGTCGTCCTGCAGATCGCCGTCCGTGACCACATCGGCGCGCCGTGTCAGGCGCTGCGGGGTGACCGAGGTCATCGGCTCGACCCCTTCCACATCAACTTCGCTCAATTGTTCGATAAAGCCGAGGATGCCGTTGAAGTCCTGCGCCAGCGCGGGCAGCGCTTCGGGATCGACCTTGATCCGGGCCAGTTTCGCCACGCGTGCGGCGGTGCTCTCGTCAATTGACATGAACGCTCTCCATCTCTTTGCGGCTCATGTACCCTTGCTGCCCTTCCCTCGCAAGGGCGCGGCCCGCCCATCTGCGGCATCGGGTCAAAAATACCTCCCCAAATCCATTTGGCGCGCTAGTCTTGCTGACAAAGCAGACATGAAGACATGAAGACAAAAGGAGAATTGCATGAACATCCTATGGCTGGGCCACGGGTCCTTTCGCATCGAGATCGAAGATCAGGTGATCCTGATCGACCCCTGGCTGACCGGCAATCCCATGATCGAAGAAGCGCAGTATGACGCGGCGCTTGCCGGTGTGACCCAGATCCTGGTGACCCACGGGCATGGCGACCATACCGGCGACCTCGACATGGTGAGCAAGCGGACACAGGCGCCGATGGCCGGGATTTACGAGCTGATGGGCTGGTTCGCGGAAAAAGGCATCGGAAACACCACCGGCTTCGGCAAGGGCGGAACCATCAGCTGCGGCAAGGTTGCCGTCAGCATGGTGCCTGCATCCCATTCATCCTCGGTCGCGACCGACAGCGGCCCGGTCTACATGGGGTCCGAAACCGGCTTCATCCTCAAGGGCGAAGGCCATGTCATCTATTTCTCGGGCGATACCGGCATCATGGCGGACATGGACTGGATCGGGGATTACTACAAACCCGACATCGGCATCCTGTCGGCGGGGGGCCATTTCACCATGGGCATGGCCGAAACCGCCTATGCCGCCAAACGCTACTTCGATTTCAGGACGGTCATCCCCTGCCACTACCGCACCTTCCCCCTGCTGGAGCAGGATGCAGCGGCGCTGGCCAAAGGCCTGCCCGGTGTCGATGTGATCGAGCCGCAGGTGATGCAGGCGATTACTTTGTAGTCCACTTCAGCGTGGCATCCGGCGCTTCGGCGCCGGTGCCCTGCCCATAGATGACACAGCCCTCGTCCCCCTCAAACACCAATTGGGAATAGCGCCGGTCGGATGCCTCCCGCAGGGCCTCCGTCTGGAAGGTCGCGCAGACCTTGAACGCCTGCGGCCCAAGGCGGGTAAAGCGGTAGGGCGCGCCGGTGGCCGGGTCGGTCAGTTCGGGTGCCTGCTCAAAACCCGAGCAATAGCGCGGCGCGTTGCTGCCCTCGCTGTCCTCTTCCCGTTCCAGCAGACAGCGATGATAATCCCCCAGCGTCCGCAGGTCGGCGGCGCGTTCGTTGTCATAACGCTCCATCCGGGCATAACCCGGACCGCCGGCAACCATGAACCCCGCGATCAGCCCGCCACCGACAATCGCCAGCAGGACAACAAGCAACAGCCGGTTCACGCCGCATCCCCTTTGCGGATGTCGGCAAGGTAGAACAGAAAGATCAGCCCGGCGATGACAGCGACAACCAACGCCTTGAGGAAGAACTGCAAGGTGAAATCACCGCTGAGAAAGGCATAGATCACCGCCACGCCATCACCCAGCAGGGCCGCTGCCGACAAGAGCAGCGTCAGATACATCAGCCAGCGCCGGATCGCGGAACGGTAAAGCGCCGGATCATCGGCCAGCTTGCCCCGCTCGCGCAGCGTCAGCCAAAGATAGACCGGTGTTGTCACGATCAGCACCGCCATCGACCAGCGAATGCGGCCGGGCCAGCGGTAGCTGTCAGTATCAAGCCAGAGGTCGATCAGCGCATGGAACAATTGCACAAGATAGACCGCGCCAAAGATCATCACCCCGAAGGTCAGCGCATAGATGAAGAAATCGCGCGCCGAGACCGTCGCCTGCGGGCGCGGCACCGGCGGGGAAAACCGGGTCTCGGCCCAGGCATCCAGCGCATCCGCCACTTCCGAAGGGCTCCACCCGCTGTCGGTCAGCGCCTGCGAAATCTCCGCCCGGGTCTTGCCCGATGACAGCGCATCGCGCACGAAACGCGACAATTGCTTGTTCACGGCCATTCAGTTCCCTTCCCTTTTTTGCGCGAAAAACGCCTTGAGCAATGCTTCGGCGGCAGCGGCATCAATGCCGTCATAGACCTCCGGCACATGATGGCACTGCGCATGGGCAAAGACCCGCGCGCCCTGCGCGACACCGCCCGACTTGGGGTCGGATGCACCATAGTACAACCGCGCAATCCGTGCCGATGCAAGGGCCGCGGCACACATCGCGCAGGGTTCCAGCGTGACATAGAGGTCATGACCCACCAGCCGCTCCGACCCGAGCTGCGCACAGGCCGCACGGATCGCCAGAACCTCGGCATGGGCGGTCGGATCATGCAATTCGCGGGTGCGGTTGCCGGCCTGCGCCACGACCTGCCCCGCCCGATCCACGACCACGGCACCCACAGGCACCTCGCCCCGCGCAGCGGCGGCGCGCGCCTCTGTCAATGCCAGATCCATGAAAGAGCGAAACGTCATGACCCACCTTGGCTGCAAAAGCCGCTCTTTCGCAAGCGACGCAAACCCGCTAAGCGGAAGCGATGAACACGTCAACGCCATCCGAACCGCCCAAGGGCGACCGCATCGCCAAGGTGCTTGCCCGCGCAGGCGTCGCCTCGCGCCGTGAAGCCGAACGCATGATCGAGGCGGGCCGGGTCAGCGTGAACGGCGCGCAGATCATGTCCCCCGCCCTGAACGTCACCGCCAGCGACCAGATCACGGTGGATGGCAAGGATGTCTCGGCCCCCGAACCGCCGCGCATGTGGCTCTATCACAAGCCCATCGGGCTGGTCAGCACCGACCGGGACGAGAAAGACCGCCAGACCATCTATGACGCCCTGCCCGAGGACATGCCGCGGGTGATGTCGGTGGGCCGGCTCGACATCAACTCCGAAGGGCTGCTGCTGTTGACCAATGACGGCGGCATCAAGCGCAAGCTGGAGTTGCCCAGCACCGGCTGGCTGCGCAAGTACCGGGTCCGGGTGAACGGACGCCCGGAAGACAAGACGCTGGAACCGCTGCGCCGCGGGCTGACAATCGACGGCGAACGCTTTCAACCGATGACGGTGACCATTGACCGGCAGCAGGGCGCCAATGCCTGGCTGACCGTGGGCCTGCGCGAAGGCAGGAACCGCGAAATCCGCCGCGCGATGGAGGCAGTGGGCCTGGCCGTGAACCGCCTGATCCGGGTCAGCTATGGCCCGTTTCAGCTGGGTGAGCTGAAGGCCGGAGAGGTCGAGGAGATCCGCCGCAAGATCGTGCGCGATCAATTGGGGCTGGAACTGGCGGATGACAGCGGCACGGCGGCGAAAAAGCCAAGAACCCTGCAGCGCCCGCAGCGGAAGAAACCGAACCGTCCACCGAAGCGCTGACCGATTTTTTTGAAAAAAACGGACCAGACTTTTTGAAAAGTCTGCCTCCTTCCTGCAACCCGACGGCGAAAATTCCCCGTCACAGGCAATTCACATCCCGCCGCTAAATCCCTAAGACAGCACCGAAACCAAAGCGGGGGACGCCATGACCGATCTTTTGACCATCGAGAACCTGGGCAATCTGCTGGTGCTGTGCTTCCTGCAGGCCGTTCTTGGCTTTGACAACCTTCTCTACATCTCCATCGAAAGCCAGCGCGCCCCCGTCGCCCAGCAGGCGGCCGTCCGCAAATGGGGCATCGTGATCGCCGTGGCCCTGCGCATCGTGCTGCTCTTTGCCATGATACGCCTGATCGACGCCATGGCCGACCCCTTCTTCGTGCTGAACTGGGAGGGCGTGCTGACCGGCGGGGTCAATTTTGCCACGCTGGTCTTTGTCATCGGCGGTGTCTTCATCATCTATACTGCCGTCAAGGAAATCAGCCATATGCTGGCGCTCGAACATCTGGGCACGGACCTGGATGCGAAATCCGGCAAATCGGCGGTGCAGGTCGTGATGCTGATCGTCTTCATGAACCTGATTTTCTCATTCGATTCCGTGCTTTCGGCACTGGCGATCACCGATGTCTTCATCGTTCTGGCCACCGCGATCATCCTGTCCGGCCTGGCCATGCTGCTGCTGGCGGACCGGGTCACCGCCTTTCTGGAAACCAACCGCATGTACGAGGTCCTGGGCCTGTTCATCCTGCTGATCGTGGGCATTGTCCTGCTGGGTGAATCCGGCCAGGCCGCCGCCCATGCCATGCATGACCCCGACCTCGCCCTGCGCTTCTTCGGATATGAGGTCGTGCCGATGTCGAAAACGACCTTCTATTTCTCGGTCATGGTCCTGGTGGCGGTCGAAGTGATCCAGTCCGGCTATACCCGCAAGCTCAACGCCGAACGCCGCACCGCGGCGCGGCACTAGCAAGGTCAGGGGAAACAGCCTATGTTCGTCGCAGTGAGGTCGGTATGGGCAGATTGTTTCTTTTCGCGCTCGCTGTGGGCGTTATCATTGCCATTGTTGTCATTCTGGCATCAATCTGGAGCAATACAGTGGATCAGGGCCGCCGCGCCCTCCGGCCTTTCTTTGGCCCGACAGAGGATGGTATGATGGCCCCCAACGGTTTGCAGAAAGTCGCCTATGTCGCGCTGATCGCCCTGCTGCTCGGCACCGCCTCCGGCCTGCTGGGGGGGCTCTGACCATGGCAAAACGCTTTGGCGGCAAATACAGCCCCGACGATGCGCCGGGCAATGCCGCGGCCCCGACACCACGCGCAAGGATCACCGTCGATCCCGTGGGCGGGCGTGCCAACATCCTGTTCGTGCCTCCTGTGGTGCTGCTGGCCACAAGCTTTGGCGGCGGGGCAAGTGGCCTGACCCTGGGCATGATCGGCGCGGGCGTGCTGGCGCTGGGGGCCTGGCTGCTGCGCGAAGGGCTGCGCGCCGAGGCCGCCTTTGCCGAACGCAAGGTCGCGCGCCGTCCGGCCCTGCCGCGCAAGATTTTTGCCGCGGCCGCCGCCGGCCTGGGCACCGCGCTGGCCGTTGCCGCGCACCAGAACGGCCTGTCGGAGATACTGGCGCCCTTGCTCTTTGGCCTCTGCGCCGCCGCGCTGCACCTGGCCGCCTTCGGCATCGACCCGCTGAAATCCAAGGGGATGGAAGGCATCGACACCTTCCAGCAGGACCGCGTGGCCCGGGTGGTGGACGAGGCCGAAAAGACGCTGGCACAGATGACCGACGCCATCGCCCGCGCCGGCGACCGCCGGGCAGAGGCGCAGCTGACCCAGTTCCAGGACGCCGCGCGCACCCTGATCCGCACCGTCGAGGAAGACCCGCGCGACCTGACCGCGGCGCGCAAGTACCTCAGCGTCTATCTGCACGGTGCCCGGGATGCGACCGTGAAATTCGCCGATATCTACGCCCGGACCCGGGACAGCCAGGCACGCGACGACTACCTCGCGCTGCTCACCGACCTGGAACAGAACTTCGCCGCCCGGACCGAGAAATCGCTGCTCGACGACCGCAGCGACCTGACTGTCGAAATTGATGTGCTGCGTGAGCGGCTGTCGCGTGAAGGGGTCCGGCTCAAATGACCTGCGCCCTTCATCCAACCCTTCAAGGAAGCCCTGTATATGTCTGATTCCGTTCGTGAAAAAGCAACTCAATCCCGCAGCATGGTCGAAGAGGTAACCGCCCTCGTCCTGCCCGAACCCGCCGATGCCAACGCGGTAGTCTCGCTGGAAAAGGCAGACAAGCCCCTGGGCGACGAGATCAGATCCCGCATGGCGGAAATCGACATGAACGACACCCAGTCGATCGTCTCCTTCGGCTCCGCCGCGCAGGCGGAACTGCAAGAGATCAGCCAGGCGATGCTGGCCGATGTGCGCAACAAGGACGTGGGCCCCGCAGGCGACAGCCTGCGCAGCATCGTCAGCACGATCCGGGGCTTTTCGGTCTCTGAACTGGATGTGCGCCGCGACCGCAGCTGGTGGGAAAAACTGCTGGGCCGCGCCGCCCCTTTTGCCAAGTTCACCGCCCAGTTCGAAAAGGTGCAGAGCCAGATCGACCGCATCACCGACAACCTGCTGAGCCATGAGCACACCCTGCTCAAGGACATCAAATCGCTGGACATGCTTTATGAAAAGACGCTCCAGTTCTATGACGAACTGGCGCTTTATATCGCCGCGGGCGAGGCAAAGCTGGCCGAACTCGACAGCACCGTGATCCCGGCCAAGGAAGCGGAGGTGAAAGCCGCCGCCGAGGACGATCAGGTGATGGTCGCCCAGGAGCTGCGCGACATGCGCGCCGCCCGCGACGACCTTGAGCGCCGGGTCCACGACCTGAAACTGACCCGCCAGGTGACCATGCAGTCGCTGCCCTCCATCCGGCTGGTGCAGGAGAACGACAAAAGCCTGGTGACCAAGATCAACTCGACCCTCGTCAACACCGTGCCGCTGTGGGAAACCCAGCTGGCACAGGCGGTGACCATCCAGCGCTCTGCCGAGGCCGCGGAAGCGGTCCGCGAGGCCAATGACCTGACCAATGAACTGCTGACCTCCAACGCCAGGAACCTGCGCGAATCCAACAAGGTCATCCGCGAGGAAATGGAACGCGGCGTCTTCGACATCGAAGCGGTCAAACAGGCCAACGCCGACCTGATCGGCACCATCGAGGAATCGCTGCAAATCGCCGACGAAGGCAAGGCCCGCCGCGCCGCCGCAGAGGTGGAGCTCAAGGAAATGGAAGCCAGGCTGCGCGACACGCTGGCCTCTGCCAAGGCGACCAAGACCGGCCTCGGCGACAGCGCCTCCACCAGCGTGCCGGGATAGAACCACGGTGCGGCGGCGAACCGAAATGCTGAAATGGGGTCTGGCGGGCGCATTGTCCGCCAGCCTGTTGGCTTGCGATGTCGCCGCCCCGGTCGAACCCTCGCTGAAACCACAGTCGCGCCCCGCGCAGGCTGCCGCCGCCATCCCGCCTCAGGTCGCGCAGCCGACCTCACAGAAAAGTGCGGCGCTGCGCAGCTATCTCAACCAGGTGCAGGTGGCACAGCTCAGCCAGGGGTTGCTGCGCCAGGATGGCGGCGGCCTCGACACGCCCTATACCGCCTCCGTGCTGGCGCGGAACTTTGAACAGATCGCGTTTTTCAACGAATATGACGGTGCCTTTACCGGCCGTGGCGGGGCCAGCCCCCTGCGCCGCTGGGCGGGCCCCGTGCGGATGGAAGTGATCTTTGGCGACAGCGTGCCACCCTCCCAGCGCAAGACCGACACGGAAGATGTCCGCAGCTACGCCCGGCGTCTGGCGCAGGTCACCGGCCATCCGGTCTCCACCGGCGGGCGGCCCAACTTTCTGGTTGTCATCGCGTCGGAAGACGACCGCGCCGCGACCCTGGCCTCGATCTCCAGGCATCTGCCCGGCATTTCGGCCAACAGCCTGCGCGCCCTGCGCGACATGCGCCGCGACACCTATTGCGCTGTCGCCGCCTATGCCGCTGGCCCCTCGGCCAATACCTATACGGCGGCGGTCGCGGTGATCCGCTCGGAAAACCCCGATCTGCTGCGGCTCAGCTGCATTCACGAGGAACTGGCCCAGGGCATGGGACTGGCCAACGACAGCCCCGCCGCGCGCCCGTCGATCTTCAACGATGACGATGAATTTGCCCTGCTGACCCGTCATGACGAGTTGCTGCTGAAGATGCTCTACGATCCGCGCCTGCAGATCGGCATGAACGCGGCAGAGGCCCAACCCATCGTGCGCGAAATCGCCGAGGAACTGGCAGGCGGGCCGGTCTAGGGACATTTCTAGGGACATTCCGGCCAGGGACACTGCCCTTCCCTTGAAGCGGGCCCGCGCCCAAAACACCCCATCAGTCGCACCAAAGGTGCGCCACAGAAAATCTGGCGCGCCAATGACAGCTAGGCGTGGCGCGCTTTCTGCCGCTTGTAGTATCGCGCCGACTTCGCGCGGCTTCCGCATGCTGCCATGCTGCACCACCGGCGCGCGCGTCCACGTCCGCGATCAATGAACAGCCAGGAACACCGATCACAGTTTCTCATCCGGGGCAGATCATCGCTTCGCAGCAGATCCTCGGTTGCAAGGGCGATCCGTTTCACCGGAAGCGCCAAGTCGGTCTCGATGACGGGCGCACTCCAGGCATAGCTCTGGGTTCCCTTTTCAAGCCGCGCATCAAGCAGCGCGTCGCGAATGACCTGCATCACCTGGCGGCGCTCTGGTTCCGGCCATATCTCCCCCGCCTGTTCCGCCATCAGACAGGCATGCAAGACTTCACGAAACGCCACCACCGCTGCCAAGGCCGCACCGGCCTCTGCCGGATCATTCAGACCGAGGTTCCGCAAACCTGCCGCCTCGCCCGGGAAAAGCACTTCCGCAGCAACCGCCCAGTTCAGATACGCGCCATAATCCGTCAGCCGCTCGACACTGCGTTCCTTGCTTCGGCCAGCCACCGTGTTGACGAAATCAAGAACCGGATGACCTCCGACCAAATCGTCCTTTGTCCACGCGCTCTGATCCCATTCGCTCATTCCTCACCATAAAATATAAACTTGACGGTGTGAATAGCTTTGCTATCTCACCTACAAAGTAAATTAGAAGGTAAGATTGGAGGGCGCGATGGCTGGCTGGCACCTGGATGAACGTTACGAAACCTCGGCCGGTACGGTCGCAGCGGGCCGGACCGGCGACGGACCGGACCTGGTTCTTGCCCACGGCTGGCCCTGGTCCTCCTTTGCCTGGCATCGTGTGATCCCGGCGCTGGCACAGGACTTTCGCCTGCATTGGTATGACATGCCGGGCTATGGGAAATCCGCGAAAAGCGCGGATCAGCGCACATCGCTCGACGTGCAGGGCGAGGTCTTTGTCGAAATGATGGATCATTGGGGGCTGTCCCGCCCCCGCGTGGTCGCACATGATTTCGGCGGCGCGACAACGCTGCGGGCGCATCTGCTGCAGGGATGCGACTTTGAACGCTACATGCTGATGAACGTCGTTGCGATGCGCCCCTGGGGATCGGCGTTTTTCGATCACATGGGCCAACATGCCGATGCCTTCCAGGGATTGCCCGCCCATATCCATCGCGCAATCGTACAGGCCTATATCGAGGGTGCCCTTGTCACCGGGATTGCCGCAGAAGACCTTGCAAATCTTGTCGCACCCTGGCTGACCGAAGACGGGTCATCCAGCTTTTATCGCCAGTTCGCCCAGGCCGATGAAAAATACACCGCAGAGGTCGAACCGCATTTTGGCAAGCTCCGATGCCCGGCAAAGATCATTTGGGGTGACGCAGACCCCTGGATTCCCCTGGCGCGCGGCAAGGCCCTGCACAGGCTGATGCCCGGGGCGGCATTTGCCACGATGCCGGGCATTGGCCACTTGCCACAACTCGAAGCGCCGGAAGCGGTTGTCGATCAAATCAGAAAGTTCTTCTGACCAATGCCGCTCAGACGTGATACCGGGTTATTGGATCACCAATGAACGTATGGCGACCTTGCGCGGCTGGTTCAGTATGAAGAGGATCGCCTCGACGACCTCGCGACTGCACAGGGTGTGGTCCGGTGCCAATGCGTCCCAATCCGGGTCCAGGGGCGACTTGTCGTCAAAGTCTCCCGGAAAGACCGACGTCACCCGGACGTTCGTATGCTCAAGCTCCTGCGCCAGACCGTGAACAAACCCTGCCTGCGCTGATTTTGCAGCCGCAAAAGGAACCGATGCCCCGTCAAGCGGCCGATTGGGCAGGCCATTGGTCGACACCACGGTATGGATATCTGCATGTTCTCTTGCCCTCAGCAGCGGCAACAGGTGACGCGTCAGGATCAGCGCCCCGATCGCGGCCGAGGCGATGCAGGCCTGAATGTCGATGTCCGAGACCTCCCCCATCGGCCCCGACAGCCACATGGCACCGTTGTGAATGAGCCCGTCCAGATCCTTGTGCTCTGCCGCCAGTCGCGCCCCGGCCTCTGTCGCGCTTGCGCTGCTCGCCAGGTCACAGGTCATCGTGACGACCTGTTGGCCTGTCTCCTCAAGGATGGCGCTGGCAACATCCTGAAGGGCCGCGCTGCTGCGCGCCAGCAGGACAAGCCGCGCCCCGCACCGGGCCATTTCAATTGCCAATGCAGCACCCAGCCCGCGACTTGCACCGGTGATGGCAAATTTCCGATTTGAGAGGTTCATGTTCTTCACCTTGTTCACGCATCTGCGGGTTCGATTGTTGTCACCCTAAAAGTTCAAGCTAACTTGAGGGCAAGCATAAACATGCCTGGCAACTATTTCCGCCTTGCCAGCGCGCCTGCGGGCGACGGTCGGCCGTCCCTGACAGGCCCCGTCCATTTTCCTTGTCCAAGGCGATCGTTTTGCGGTCGGACGGAACACTTTCTTAACGCAACAGGCCGCCCGGCGCATTCACATCTGCACGCAACAGACGATTGCGCATCTGCCCGTGCACGCATCCTGTACAGCCTGTGCAGGGGGTGTGCCCCGACTCGCCCAACAAAACAGGGCTGTCGACCATTCTGCCAGGGGGCGGGACCACCCCGCACCTTGATAACCCCCGCCCCGCACCATATCCTCGACCTGACATCCACTCCAAGGGCTGACATCATGGGCATTCTCGACTTCCTCTCAGGGCAATTCATCGACGTCATCCACTGGACCGACGACACCCGCGACACCATGGTCTGGCGGTTCGAGCGGGAGGGCCATGAGATCAAGTATGGTGCCAAGCTGACAGTCCGCGAGGGACAGGCCGCCGTCTTTGTCCACGAGGGCCAGCTGGCCGATGTGTTCACCCCCGGTCTCTATATGCTCGAAACCAACAACATGCCGGTCATGACCAGCCTTCAGCACTGGGACCATGGCTTCAAAAGCCCATTCAAATCAGAGATTTACTTTGTAAACACCACCCGTTTCAACGACCTGAAATGGGGCACCAAGAACCCGATCATCCTGCGCGATCCCGAATTCGGCCCGGTCCGCCTGCGCGCCTTCGGCACCTATTCGGTGCGGGTCAGCGACCCGGCCAGGTTCCTGACCGAGATTGTCGGCACCGATGGTGAGTTCACCATGGACGAGATCAGCTTCCAGATCCGCAACATCATCGTGCAGGAATTCTCCCGCACCATCGCCCAGTCCAAGATCCCCGTGCTGGACATGGCCGCCAATACCCGCGAGCTGGGCAAGCTGGTCAGCACCGAAATCTCGGCCACCGTCGCCGAATACGGGCTGACCATCCCCGAACTCTACATCGAAAACATCTCCCTCCCCCCCGCCGTGGAAGAGGTCATGGACAAGCGCTCCTCCATGGGCGTGATCGGCGATCTGAACCGCTATACGCAGTTCCAGGCGGCCGAGGCATTGGGCCGCGAGGGCGGCGCAAGCGATGCAATGCAGGCGGGTCTGGGCGCGGGTCTGGGCATGCAGATCGGCCAGCAGGCCGCAGCCAGCGCAGGACCATGGGGCACCCGCCCCGCCGGCACAGCGGCACCGGCAGGCATGGCCCCGCCCCCGCCGCCACCGGTGGAACATGTCTGGCACATCGCCGAAGGCGGCGAGACCAGCGGCCCCTACTCCAAGGCGCGCCTGGGGCGCATGGTGACCGAAGGCAAGCTGACCCGCGAAACCCATGTCTGGACCCCCGGTCAGGACGGCTGGCGGCGGGCCGAGGATGTGACCGAACTGGCGCAATTGTTCACGGTTCTGCCACCACCCCCGCCGCCCGGGGCCTGAGCCGACGGGCAAAAGTAGCTGCTGCACGTGCAGGGAAAAGCGGCGGGCGGGCCTGTGACACAGGACCACCTGTCGGAAGACATCGGAACCACGGTCATGGCCACCAGATCCGCCTACTCCGGCTTTCAGATCACGCTGCATTGGCTGATCGCCATCCTCATCGCCGCCGCATGGTTCCTGGGCGACGGCATGGGCCGTGTCCTAGGTCGTGTTGACATTCATTGTCGCCCACCCGTTTCAGTCCAAAATTGCTCAGTTCCAGGCAAGAGAGCGCAGGAATAGCCAGC
>NZ_JARAMM010000016.1:0-105788 GCF_028807335.1 Sulfitobacter sp. PR48 | reverse complement strand
CGCCGCCAGTTCTTCCTCGCGCGCGATGAGACGTTCCTCCTCGGCGAGCAGGTCCGGATCAGGCTCGATGTCCTGCGGATAGACCCGTCCGAAACTGCGAAACGCGCCGTAGTCCACCGAGAGGTGAACCTCGACCCATTTCCACGCCGCCTCGAAGGGTTTGGCCGCAGCCTGCAGCTTTTCGATGGCGAGGCGCTCCAGGAGCTCGGGGTTTTCCATATGAGCGCTGGCGCGGTCATCGAAGAGGTCGCGTAGCAGAACCCCGCCTGCCGCCTCATAGGCCTCGATTCCGACAAAGCGCCCGAGGGCCGAGTTCGCCGAATGGGCCGTCTCGGTCAGATGGCGTTTGATGCTTTGCGGATGGATGTGATAGCTGCCCTTTACCGCGTTCCAGACTGCCAGTTGGCGATCATGGTCGTCGGTCAGCGTGAAGGCCATCACGCATTCGAGGGTCAGATCGCCCGCGCGGAAATGCTCGATGATCTCGGGCGCGACACGGGCGAGTTTGAGGCGGCGGCGCACCAGGTCGACGGAGACGCCGAACTTCAGTGCAATTTCGTCCTCGCTGCGGCCTTCGGCGATCATCTTGTCGAAAGCTTCGAACTGGTCCGCCGGGTGCATCGCCGCGCGCTGGAGGTTTTCCGTGGCAGAGGTGAGAATGGCGTTGCGCTCGTCCTCCACGAGGCAGGTCACCGGGTGGTCTGCGGGGATCACACCGTCCTCAGCTAGTTGTTTCAGTGCCTTGAGGCGACGGCCACCCGCATCGACCGCAAAACGTGTCCCAGACAGCGCATGAACCACCAGGTTCTGCTTGACACCGGTCTCTCGGATGCTCGCGAGGAGTTCAGCTTCGTCACTGGCGCTCGCGGCGACTTTGCGGACGTTGAGCGGGCTCGGCTCCAATTGGTCGAGCGGGATAAGGCGAATGTCGGCAGCGCCGTCAGGCGTTGCCGATCCAGCGGCTTTGGTTTTCTTTGCGGAGGCGGATTTCGGGCGGGTTACGGTCTTGGCCATGGTCAGTGTCCTTGTCATGCCGGACCCGGATGAGACTCTCTCTATCCTTTCAAGCCCGGCACCCGGGCTTCCCTTTCTCTGGCTTTCAAATCGCCTTTTCATTTTCTCACCCAGCCTGCCGTCGCGACCGGCGTGTCGCCCTCGCCCTGCTTCAGAAGGAAGGTTTGCTGCGCCTCTGTGAGCTTCAAAGACTTTACGCGTTTCCGCTCCTCTCTCCCCCGGAGAAGCTCAACCGGAGGCAGCAACTTCGAACAGTCCAGATATCAGGGGCCGGCGTAATTGACCTGCAGACACTCTGTTGTTCGCGAGAAATGTCGGGTTTCAGGTCAACGCCTACCTGGGCAGAGAGATGCCGCCAGGCTGAAAACCGGTGCCACTGTCCAGTGTGATCGACTGGCGCACAACTGCGTGTATGGCTGCCAGCCCTCGGATCAGGATCACTTTGATTGGTCAGGACAGGAAATATCAAGTGATATTGCGACGGCACCTCGACGAGAGAGGTACCGTTCGACTTTGCATATTATTCGCGGAACATCACCGGATTGCACACCCGATGGTCGAGCTCGCGAAGGCTAGAGATGCACCCTGGCCAGTGTGATTAGTTTTGGCTGTCGAAGGTATGCGTTCGATCGTGCTGACGACGGCCGCGTGGCCTGCAACACGTGATCCGTCCGCCAGCCATACGGCGCCATGCAGCAGAGAATGATTTTATAAAAACGAACCGCCGTTTTTTTCTTGACTCGACGTCGTCGAAGCGCTTTTCATGACGTCGCCGTCCATCGTCGAACCGATGACGGCCTGTGGACTGAGGAGCCCGCGGATCCCAGGGAGGGGTAATGCTAGAAGTTGAGAACATTCAGGTGGTGTACGACAACGCGATCGAGGCGTTGCGAAACACATCTTTCCAGGTTGAGCCGGGCAGTATCACGGCGCTATTGGGCTCGAACGGAGCCGGCAAGAGCACTGTCCTCAAATCCATTTCGGGTACGCTTTACCCCGAGAACGGTCGCGTCAGGAGCGGCATTATCCGCTTCGACGGCCAGGAACTCGCGCAGCTGATGCCGGACGCGATCGTGCGCCTCGGAATTGCGCAGGTGCCAGAGGGGCGGCGGCTGTTCATAGAGCTGACCGTCGAGGAAAATCTGCTGATCGGCGGCTATACGCGGAGCCGCGGTGAATGCACTGAAACCCTCGAGGAAATCTACGAACTCTTCCCGCGCCTGCGTGAAAAACGCGGCGCTGTTGCAGGATACCTCTCTGGTGGCGAACAACAGATGGTTGCGATCGGCCGGGCGCTTATGGCGCGTCCGAAGCTGCTGATGTTGGATGAGCCGTCGCTCGGGATTGCACCGGTCATTGTGCGTGACATTTACAAGGCGATTGTCGAATTGAACCGTTCCCGCGGGATGACGATTCTGCTGGTTGAGCAGGACGCGGCGCTGGCGATCAAGACCGCCGGATATGCCTACGTTATGGAGAACGGTCGCGTCGTGTTGGACGGTTCGGGAGAGGACCTGTCGAAGAACGAAGATATCCGGGAATTCTACCTGGGCCTCGGTGCGCGCGGCGACCGAAAATCCATGCGCGATGTCAAACACTACAAACGACGGAAGCGGTGGCTGTCATGAGCGCTTTTTTGGAAGTGGAGGCGCTGGCCAAGAATTTTGGCGGCGTACAGGCGGTTAAGGATGTTAGCTTCTGTGTCGAGAAGGGCAGCATCTGCAGTGTGATCGGCCCGAACGGAGCGGGCAAAACGACCGTGTTCAACATGATCAGCGGTCTGCTGCGGCCGAATTCCGGGCATGTCCGCCTGGAGGGCCAGGCGCTGACCGGCGTGCCCGCGCATCGGATGGCGCGGATGGGGTTGGGGCGCACGTTCCAGAACCTTGCCGTTTTCGGGCATGCCAGCGTGGTCGACAATATTCTGATCGGCATGCATTCCAAGCTGCGCAGCGGCCCGTTCTCGGCCGCGATCTATTGGGGCCGGACACGGCGTGAAGAGGTCGCGGCGCGGGAGCATGTCGAGAAGATCATTGATTTTCTCGAGATTCAGGGTGTGCGCGATCTGCCGGTCGGAACCCTCTCTTATGGTGTGCAGAAGCGCGTCGAATTGGCGCGGGCGCTGGCCAGCGAACCGAAGCTTCTTCTGCTCGATGAAATGGTGTCAGGCATGAATCAGGAAGAAACCGAGGACATCGCCCGCTTCATCCTGGACATCCGAGAGGAGCTTGGGACGACCGTTGTCATGGTCGAGCACGACCTCGGGATCGTAACCGATATTTCGGACAAACTCGTTGTGCTCGATTTCGGCCGCAAGATCGCCGATGGCCAACCCCACGACGTGATCTCGGATCCCACGGTTATCGCAGCCTATATGGGCGCAGAGCAGGGAGCAGCGGCATGAGCGATCTGGTTGAAAATCTCCTTTCGGGTGAGAACACGCTGCCGCAACTTCTTCTGCACTGGGCGCATGAACAGCCCCACGCGCTGGCCTTTCGCGAAAAAGATCTGGGTATCTGGCGCAGGATCACCTGGGGCACATATCTCGAGAACGTTCGATACTTCGCATCCGGCCTTGAAGAGCTTGGATTCCGCTCGGGCGACCGTCTGGCGATCGCGGGCGAAGGTATTCCGGAATGGATGTATGCGGATATCGCCGCGCAGTCTCTTGGCGGGACGTGTGTTGGGCTTTACCCCACCAGCCCGTGGCAGGAGCTGTCTTATATCCTGCGCCATTCCCGGGCCCGCGTCGTGGTTTGTGCGGACCAGGAGCAGACCGACAAGGTTCTGGACGCGATGGAGCACGACGGCCTTCCAGACCTTGACTGGATCGTCTGTGTCGATCCCAAGGGGATGCGCCACTACAACCATGCGAAGATTGTGTTTTTTAAAGACGTGCTTGAGCGCGGGCATGGGGCGGACTCGGTCAGGTTTGAGCGCAATATCAAGGCGCTCAGCCCGGACCAGCCGGCCATTGTCGTCTATACCTCGGGCACGACCGGCGCGCCGAAAGGCGCACTCCTGACGCACCGAAACCTTCTGATCGCTTCGCAAAGCGTTCTTTCGGCTCATGGCTATGACGGGCGCACCCATGAAACGGTTTGCTACCTGCCGCTTTGTCACGTGGCCGAACGCTCGTTTTCCACGGTCATGCATCTTTGCTGCGGATCGGTGGTGGACTTCGCGGAGTCTGTCGACACTGTTTCGGCGGACCTTCGGGAAATCGCTCCGACCATTTTTCTCGGGGTTCCGCGCATCTGGGAAAAACTTCAGCAAACCATTCTGATCAAGCTCCGCGAAAGCTATGCGATCAATCAGTGGATCGTCGACCGCACTATCGCCTATGCGATGCGGAATGCTCGGAAGGAAATCGTTCCGGGTGAGCGCCCCGGTGCAATCGACCGGGCCGCTTTGTGGCTGCTGCGGAAGGTTGTTTTCCGGAATCTCAGGCGATTTGCCGGTTTGCATCGCTGCCGGGCCTGCTTTTGCGGAGCAGCGGCGGTCTCGCCCGAAGTTCTGCTGTTCTTCCGCGCGATGGGCCTGCCGATTTTCCAACTCTACGGGATGACCGAGACAGCCGCCGTCGCCATCCAGCAAATACCCGGAAAAGAAAGCTTTGGCGGTGTCGGTGTGCCTATCCCGTCGATGCAGGTCAAATTGGGGCCGGACGGCGAGTTGATGATGCGCGGCCCGAGTATTTTTGCCGGGTATCTGGATGCGCCAGAGGCCACCGAGAACGCATTCGCCGATGGCTGGCTGACGTCAGGCGACATCGCATCTGTGGATGACGGAGAATATCGGATCGTCGACCGAAAGAAGGATCTCATTGTTACGTCGGGCGGCAAGAACATCGCTCCGTCTGAGTTGGAACACGCTCTGAAGGAAAGCCCCTATGTCCGGGAGGCCATCGTTCTGGGCGACGGGCGCAACTTTGTCTCGGCCCTGCTTCAGATCGATCACGACGTGGTCGCGAAATGGGCGCAGGAACAGCAGCTGTCCTTCACCACGTTCCGCAGCCTGACCGCTTTGCCCGAAGTGCTCAAGCTGATCGATGGAGCGGTCAACGAAGCCAACGCGCGTTTCGCGCGCGTCGCACAGGTGCGGAAATTTGTCCTGCTGGAAAAAGAACTGGACCACGACGATGGCGAACTGACCGCGACGATGAAAGTGCGCCGAAAGGCCATCGCAGAAAAATACGCGGCTCAAATCGCTGAAATCTATGGAGAAAGAGCATGAACTACTTGATCGCTCTGATCGCGGCCGGTTTGGCGACCGGGGCCATATACGGCCTTGTCGCAATCGGCTTTGCCATCATCTACAAGGCAACAGGCATTATCAATTTCGCCCAGGGCGAGATGGTGATGCTGAATGCCTACCTCGGCCTGTCCATCGCGACCTTTTCAGGAGTGGGATTCTGGGCGCTGGTGCCGCTTGTGATCCTGGCGTCTATCCTCGTCGGTCTTGCAGTCGAGTTTCTGTTGGTTCGCCCAATGCTGGGTGAGCCGGCTATTTCCATTGTCATGATGACGGTCGGGCTGGCCGTCTGCCTGCGGTCCCTGGTCATCCTAATCTGGGGCGCCGAGCCGCAGGTTCTTCCAGTTCACCCCGCAGAGGATGTCGTTCAAATTTTGGGCGCCCGGCTCTATTCGACGCAGATACTTGCAATTGTGTGCCTCGCGTTGGTCGTGGTCGGCTTCTTCGTGTTCTACCGGCATACACGTGCCGGTCTTGCCATGCGGGCATCGTCCAGCAATGAGACGGTCGCGCTGCTTATGGGGATCGATGTGCGCCGGATATATGCGCTGGCCTGGGGGCTGGCGTCGGTCACCGGCGGGCTGGCCGGGCTTCTGGTTGCAACCATCTACGAACTGGGGCCGGATATGTTCGCATTCGGTCTGCGCTCGTTCCCTGCGGTGATCCTGGGCGGCCTCGACAGCGCCATCGGCGCGGCCGTCGGAGGCGCGATCATCGGTGTTCTGGAAAACCTCGGCGAAGGTTACATCGGCCGCGGGTTGAAAGAGATCGTCGGTTTCGTGGTGATCCTGATGGTTCTCATGGTGCGCCCCTACGGCATGTTCGGCACCCGTGACGTGGAGCGGGTCTGATGCGCGCAGGTATCTTCAAGGAAACTTATCCCGAACTGGTTCGTCTGACTGACTCAATGCCGGTCAAGGTCTGGTCGATCCTTCTGGTCCTGGGCGCATCGCTGCTGCCTGCTCTTGTCGGCTCCTATGCGCTGAGCTTTGGGACTACGATCGTAATTACCTCGATCGGAGTTGTCGGTCTCAACTTGCTGACAGGCACCTGTGGGCTGATTTCGCTTGGCCATGCCGGCTTTATGGCGGTTGGCGCCTACGGGGCGGGGATCATGGCGTTGGACTATGGCTGGTCCGCGATCCCAGCGATTCTGGTTGGCGGCTTTGCCGCGTCGCTGTCCTCCTTGCTGGTGGGGGTGCCGTCGCTGCGGCTCAAAGGTCTGTATCTGGCTATCACCACATTGGCCTTCACGGTCATTGTGACCCATTTGATCCTGAATATGCCCCAGCTGACGCGCGGTTCCGCCGGCCTCTTCATGCCGGTCGCGGACCTGATGGGTATCGAGATGAAATCGACGGGCGCGTTTTACCTTTTTGCCCTGGCGCTGGCCGTACTGGCCGTTCTCGGAGTGCTTAACCTGATGCGGTCGCGCGTCGGACGCGCGTTTCTGGCGATCCGCGAACAGGACATCGCCGCCGAGATGATGGGCATTCATTTAGCCCGGTTCAAGCTTCTCGCCTTTGCGATTTCGGCTTTCTACACGGGTATCGCCGGGGCGCTGTTCGCCTATCAGGTCCGCTATATCAACGTCGACAGCTTCGGCCTGCTTCTGAGCATCGAGGCTCTCGGCATCATCATCGTGGGCGGCCTGGGATCTGTCGCGGGCGCGGTTATCGGCACTGTCTTCATGACGTTGCTGCCCGAAGGCATCCGAATACTCTTCGATCTTCTTGGGGCTGGCCTTCAGGAGATCTTCTCGACCCGAGCGCTTGAGCTGCGGGGCCTGATCTATGGCGCCGTAATTATCCTCGTTCTGAGATTTCAGCCCGAGGGACTGATCGGGATCTGGCGGGAGGTCCGCCGGATCTGGACGAACTGGCCGTTTCGGTACTGAGCCCGGCCAGACAAACACGGAGGAGACGACAATGAAAAGAATGATTGCGGTTGCCGCAGCGGTGCAGGCCCTGATGGGTCCGGCTTACGCCGAAGCGCCGGGAGTATCCGACCATGAAATACGGATTGGGGAAATCCTTCCCCTGACCGGCCCGGCGAGTTTTGCCGGAAAGGCGCACTACCTCGGCACCAAGATCGCTCTGGCACAGGCCAATGACGAAGGCGGGGTCGGCGGGCGCACGGTCGTGGCGCTGACCGAGGATGACGGTTACGTCCCGGCGCGGACCTTTCAGTCCGCCCAGAAGCTGCTGAGCGTGGACGGGATCTTCGCCATGACCGGCACCTCCGGCACCAGCCACATGCTGGCCATGCTGCCGTTGCTCGAAGAACAGGACGTGCTAACGGTTGTGTCGATCAACCCCGCGGAATCGCTGTACAATCCCGTGCGCGAGAACATCTTCGTTGTCGGCACCAGCTATGGCAACGCGATCCACCGCATCATGCGCCTCGCCGTCGAGGAGCGGGGTCTGAAGGACGGAAAATTCGCGATTATCTATCAGGAAGATGACTACGGCGCGAACGTCAAGGCCGGGTATGACCGTGCGGTCGAAGAGTTCGGACTGAACAGCGTTGCCGAGATTCCCTACAAGCGCGGCCAGAAAGATTTTGCAGCCGAGATGTTGCGGGTCGCGAATGAAGGCGTCGATTTCCTGATCTCGGGCGGCATCATCTCCGAGAATGTCGCAGTCTTTAAAGAAGCGCGCAAACTGGGGCTCGACGATCTGGGCATCGGCACTGTCTGGACGGCGCATTTACCGATCGTCCAGAAGCTGGCCGGTGAGGCGGCCAACGGCTATCTGACTGCAGATTACGCGGCGACGCTTTCGGAAGAGGCGGCCCAACCGTTCATGGAGTTGGCCCGGAAATACCTTGACGAGAGCGAGGTTGCTGAGATCAATCGTTACTCCATGACGTCCTACGCCGGCGCGACGGTCCTGGTTCAGGCCATGCGGGAATGTTCCGACGATCTGACAAGGGCTTGTGTCAAAACCGCATTGGAAAGCGGTAAGGCCTTTGAGGTGGGCAGCGCGCTTGGTGCTGTGACCTTTGCGCCTGATCGTCATTTCTCGGATTCTCCGGTGCGCGTGTTGCGCAGCGATCCGGAGGGTGCAGGTTTCGTGCCGTTGACGAATTTCTAGCCGATATGTGGGGCGGCCGGATACTGGCCGCCCCGCGCGCAAAGCTTGTGCTACCCCGCATATATGGCTTATTCGCTGACCGGAACATGTGGAGACCCCCCGGGGAAGGCTGCAATACGATGGTCAGAACTGTTGGCTCGGACGGAGCCAAAACGATGCAAGCCATCCGCAAGGCCGGAGTGAAGCGGATTTACAAGCATGGTTTCGAGGCGATGAAGCTGCGGAGCCTTGCGGAGGATGTGGGGATCCAGGCGGGTTCACTTTACAATTACATCCGCAACAAGGAGGAATTTCTGTTTCTCCTGCTGAAGGAAGTTCTGGAAGAGCTTCTCGAAGGGCTTGAGCGGGAGCTTGCCGGTATCGACGATCCGAAAGAGGCGCTGATACGTTTTATCAACTTTCATTTGCGCTGGCATACGGCGCGTAAGGAAGAAGTGTTCATCGGGAACATGGAGCTGCGCAGCCTGTCGAAGCAGCATCTTCAGGAGATTATCAGGATGCGGACCGAGTACGAGTCGCGCCTGCGCCGGATACTGGAGCGCGGAAACGAGGCGGGGGAATGGTCGGTCGCGGATCCGCAGGTTATTTCCTATTCGATCATCGCGTCGCTGACGGGCGTGTGTAACTGGTACTCGCCGCGGGGTCGCCTGTCGCAGGACGAGATCATCGCGATCTATACCGATCACGTGTTGGGCGCGGTGGGGGCCCGCTAGACGTCCGCCAGGGTCACGCGCCATGCCGGGGGCCGCTTCCCGAGAAACGCCGATATCCCCTCTGCTGCAGACCTATTCCAGAATACCCAAGTGGGCCAAAACTCGGCGACTTGTTGTGACCCGGCACATGGAGTGTGTGAGAGCCCTAGGTCGGACGCAGTGCGCGCCAGCAGGTCCTAAGCGCGCGGTATTTCGACAATGTCCGCATCACTGCCCGATGGCACCGCGCCCGATCAGGGTTCTACCCGAATATCCAGGCCAGTGTTGCAGTGGTGCCGGCGATCCCCAGGATGATCCAAACGGTTACGGCCATCCGATCGGTCCGCATCCCGCTTTCTGCCAAAGCTGCGCTTTGTCCTTTCCGCACTTCGCTTCCATGGGCCGTCGCGAGCTGCATCCGGTCAGCGAAGAACCAGATCATCGCGACCCCCGAAGCCCAGGCGATCATGATCCAGACAACGATCGAAGGCAGACCCAGCATATTCTCCTGCTCGCGACCCACTGTCCGGACAAAAAGTGAGTTGCCGATAGCGATGCCGGGCCCGATGGCCAGAAAGAACCAGGCCAGTGCGACGGACCAAGCCGTCGAAATGACCGGCGTCGAAAAGGGCTGAGCGGGGAAAGTAGATTCCAGGAACCGGGTCAGGGCGTTCCAGCGCTCGCCCTGATCGTGGTAACGGGTGATGACCGAAATGACCAGAACTGCTCCGGTGTTGAAGAACAAACCCCAGCCTACAGAGTGGATGGTCCAGGGCGCGGGGCCCCAGGGCAACTCCAACCCGACAAAATCCAAGGCCCGAATGCCGAAGGGTTCTGTCACGAAAACGCAGAATACGCCGATTAGCGCCCCGACCGCGATGGAACGGTGTGCGATGCTGATCCGGTAGCAGGCGGCGACCATCGCCGGTAAAAGCTGTGCGGCCAACGGCAGGCAGAGCGATGCGAGCTCTGCTGAAAGGAAAGGGGCTGTTATCGACATCAGCACGGAAATGAGAACCAGGATCGCGACCAGGATACGGATCGAAGCCACGGCAAGTTTGTCGCTCAGATCCCGATGATAGTATCGGCGGTATATATCGACCACGCCGAGCTGAGCGGCGGCGAGAAAGCTGCCGGAGATCAGGGCAAAAACCAGCGAGAAAAGACCGAAGTAGAGAGCTGCCATGAACCAAGGCGACAGCTCCGACACGCGCTCCATCACCTCACCTGTGATATCCGGCATGTTGCTGATCAGGCCGAACCCGCCGACGATCATTGCGAATGCCATGATCGCGGCTCCGACCGCGCC
The DNA here is from genome assembly GCF_028807335.1 of Sulfitobacter sp. PR48. Lineage (NCBI taxonomy): Bacteria > Pseudomonadati > Pseudomonadota > Alphaproteobacteria > Rhodobacterales > Roseobacteraceae > Sulfitobacter > Sulfitobacter sp. PR48. Next base: position 95,424 of record NZ_JARAMM010000016.1, on the reverse strand, counting down.
GGCGGAAACCCAGGTCAGGCCGGGGCCGAAAACCCGGTTCGATTTGCTTGAGACGGCGAAGAGGTACAGTACCGGCGATGCGCTCAGCCCCATGAAAGCGAGCGTCGCCGAGAGAACCATCGCGGTGCTCCACGGGCTTCCGTCGGGGGGGGCGAAACCCGAGCCGAGCGTAAACTGGACGATGCCGGATAGATTGAAGAATGGTGCGGTTCCTTCGCCGTTCATCTGAAGGTCAACAATGCGGTCTGCCAGCCTTTCGAACCCGCCCGCGAGGAATAGAGTGAAACCGATCAGGCCAATCAGGGCAAGAAACCCCATCGCGCCATAAACCGCACCGCTGTACATGACGGCGCGTATTCCGCCGATCACTGCAATCAGTGCGACAATCGAGGCGATGAGAAACAGGGAATAGACCGGATCGAAGACACCACCGGTCAGGTCATGATAGAGCAGGGCGAAGGCCGTCATTACCCGCCCGCCGAAGGCGACGGCAAACAGAACGGCGATCACGGCAGACAGCACCACAAGGGATTTACTGGCGAATACCTCATCGAGAAAGCTCGCCTGGCTGGGGGTATTCAAATGAACGGCCAGAGCCCATATGCGTTTGAAGAGAAAGACGCCGGCAAGCGGTATCAGCACGCAGCCCAATGACATCGAGGCATAGGCAAATCCGTTTTGCGCCACCCCGTCGGCAAGGCCGATGGAAAAGAATGGCACAAAACCAGAGGTCGAAATGACGATGATTGCGGTGAATGAAGGCAGCGTGCCAACCGGGTCGATAAAATTACGGGCGCCTGTACCTTGCTGTACCGCAATGCGGGCCCAGTAAAGTGCGATCCCCAAAAAACCCGATCCAAAGGCGAAGAGCCACAGAGCGGGAGATTCAAGCGCGATCATCGTATTGCCCTCAATCCGGCTGGCGGCTGTGGAACCGCGAAAAGGCTCCGCGCCCGCCGTGCCGGGTAACGATGTGACCGAAAACGCAGCCCGCCGTCACCAGAACGAAGGTGATGGCGATCAGCAGGTCGGTAGTTGAAAGGTCGAACGACACCCAACTCACCAGAAACAGCACGCCCCAAAGTGCCAGAACCGCTGTTCCGAAGGCGATCTCGCCGGGGGTGAAAGTCTGGTCGAAATAGGTGTTCACGATCAGGTGCCCCATGAAAGCACCGGCGAGTACCAGTGCGCCCGAAGCCCCTGTCAGAAGGTGATCAAAGGCAATTCCTTGCAGCATCAGGCAAAACCCGAGCGGTCCCAGGCTCAGCCAGACCGCGTAAACGGTGATACGTCTGTCAATTGTCGCATCTGTTGCCATCCTGACCTCCATTTATTCATGCTGGCGGTCCGCGGCGGGATTGTGCCCGCCGCGGATTTGCCGCTACGCGTCGTACTAGTCCGATTTCGTGGAAGAGCCGCTCCGGCGACGATCCCGGTCGCGTTCGCTGTACATAACCTTCGAAAGGTCCTCCAACGGATCAACCCCGCGTGCCTGGGAAGCCGACAGGCCGATTTCTCCCAGAAGACGGTCGACGAAAGGTGCCTGAGTCCGGTAGCGCAGCGCGGATGTGACGACTTGCTCGGCCGGGTTCCCCGACTTTTCGACGCCGTCTCCATTGCCCGAAATGCCGCCAAGACCGTCCACCTGGAGGATCTTGATCTCGTCGATCTTCTCCATCGGTTTGACGCTCTCGCGGATGATCGCCGGCAGGTTTTCGACAAGGCGATTGTCGATCTCGCTACGCCGGCTTTCCGCAGTGCGCATGTTTTCTGCCTCGTTCAGGGCGCGCTTGCCTTCGGCCTCGACGGCATAACGCTCCTTCATCGCAGCGACGGCAATCCGGTCGGCCTCGGCCTTGTCGGCGGCGGCGGATTTTTCCGCTTCGGTCAGGATCCGGATCCGGGTCGCTTCCGCCTCTGCCTGCTGCTTGGAGTCGATCACTTCGATGGCCATCCGGCGATTGGCGATTTCCAGTTCGCGTACCGTGCGGGTCTTTTCCTCGCTTTCTGCAAGCTTGCTCTTGGCCGCTTCGGCCGCCGCGAGCGAATCCGCCCGTTCCCTGGCCTTCTGCGCGATAGTGATGTCTTTCTCCTGCTCTTCGATCGCCTGCGACATCAGCCGTCGCGTATTGAGCATGTCCAGCTCCTTTTCCAGCTCGATCCGGGCCTTTTCGGTCGCTTCACGCTCGCTGAGACGCTTTTCCTCGATCTCACGCTCATGCACGGCGGACGCTTGCGCGATCTCGGCCCTTTGCGCGGAGCGACGCAGCGATACTTCGGCCTCTTGCGAAATGCGGGCGAATTCGCTTTCGCGCTGGATATTGAGCGACTCCAGTTCCGCTTCGAGATCTTTCTTGCGGATCGAAACCATCGTGCTCTGTTCGATTTCGTTGCGCAGTTTCTTGCGGCTTTCGATCTCTTCGGTAAGTTTCGTCAGGCCTTCCGCGTCAAAGGCGTTATCGGGATTGAACCAGTCTCGGCCGGTTTGATCCACCAGCGTCACCGCAACACTGTCTACCTCCAACCCATTTGTGGCCATGTTTTTCTCAACCGCCTTGCGGATTGAAGCGGCGACATCGTTCCGGTTCTCGTGCAGTTCTTCCAGAGTTTTTGATGCCGCCACGACGCCCATGGCATCGACAAAGCGGCCGTGAACCAGATCGCGAAGGTTTTCGGAACTCATCGTGCGGCTTCCCAACGTCCGCGCGGCGGTGGCCACGCCCTCATTGGACGGCATGACCCGGACCAGGAATTCCACCCCCAGATCAACTCGCAGGCGATCACGGGTGATCAGCGATTTTTCCTGAGCGAGTACAACCTCTTGCCGCAAGGTATTCATGTTGACCTCGGTAAGGCCGTGGATGATGGGCAAGACAAAGGCGCCGCCGCCCATCACAACTTTCTCGCCGCCGAAGCCGGTTCGAACGAAGGACACGTCCTTGCTCGAACGGCGGTAGAGCCAATGCAGAAGATACGCGAAGACTGCGATGACGATCGCCGCCAGGATCACGATTGCAACTATGTTCGCACCATTCATATGCCCATTCCCATCCTACGGTTGATGCGCGGTCCTTCAGCGGACGCCGCGCGTTGTGTCAGTTTCAGGTTCATTTTCCTGCTTCCGCCTCGGCAGGGGCCAGCATCACGGCGACCGTCAGCAGGGCCAGTCCGAATGCAATGCGGTTGGGAAACTCGGCCAGGCTAAGTGTCAGTCCGACTGCACCGTTCGATATGCCGCTGTTGCTGCTGATCAGGAACTGCACCAGCGGGTAAATCGCCCAGCCGACGGCCACGATAAGGCGCAGCCAGAAATAGCCCCGGCGCAGCGGAACGATGCGCGCCCGGGTAACGGCTTCGTCCATCCTCCCGAAAAACAATTCGCCCAAGACGTAGAGCCAAAGAACGATCCCCAGAAGGAAGCTCAGCGTTGCATCGAGGAATCTCGCGTCTCCCAGGTACCGTACGGCTACCATCAGGGCGGTCACCCCGATCAGCCTCCAAAACAACGATACGGTCTGAGGCTCTATCTGCCTGACGGCAAAATAAAGTGCGGCGATCTGCAGCGGCATTGAAGCGAGCCATCCCGCATAGAAATAGTCGACCGGTGCGACCCCGGTCGCGACCCAGCTCGCACGTGTTTCATAGGCACAAAGCGTGCCGACCAGTGCGGCAAGTGCGGTCAGAAGAATTGGCAGCTTCCAGCCGCGCCGGACCCATGCCGTTCCCATCAGCAGGAAGACACTTGCTGCGGCCAGCGCCAGAACCGACGCGGAATAGCCGGCGGCGACGATATCTCCCGCATTCATATAGGTTCCTGACATTGCTCACTCCGTCCTTGTCATGTTTCAGATTTGCGTGCGTATGTGCGGCGAGCGCGCGTAGAGCGCCACCATGGGCAGGATTAGCAATCCGAAGATGAATTGCTGCCATTCGAAGCTGAGCCCGATTCCGACCAGGAACGACGTCAGCACCTGCAGAACCAGAACTCCGATAACGGTAAAGCCGTAGCCGCCGACGCCTCCCAGCAAAGACGTTCCACCGACCACCACCGCGGCGATGGTCATAAAGAGGTAGGAATCGCCAATTCCGATAAAGCCGCCTCCGCTCCAGCCCAGCAAAAGGGCGCCAGTAAAGCCGGAGAAAACACCGCTGATGACGTGAACGCCGTACCAGTAGCGCCGTTCGGAGATATTTACTCGTGACGCAGAGGTGCGGTTGACCCCGATGGCGTACAGGTAACGTCCGTAGACAGTGAATTTCAGCGCCAGGATTACCAGCGTGCCCAGTACGATCCAGATCAGGATCACGGCTGGAAATTTCATACCGAAGGTGACACCGTTCATCGCCGCGATGTTGCTAAGCCACTCTGGCACCGGACCGAACAGAGAGCCGCCGTAGCGGGATCCGAAGATCGTTGCGATCTGGGTGGCGCCAGCCACTGCGAAGCCAACCCCGAGAGAAACGATCAGGGCTTGTCCCTGCAATTTGTAACTCAGAACGCCGTTCAACAGTCCGATCAGCCCGGCGGCGACGATCACCACGGCGAAGGCGAGGGAAGAATGCACGCCGAGGCTGAGAATATAGGCCAGCCCGACATTGGCACTGCCTATGACGAAAGGGATCGAGAGATCGAGCCCGCCGACGAGCGCCACCAGCGTCTGCCCGGTGCAGGCCAGCCCGAGGAATGCGGCAAAGACCAGCATGGATTTCACGTTCCCGGTTGAGGCAAAGCCCTCGACGGTCATCGACCCTACAGAAAACAGCCCCGCCAGCACCATCAGTCCGATGAACGAGCTTCGGTATTGGGCCATGTAGCGGCTGAACCGGAGGGTCAGAACGAGAATCCCGAGCAGAATTGCCGCCGATATCACGGTGTAGATGTTGAAAAATCCGGTCAGGGACACCGACAGTACGGCAAATCCCGCAACCAGCAGGCCAAAGACGACGACTGCCCACTTATGCCGGTGCCAGATGCTTAGGAACTCGTCGATAAGAGACAACTCGTCGACGCGCATCCGCATCTGCTGCGGCGTGAATTGATGGGCCAGGAAATTCCAGACCCAGACGGCGATGGCAAGGGTGCCAAGCCCGATGATGATGACAACGGGCATCGGCATGTCTTGCTGAACGCCCAGTACGATATTGGCAACAGCGATGCCTGCGCCAACCAGAAGCCCGGCCAGGCGGATGATTAGGCCAAGGCGGAGGTTCGGAGTATTGCTGTCGGTTGTCATCTGACCCCCAAGATGCTGCTGGCGCTTCCGAGACCGGTGGAGAGCGCGAAGATGAGAAGAAGGATGATCGCCGCGATGACGACGTAGACGGCGACATGCACATTCGCCCGGCTCGATCTCGAAACCAGCAGACGCAGCATCACCGGGATCGTCAGAGCAACGAAAACGACCCCGAGCCAGTAGCCGAAGAGGCTTCCCATACCCGCCGCCGGACTGTCGATGACAAGCGCGGAGTAAAGCTCAGGGGCAGAGAGTACCGGTGCCGCCTGTGCCAGGTCGCGGTAGTCGAAGACGGCATGCAGGGCGACACCCAGCGCAACGCTCGCGACCGCGATGAAGAACAGGGTGGGTGAGAAGCTGCGGATACGCCGCTGGATATGCGGCAGAGCCAGAGTAAGGACCAGCGATGCGACAAGAACAGCGCCATAGGACAGCTGGGTCACATAGCTTTGCATCGAGCCAAAGTTGAAAGTCGAGAGGCTGTAGGAAATCAGATAGATGTTCACCGCCCCAATGAGCGATCCGGCAACGCTGGCCCTCCCGCCGGCCAGCGACGCACCGCCCAGAACAAGCGCCGTTACCGCCGAGAGCGTATAGTTCGTGCCCTGTGACGGGTCTCCCGAGGAAATCAGCGCGGTAAAGCAAATCGCTGCAAGGCCGGCGTAAATGCCGGAAATCACATGCGCGCCGATCCGCACCTTGTAGATCGGAATGCCGGCCGTGTAGGCGGCGCGCTCGTCCGACCCCATAAGGCGCAGGTGCGTGTAGAAGGCAGTGCGCTTGAACAAAAGCCAACCGGCCGTCGCAAGAACCACGATCAGCAGAATGGGTGAGAAAATGGTGGTGCCGTAGCCCCAGGTCGCCATGAACTGCGGAGCCATCCCGCCCGGCCGGGGCAGGATCACCATATTGATCCCGGTCATCGCCAGATAGCCGCTAAGCGACACGATGATTGGTTGTACGCGGACATAGATGATCGCCAGCGCCATCAAAACCTGGTAGGCGACACCTGCCAGAATACAGAAGCCGAATACCACGAACAGGTTCTGCGACATGCCGTGCGCTGTCAGCTGGATTAGCGAAACGTTGATAAAGCCGATAAGCGGTCCGATTGCCAGATCGACCGTGCCGCGCCCGGCAATCACCGTTGCCATCAACGCATATGTCGCAAGGGTCAGCGGTGCGAGTACGATCATCGCACTCCCGAAACCGCTGGGAGATATCAATGCCGGCGACCGAAGTGCAGCCAGCACGAGCAGACCGAAAAGCAATGTGATCGGTATCAGAAGCCCGATGCCGGACGTATCACGGCGTCGCAGGAATACGGCCTGTGGGGTAGGGGCCGCGGCTGCGTCGCTCATTTGCGAACCTCCCCTTCGATCACCTGTCCGTTCTCTCCGAATTCGACGATACGGATGGGGCCTGGCGCGTATGGCCGCGGTGCCTTTGCGGGTTGAGGCGCGGCTGCCACGTTCGGCATCTGTGCGATCCCGGCTGCGGTCTCGGGGTCATCGCCGGCTTCCTGCCGGGGAACGCGCGTCAACGGGAAATTGTCGCTTAGACCCGCCCGGTTTGTCTGGCCGAACATGGCTTCAAGAACACGGTGATTGTCGAGCGTGTCGCCATCGAAAGCATCGAAGAGACTGCCATTGCGAAACACCATCACGCGCGAAGCGAAGCCGGGGAACTCCTCCAGTTCGCTCGACATGTAAACAACAGTATTTCCCCTTTCGGCGAAGGCACTTAGATGCTTGTGCAGTTCAGCTTTGGCCTTGCCGTCGATCCCGCGGGCCGGATCGTTGAGGATCATGATTTTCGGTCGCAGTGCGAAGCCCCGTCCGATCAGAACCTTTTGCTGATTGCCGCCCGACAAAGAGGTAATCCTGTCCCTTTTGGCGCCGAACTTGATCAGCAGGTTGGCCGCCTCGGATTTAAAGCCAGAATCCAGAGTCGGCAGATCGATGATCCCAAGCTTGCGGCCAAACGTGCGCAGCCGGTAGAGCGGCATCATCATGTTCTCGAAAATACTGAGCGACGGGAAAATACCTTCGCGCCTGCGGTCGCCAGAAACATAGGCCACGCGCGACTCCTGGGCCGAGGACAGGCTGTCGACCAGAGATGCCTTGCCGCCGCTATCGTAGACACGGATAGTGCCCGCCAGCGGTTCGATGACCCCGGCCAGCATCTGGACGAATTCGGATTGTCCTTGTCCGTCAAGCCCGGCGAGCCCGACGATTTCACCCTTGATCAGTTCAAAATCGAACGTCTCGCTGCCCGGCCAGACTGCGACGGCCTCGGCGCGCATGGCGAGTTCGGCATGTTCGGGCTTAACCGGCTCAAGCGTAGGCGACAGCTTGCCCGGATCGTCTCCGGTCATGAGCGCCAGCAGATTGTTTTCAGTAATTTTTGATTTCGAAAGAACGCCGACATCGCGCCCGTCACGCAGGACGGTGGCCTTGTCGGAAATTTCGATAAGCTCCGCGATCCGGTGCGTAACGATCAGGATCGAAACCCCGGCATCGCGCATCTGGCGCATCTTGTCGAACAGCCGCTTGGTGCTGTCGAGGTCAAGTGCCGCGGAGGACTCGTCGAGGATCAGAATCTTCGGATCGGTCAACATCGAACGTCCGATGGTGATCCATTGTCTCAGGTTCAGCGGGAGCGCCCCGACAAGCTGGTGCGGGTCGACATGTTCACCCACGAGTTCGTGCATGATGGCCTCGGCGCGCTCGACCTTTTCTTCGAAGGGCAGCGATTTGCTGAACAGCTCGTCCGCGCCCATGAAAAGGTTGTCGACAACTGAACATTCGTCGGCAACCAGCACTTCCTGAAACACTGTCGCGATTCCCAGGTTGTGTGATTCCGCCGGCGTCGAGGGCGTTTCGCCCAGGATCGAAACCGTCCCGTCATCGACGGGGAGGATGCCTGAGACAACCTTGGCAAGCGTGCTCTTGCCGCAGCCGTTGCCGCCTACGATGGCGTGGATTTCTCCCGCGCGCACCGTCAGCGATACACCATCCAGGGCACGCGTGGGGCCGAAGTACTTCTTCACACCGGACAGAGAAATGGTCACCGGCCGGCTGCGCGTCTGAGGAGTGTGCGTTATGGAAGTGGCTGCGTTCATTTCCGAACCAATCGTCGATGTCCGCTGCCCCTGGGCGGGGCAGCGGCAGTCAGGTTTGTGACTACGGCTTGTAGGCGCGCGGATCTGCTGGGTTCAGGAAGAACTGATCCAGATTTCCGCCCCAGACATTCGCACCGAGCTGCAGCCAGTGCTGGCTGTTCTCATCGCAATCCTCGGGGACGTATTCCGCCATTTGCTCGTAGTTCAGACGCACTGGGGCCATCATGACCGACGCGACCTTGGGGCCTTGGCCCTGAAGGGTGCGCATCATCAGCTCGAAGACCACCTGCAGTTCATCGCGCGGCGGCCAGGTTTGCACCGCCGACTCGGCGATATCGGGATTCTTGCGCCAGGTGCAGAGTGCCCCAAGCTCGCCGCCGATCGACACTTTGATGTCCCGGCCCGATTGCTTGACTGCGCGGAGCAGGCCCATTTCCATCGACGACTGACCGACGATCGCGTCGATTTTTCCGGGATGGGTGGCCAGCCACTTCTGCAGCTCGCCCTGAGCAACCTGGTCGGTCCACATGCCTGCGATCGTGTCTACGATTTCGATTTCGGTTCCTTCGGTCAGGCCCGCGCGAATGCCGCGGTCCTGGCTGTCCGAGGTCGAAGTTCCCGGAACGCCTTCGACGACCAGAACCTTACCCTTGCCGCCCAGTTCCTCGGCCATGGCCTGACCGACAGCAAATCCTGCGACCTGGAAGTTGACCGAAGTGTTGAGAACGACGTCGGATGACTGGTAGCCCGTGAAGGAAAAGATCGGAACGCCTCTTTCCCAGGCATACATCACCGATGGCGTCATGGCTGTGGGGTTGGAGCAGCACATGATGATTGCATCGACGCCCTGATCGACAAGCTGGCGGATCTGTTGGATCTGCACAGAGTCGTTCAGGTTCGATTCCGTCACGAGAATTTCGCTGACGAGCCCGAGGTCGTGCCACTCAGGAACGATCTTGTTCATAACTTCGTCCATGGCGTCGACGCGCCAGGTATTGCCGGCATATGAACTGGCATAGCCGATCTTCCATGGCGGTGGGTTCTTTGCCACGAAATCACGCAGACCCGACGGTCCGATCGGCTGTGCCGGATCGAGCATTTCGGGGTTGTAGAGGTAGTCGACAAGCGCGGGATCGAGCTCGTCTGTGCCTTCGGCCGAGACTGTCGAGCCGAATGTCATGAGGCCGATGGCCGCGGCCATCAAGGTTAACGTGGGTTTGAATTTCATTTCGTCCTCCCAGGTTGCTGGTTTCTTAGTTCTCTGGATCTGGCAGGCGCTTGCGATTGCGGAGCCGTTGCGCCTGCCGCCAGAGTCGTCAAAATTTTGTCTCCTCGTGCGGTTGACAGGTCATGCCGCGCTCACCCGGCTTTTGCGTTCGACAACCTTCAGGGCCTCGAGCAAATAGCGGCGGAACGCGGGATAGTTCTCGGCCATGGGCAGATGACCCAGACCGTCCAATTCGATGAAAACACTGCCCGGAATCTTCCGGGCATAGGCCTCGACCGCTTCGGGCGGGGCCAGATAATCGTAGCTTCCGGACATCAGGACGACGGGGCAGGCGCGACAATCGATATTGCCCAGCTCTTGCCTCAGGTCGTGATCGACCGAATAGAAGTAGGTGTCTCCGTGAAACGCCGCCGCGCCTTGCGATGCATGATGCATTACGAGGCGCCGGTCGCGTTCGGGGCTGTGCGGAGACAGGCTGTCCCACATGGCGGCGGGGATTGCGCGGGCCGGATTGGCACGCGGGCTGCGCCAGATTTCCTGATGGAAACCGGGGGAGTGGTGCATTGCGCCGATCGGAAGAACGGCCCGGAACCGGTCGGCATGATAGCGGGCCAGTTGCAATGCCAGATTGCCGCCGAAGGAGACACCGGAGAAGATCGGCCGTTCGAGATTAAGCGCGTCGCAGAACCGCAGGACAAATTTCATGAAATGGTCGGCGGTCAGGCGGTATTCGCTTTCCCACCAATTCCGGTTCGCCGGTGGGTCCGACTTGCCGTGATAAGCGAGGTCATAGGCGATTACGTCATAACGGCGGGTGATCTCGGAATCTTCCAGCAGGCTGCGCCACTGATGATTGTGGCTTCCAGCTGCGTGCTGGCAGACCAATGGCTGACCCTGTCCATTGCGGAGGTAAAATACCTCGTATTCAACCTCATCCACGTGAATGGTCACGTAACGTCCGACGGCCTGAGCGTGATGTGCCATATCAGAGCCTCGGTTCCTGAAGGATTGGGATCATTGCGGCAATCCCACCTGGCGCAGGAGCTCGATCTGTCGGGTGATCCCGCCGAGATTGCGCATCAAAACGGCAATATCGCCTTCGATTCGCATATCTCGCGTGGCACTGGCAGCGAAAATGCCCTGGCAGCCGGGCGCGGGGACGGTCTGAGCCATATCGCGCCACGTGGCCGCACAGGCCCGAAGCGCAAAATCGTAGCTTTCCAAGGGGCCGGGATCGGGGGTGATGCGGTGAACGCGCCCATCGACCATCTCGACTAGTGCCCGCGAGCTGCCCATGTCCAGCAGATACGAGCATGTGAAACCGCGGCCATGTGCAGAGACCACCGGATCGACATCCGACGCCGAAGCGAATTGCCCTGCCCATTCGGACGTCTGCATTCCCGGTTTCCCCCCCAGTTCCCTCGCCCCTACGCCGGGCCCTTCTTGTCGCGGCGCCGTGCGTATATGTATAAATTTCGAAATTTCGAACTTTATTTGATATGTCGAACTGTGGTCGGCAAAATAGATTCTGTCAAGCGCATTGTGTTGGGAAAGCCATTAGGTATACCTGCTGGCATCTGCGGGCCATGCGAAAGACTGTTGAAAAGGATCGAAATTGAACAAATCGACCGATCGCGGGATCGACCGGAAAAAACCGCCTGTTATCCCCGAAACACCCACGCCGGCGATTGCCCGGGGGGCGGCGATTCTCGATTTTGTTGCGGCGTCGTCGACGTCGGTGACGGCTCAGATGATCTCGGAAGGTCTTGGACTGCCCAAGAGCAGCGTGCACAATCTTTGTTCCACGCTCGTTACCCTGGATATGCTGTCGCGCCGCGGCAATCAGTCCTATGTTGTCGGCCCGCATGTCATGCGCTGGTCCCGTGCATTCAGCCAACGTGCTGATGTCGCAACGGAATTTGCTCATGTTCTGGATGACTCGACGCCCGTTTTAGACGCGGTGATTACACTTTCTCTGCGTGAGGGAGACGAGGTGATGCTGATCGCGGTGCGCAATGCAGGGGCTCTTGTCGGCGGCGGGCTGCGTATCGGACAGCGGCTGCCGCTCGCCTTTTCGGCGATGGGCAAAGCGTTCCTAAGCCACATTTCGGATGCCCGGATCGAGCAGATGTTCGAAGACGGGTTTCCCGCGCGGCCCACGGGGTTGTCAGCGCAGTCCGTCAAGGTTCTGATCGCCCAGGTGCGCCGCTGCCGGATCGAAGGCCATGCCACGGATGACCAGGAATGCCGTGATGGGGTCCGCTCATTTGCAAGTACGGTGCTCGATGCGTCTAATCAGCCGGTCGCGGCAGTTGCCGTTTCCATCTCATCAGACGATCCCGATCTGGATCGGAATCAGGAAGTTGCCGCGTTCACGCGATTGACCGCACAGAAAATTTCCAGCCGTTTGGGGGCCGATCTGGGCGAATGATCCTCCGTTCGCCGCGGTTCCAGGCGGTTTGCCCCGGACCGACAGCCCGCCTCGCTTTGGCGCGCTAGGATCAGGACTTGTCGGGCATTGATCTACACGCTAGTGTTCGCGGGCGGAGCCGACCCCAATGTTATGCATAGGAGAAAGCTCATGAACGTCATATCCCCGAGGATGGGGAAATCCGGCGCCGATTTCGATGCTATCGTCGTAGGCGCGGGTTTCGGCGGAATGTACACCATTTACAAGCTGCGCGACGAACTTGGCCTGTCTGTTCAGGCTTATGAAAACGCCAGCGATGTGGGTGGCACCTGGTTCTGGAACCGCTATCCCGGCGCGCTGTCAGATACCGAAAGTTTCGCGTACCGCTATTCCTTCGACAAGGAAGGCCTGAAGAACGCCAAGTGGAAGACCCGCTATCTGACCCAGCCGGAAATCTTCGGTTATCTTCAGGATTTTGCCACCCGTTACGACATTCGCCGCAGCTATCAGTTCAACACCAAGGTGACGGCTGCGAATTTCGACGAGGCGGCTGGCCTTTGGCGTGTCACCACTGACAGAGGTCAGCAGGTGACTGCTAAATACCTGATCACCGGTCTGGGGCTGCTGTCGGCCACGAATACTCCGCCTTTCAAAGGTATCGATAAGTTCAAGGGCGACATTTTCCATACCGGCAACTGGCCGGAAGGCATCGACCTGTCGAACAAGCGGGTCGGGGTCATCGGGACCGGATCGACCGGTGTGCAGCTGATCATCGCGCTGGCCCCTGTCGTCAAGCATCTGACCGTATTGCAGCGTTCCGCCCAGTATGTTGTGCCGATTGGCAATTGGCCCGAGGACGAGGCCCGAATCAACGAATACAAGGTGCGCTACGATGAAATCTGGGAACAGGTGAAGAATTCCGTGGTCGCTTTCGGCTTCGAGGAAAGCACCGTTCCGTTCCATTCGGTATCGCCGGCGGAACAGCAGCAGATATTCGAGAATATCTGGAATAAGGGCGGCGGATTCCGCTTCATGTTCGAGACATTTTCCGACATTGCCACCGATCGGGACGCGAACAACGCCGCGGCGGACTTTATCAAGAGAAAGATCGCCAAGATCGTTAAGGATCCGGAGACGGCGAAAAAGCTGATGCCCAACGATCTTTACGCCAAGCGTCCGTTGTGCGCGGTCAACTACTACGACGTGTACAATCGATACAATGTCACCCTGAAGGACGTGAAATCCGATCCGATCGCCGAGTTTACCGAGCGCGGTGTCCGGCTTGAAAGCGGTGACATGTCAGAGCTTGACGTGGTCGTATTCGCTACCGGCTTCGATGCGGTTGACGGGCACTATACCCGGATGAATCTGACGGGACGGGAAGGGGTCTCGATCAAGGAAAAATGGAGCGACGGACCTCTGGGTTATCTCGGCATGATGGAAGCCGGGTTCCCCAATTTCTTCATGATCCTTGGCCCCAACGGCCCCTTCACGAACCTGCCGCCAGCCATTGAGACTCAAGTGGAGTGGTTCTCGGACGCTATCAAGATGATGGAGGAGAACGGCCACGCGACGATGGAGCCGAAACAGGCCGCGGCGAATGAATGGGTCGAAACCTGCCGCGACATCGCCGACATGACGTTGTTTCCACAGGCGGAAAGCTGGATTTTCGGAGCCAACATTCCAGGTAAGAAAAACGCAGTGATGTTCTATCTCGGAGGTATCGGCAATTACCGGACTGCGCTTCAGTCGGTGGTCAATGACGGGTATTCGACAATGATGTTCGACCGTTTCAATGTCAGACAGGACGGCCCTGCACACTGGAGGCGGCTAAGTACCTCGCTCAAATAGATGCGTGCGCGTTCCGCTTTAGGAGATATCGGCCCCGGCTCGGCGCAGTGCCGTGCGGGGCCGGTGCTTGCAGACCGTACGGCGTGCAACCAATAGTCCATGTATTGCGAGCTCTTCAGCGATTTCACGGTCGCTGAGGCGTTCGGGATGGGTGCGGCAAATCTCGGCGATCCGGTGTTGCAGCTCCAGAGACGTAACCGGCCCTTGGTTGCCGGTACCGATCCCTCGGAAGAACAGATCCGAAAAAGCGAACCTGCCGCCTTCAATGCCCAGGGTCAGGTGTTTTCGAATGCGCCCGACTGTTGTTTCGTGCAAGGAAAGGTCGTGCGCCAGAGCCGATGCGGTCAGAACCTGCGGATAGGCGATATCGCCGTTCAGAAAGCCAGCTTGCACATCCAGTGCACTTTTTGCCACGAGGAAAATCATTGTATCTCGTGCTTCGAAAGTCCGCAGCTCGCGCAGGGCGCCTGAGATCAGGCTTTTGTCGGTGCACGTTGCCAGCGACAAAGTCGGTTTCAGATAGCTGTTGCGTTCCAACTGCCACTGCCCGGCCTCGTCCTTGAAAAGGAACATGTCAGGTCCGGGCGGCGCGATCGGGCCGGCCTCGAAATCCGCGCCGGGTTTTGGATTAAGGCCCCGCAGCCTTCGGATCATCGCGGCAAGGGTGTCGAGAGGTACTGCGCATTCCCGGGCCAGCTCAGCCAACGAGCCAGCCGCCAGAAGTGGCAACCGCGACAGGAGCGCCCGCATTTGGTCGGTCAGGGCATCCTGTGCGGCAAGCTGAAGCGAAAGGCACTCGGCGAGCGAACGCGCGAACAGCCCGGAAGGCTCGGCATCCTGCAGCGCCAACAGCACGGTCTCTGCAACGGGCGCATCTGTTCCGGCGAAAGCCGCGATTTCTGTGACATTGGCGCCGACCCAACCTGATGGCTCGAGAACTTCCAGCCATTTGTGAGCGATGGGATGCAACGCGCGATCCTTCACCAGAAGCGGGATTTGCGCGGCGACGTGGGTGTAGAGAGAGGTCTGCGGGACCGCAATGTTCAGCACCGTTCGACTTGATTTACTCAGGAATGCGGGCGGCGGGCGATGTCTTGGAGGATCGGCGATGTCAAACGATACCGCCAACGCAGGGTTGTGACCGGCGGATACCACAACTGCCTCGACATGTTCGTCTTCCGAGAGCGCGCAGGTTTGAACAAAGGAAAGAACGCCCGGCGCCGTTTTCGCTGCCGCGCGCTGTCCGGTCTGCAGCGACAGACCGGGCCGGTCAGTCAAGCGCAGGGGAGCGATCTCGGGCAATCCGCCGGTAAAGCGTTGAACGCGGTATATCCAGCTCTTCGGCGGCCTTGGCCACCGATCCTTCGTGGCGCGCCAGTGACCGTTCGATCGCATCGCGCTCAATCTCGGCCAGGGTGAGATGGCCCATGTCGACCTTGTCTTCATTCTCGAAGGGTGCGACCGGAAGGCCAAGCGCATAGCGTTGCATGAACGATTTCAACTCCCGCACATTCCCGGGAAAATCGTGGTTCATCAAGAAGTTGAGTGTATTGCTGTCAATATCGCTGATATCGGTTTCCTTGCTTATCTGGCCTAGAATGCGATAGCTCAGCGGAACGATATCCGCGGGCCGCTCGCGCAATGGCGGCACATGTAGACGCGCTACGTTCAGCCGGTAGAAGAGATCCGACCGGAACTTTCCTTCCTGGACCAGTTCCTCAAGCGGTTGGTGCGTCGCGGCAATGATGCGCACATTGATTTCGCGCCCCTTGCTTTCGCCGATCCTCGACACTTGTCCGGTTTCCAAAAATCGCAGCAGGTAGGGCTGCATTTCCAGCGGCATGTCTCCGATCTCGTCAAGGAACAGTGTTCCGCCGGCGGCATCTTCGATCCGTCCGGACATGCCCCCGCGCCGGGCGCCGGTAAATGCACCCTCGACATAGCCAAACAGCTCCACGCCGATCAGGTCGCGCGGAATGGCCGAGCAGTTCACCGCGACGAAAGGTTTGCCTTTCTGGTCGCTCGACTGATGGATCGCCGAGGACAACACCTCTTTACCGACCCCGGTTTCGCCGGTGATCAGGACTGGCACATCGGCTTTCGCGAGAACGGCGGCTTTGTCCACAAGATCGGTTTGCGACGGGCAGACCTCAACGAACTTGGCCAGGGGTTCGGGCATCGAGGCGCTGTGCCGGACGGGCTTGCGCTTACCAACATGGATGGCAGCACCGATCAGTTCACCGTCGGAATGAATCCACTCTATTTCTCCGCCGCGCAAGGCTTCATGCGTGAGATCCAGCGACCAGCTTTCGGGGGACAGCCCCTGCAAGCCGGGGACAAACCCGCCCTGGTCCAGCTTGGCCTTATCCAGGCCGCCCCAGCCATTGCGCCGGATGATTTTTCCCCGCCAGTCGACCATGACGAGACCCGTATTGTTTGCAGGGCGCTCGTGAAAACTGTCGATCAGGGTAAGCTGATCGATGAGGTCCAGTTTCGACAGTTCGCTTTCAATTCGCTCTACCAGTGCCGAGATGACCGCGCCCGCTCGCAGAGCGATAGTTTCGGCGGGTCCGGTGAGATCGACAACGCCCAATACAGAATGATCGACCGGGTCGCGAATGACGTCGGCCGCACAACTCCAGCTCTTGCCGGCGGCGCAGAAATGCTCGTGGCCGTGAATCATCACCTCGCGCTGTTCCTTGAGTGCCGTGCCGACAGCATTGGTCCCGATCTGAAGCTCGTCCCATGTGGCGCCGACCATCACGGCGTTCGCCGCCAGATCGTCAGAGAGTGAATCGTCGCCGTCGATGAAGATAAGCTGACCTTTGCGGTCGGTCCCGATGAGGATGGATTGCGCTTCGTCAAGGTAGTGCCCGACGGATTTCAGTGACGTCCGTATCACGCTTTGCATGCGGCTTTCGCTGATCGTAGGGCCTTCGCTCTCGTTCAAGGGTCCGACCGGAGCAGCCGCTTTCGTCGGGTCGAGCCCATAGCCCAGACAACGTCGCCAGCTATCGATGACGACCGGCCTGACCATGCTCTCGCCGACTTCGTCGCCGCTGAGCAACTTATCCCAGTGCCTTTCCAAATCGTATATGTATTCGCGAGAGTGCAACTTTGCGATTTCTGTGACAGCCATCCCTGAACCTGTGTGAAAAACTCCTGTCCTTCGGAGGGCCGATGTTAAAGCATGAACTCTTGCATGTAAAATGGTGGTTTATGCTGTGATGCAGCATGAAATTAGCGCATTTGTCTGTTTTTGCTGCCTTCGGAGGAAGGTGGCAGACCCGACAGGAACTGCGACGCCTTCGCCTTTGGCGGAAGTTTCGCCGGGGGGCTGTTGGTCCGGGCCAGGCGTCCGCCGCGGGGAATGTCTCATGACGGTCGCCAAGAGTTGGCCCGGTCGCCGGAACCTGCGAATTGGGAACAAAAGCTGCCATTGTTCCCTCCGACATCATGTCATCTGGCTGAAGCCCGGGTACCCGCTTTCGGCTTCCTTCCGGATGGCTTTCAGATAGGTCGGCACTCCGCCCGGATAGATCAGAAACTCGCGGGTTTTTCCGGGAATATTTGCGCCGACATACCACGAGTCGCCTTGCGGAAAGAGCGTCTGGTCGGCGATTTCAATGGTGGTTCGGGCCCAGTTCGCGGAAGCTTCGGTGTCGGCTTCGATCCGGCTCACCCCTTTTTGGTCCATATCTTCGATGAACTGGATGATCCAGTCGCCCTGAAGCTCGGCGCAGGTGGGGCCGTTGCAGAAACCAGATGGGCTTTGCGGGCCGTAGGACATTAGCAGATTGGGGAAGTCCGGTATCGCCATGCCCAAGTGCGTCGTAATACCCTTTGACCAATGCTGGCGCAGGTTGCGCCCATCGGTGCCTTTGATGTCGATCTGCGTCATGCCGCCCGATACAGCATCAAAGCCGGTGGCATATACGATGATATCGAACTCCCTTTCCTTGCCGCCAGAGAAGATGCCCCTGTCGTAGATACGGTCGATCGGATATTTGTTGACGTCCACCAACTCCACATTGTCTTGATTGAAACATTCGTAGAAATGCTGTTCCAGGCAAGGCCGCTTCACGCCGAAGGGGTGCGGAGGGTCCGTCGGTGCGAGAAGTTCGATCAGTTCCGGCTTTTTGATCCGCTTGCGGGTCTGGTCGCGCCAGTAGTCGTACTCCGCGCGGTTTGCGGCCGGGTTCGACAGCACGTCGTTGAAATTGCCCAGCCACCAGTTGAAGGCGCCCATCTCCCAAATTTCCTGGAATGTCGCCTTGCGCTCCTCCTCCGAAGATTCCGCCCAGGTCCGGGGGTGGAAGTCGAACTCAAAACCGGCAAAGGTGCGCGGTCTGGTTTCGAAGATTTCAGGATAATGTGCCTTCATCTGGACATTGTCGGCCTTGCTCAGCTTCTTCTGCCGCATGGGAATTGTCAGGTTCGGAGTCCGCTGAAACACAGTAACCTGCCGGGCCGTTTTCGAGGCTTCCTGAAGAATCTGAACCGCGCTGGCACCCGTGCCTATGATCGCGATGCGCTTGTCATCCATGTCCAGGCCATATTGCGGCCAGTGCGCGGAATGGTGGGCGACGCCGCGAAACGTGTCCCGCCCCGGAAAATTGGGGATCACAGGCTTTGACGCAAACCCCAGACAGGGGACGAAATACCTGCAGGTAATTGTTTCGCCGTCGTCCTTGTGAACCTTCCAAACACGCTGGCGCTCGTCGAACTCGGCGCCGTTGACTCGCGTGTCGAACTGACAGTCTTTGCGAACGCGCCATTTCTTATCGACATGGTGGAAATACTTTCGCAGCTCGACCCAGGACGGGAATTTCTCGTTGAAATCCCAGTCTTGCCACAGCTCGGGATCGGAGAACTGGTAGATCGCGCCGATGCTGTCGACGCGCGCGCCCGGATAGCAATTCCAGTGCCAAACGCCTCCGAGGTCGTGACCGGCTTCGATAAGGCGAGTTTTGTAGCCGTGTTTGCGCAGGTGATAGAGAAGGTAGACGCCGGCGAAACCGGCCCCAACGAGCACAACGTCGAAATCCGCTGTGCTGTTCTTTGCCTTGGTAGTCATAATCGCTCCCCACGATTTGCCCGCCCCTCGTTCATGGAGCGGTGTTGTCCTGATGTCCCGGATGTCAGTCCCAGTAACGGCCGCCTTGCGGCAGGGCATTGAATTCGCTCGGTTCATGGCAGAGGTAGAGCGGAATTCCCGACCGTTCGAGCTGCTTGATCTTCTTGCGTGACGAGGTCATGGCGTGACAGCTCCAGTCCCACGGCATGGGGATCAACGCTTCGAACTGGTCGCGCTGGTGCGCGACGTCCGCGCCCAGAATGAATCGCCCGCGATGCTGAAGGGTCACGACCAGAACCTGCATGCCCGGGGCGTGGCCGGGTGCCTTGATCAGGCGGAATGTACCGTCGCCGAAAACATCGTGGTCGCCATCGATCAGCAGGACATTCAGTTTGTGAATGTCGCGGAAGTCGTTCTGCACATAGACCGGGCGGGTCCATTCGTCAGGGAAAAGCGCATACTGTAGTTCCGCGCGCTGCATGATGTGCACGGCGTTGGGAAAGTAGCTCATTCCGCCCGCGTGATCGAGATGCAGGTGCGAATAGATGACATACCGAACGTCCTTGGGCTGGATGCCCATGAAATCCAGCTGCCGGTCGATGGCATGGTTGCGTGTGAAGCCCTGAGCGCCGAAGGCGTCACGGATGCCCGCGCCCCAATAACCTTCGGCTTCTTCCGGGTCGGCCACGGCATGATTGCACCCGGTATCCCACAGGATCACCCCGTGTTGCGGGTGCTGAAAAATGGCAACCGTGGTCGGAATCGATACCGTGCCTTCCGCAAAGGCTACCAGTTTCGCCTTTTCAAGCGTCAATGGCCCGCAGTCGACCACGGACATTCTTGGTCCTGGTTTCATTCACTCCTCCCAACTGAGTAGGACTCAGGGAGCAGGTTGTGTGCCAAAATCGCAGAGAGGCATAAATATCAATTAAAACAAATAACTATTGGAAATTCTTGAGCGTTTTGGATTTCAAAATGAGAATCCTGATATGAGTGGAGTCTCAATTTGGGAATGGCTCGCGCGCCGATCCTCTCGTCAAAATTGTAAAGCGGGCTGATGCGCGATTCTTCCGAAACATGCCTGGAAAAAGTGAGGGCGCCCGAGCGCTCTCAGGTGTGAATCCCGGAGACAAAATGGACAGCGGGAACGGTCGGGTGATCTGACCGTCGCGGAGTAAAATTCCGCATCTTGTGCCTGAGGCAACGAGCTGAAGGCAGGGAGATGTATGCTGTGGAGCTTTACAACCGGGTACGCCTTGCGTGCCATGTTTAAGGAATGAGCAAGAGCGAGGCGGTGCGACTGTTCAACATCGACCGCAAGACGGTCGCGAAGATACTGGAGCACTCGGTGCCGCCTGGGTATCGTCGGTCGAAGCCGCCGGTCCGACCGAAGCTTGATCCCTTCATTCCGATCATTGACCAGATACTGGAGGAGGACAAAACCCAGTTGAAGAAGCAGCGGCACACGGCGAAGCGTATTTTCGAGCGTCTGCGCGACGAGCACGGGTTCACAGGCGGCATCATCATCGTCACCGACTATGTCCGGGAGAAGAAGCGCCGGACGCGGGAGGTGTTCGTACCGCTCACTCATCCGCCGGGGCACGCGCAGGTCGACTTCGGAGAGGCGGTCGGCGTGATCGGCGGCGTCAAACGCAAACTGCACTACTTCGCGATGGTCCTGCCACATTCGGATGCCCTGTTAATCAAGGCGTATCCGGCCGAGACGACCGAGGCGTTCTGTGATGGGCACGTCTCGGCCTTTGACTTCTTCGGCGGTGTGCCGGCGTCGATCCTTTACGACAACACCACCATCGCGGTGGCGAAGATTCTCGGCGACGGCAGCCGCAAGCGCACCCGGGTGTTCTCGGAACTGCAGTCGCATTACCTGTTCGAGGACAGGTTTGGCCGGCCGGGCAAAAGGGAACGACAAGGGCAACGTGGAAGGTATGATCGGCTTCGGTCGGCGGAACTACATGGTGCCGATGCCATGCTTCGAGAGCTTCGAGGCGCTGAGCGCCTGCCTGGAGGCGCAATGTCTCAAGCGTCAGGACGAGGTCCTTCGCGGTTACGCCGAGACGGTCGGTCAGAGACTTCTCCGTGATCTCGATGCCATGATGGCCTTGCTGGCAGTACCCTACGATGCCTGCGACAAGATCAGTACGCGAGCCACCTCGATCTCGATGGTGCGCTACCGTGGCAACGATTACTCGGTGCCAGTTGCCTACGCCCATCGCGAGGTCCAGGTCCGCGGCTATGTTGGCGAGGTTGTCATCGGTTGCGGTGCCGACGTGATCGCGCGGCATCGGCGGTCCTACGAGAAGGCCGACATGATCTTCGATCCGATCCACTTCCTGCCGCTGCTGGAGCAGAAGGTCGGGGCCCTGGACCAGGCCGCGCCGCTGCAGGGCTGGGCCCTGCCCGGAGAGTTTGCCACCCTGCGCCGACTGCTGGAGGCTCGGATGGGCAAGAATGGCAAGCGCGAGTACGTCCAGGTCCTGAGGCTGCTTGAGACCTTCGAGATGGATCACGTCCATGGTGCCGTGCGCCAGGCCCTCGATCTCGGGGCGATCGGCTACGACGCGGTCAAGCACCTGGTGCTTTGCCGCATAGAACGCCGGCCGCCGCGGCTCGACCTCGACATCTATCCCTACCTGCCCCGGGCGCGGGTCCAGACCACGAAGCCGGCCAGCTACATGAGTCTGCTGTCCGGAATGGCGAGATGAGCGACACGCCGCAGGTGCTGCTTCAGCACCATCTCAAGAAGCTCAAGCTGCCCACTTTCCAGTCCGAGCACGCCAAGCTTGCGCGGCAGTGCGCCGCCGAAGGCCGGGACCATGTCCAGTACCTGCTACGGCTCTGCGAACTGGAACTGATCGAGCGGGAACGCCGAATGATCGAGCGCCGCCTGCAGCGTCTGCAGAAGACCATCGCCGACCAGGACCTGCTGATCATCGACGAACTGGGCTTCGTGCCGCTCTCGAAGACCGGCGCCGAACTGTTCTTCGAGATCATCTCGCAGCGCTACGAGCGCGGGTCCATCATTCTCACCTCGAACCTGCCATTCGACGAATGGACCGAGGTCTTCGGTTCCGAGCGCCTCACTGGCGCAATCTTGGATCGCCTGACACACCACGTCCACATCCTCGAAATGAACGGCGAGAGCTTCTGGCTACGTCAAAGCCGAAACGCCAAAATTTGACCTCGCGAAGTCAAGGTCAAAAAACTGGCCTGCGGCCAGGGCGCCTTGACGCGCGTCAGCTATCTGGAGAGCACGCGCGCCAAGGCGCCCATCATCCCAGAAAAACTGGGGACTATTGCTCCGGGAAACTGACCCTTTTTGCGCCGGGATTGACAGATGGCCGCAAGCCGCAACCCGCTGGCAACGGCGGAGTATTTTGAACATGTTTGGTGCGCATCCGTTCAGGCTGGTGCCGACGGCATTGTCCGGGTGGTTCTGGGAGATGTCCACCTGGGCCTGATGAGCCGGCCGACAGCAGCGGCTCGTTATGGAAAGGCCTGTATCGACGGGATTCCGGATGACGACGTGGCTTACCTCGGCTTCCGCATCCAGGTCGCTTCGATCCGAACCTTGCGAGAATGCCTGGATGACGCAGGCTTTCCCGTCGCAGGCAGCACCGCAGGCGCCGTTTGGCTGGCGCCGTCTCAGGCGCATGGCTGTCTGGTCGAATTTCAAGAAGACACCGGTTTCTCGGAAGGCGCGCGCTAGATGACCGGCATGTTCAAGTGGTTTGACCGGTTCGTCTCGGCGCTGATGGTTCTGGGCGAGATAATCGTGGCTGTGCTGTGCCTTCACATCGTGGTCCAGATCATTGCCAGCGCCGTGTTCGACAGCCCGCTCGAAGGCACCGACGCCATCGTGTCTTATTGGTACATGGTGCCGATCGTGTTCCTGCCGCTGGCCCACATCCAGCGCAATGACAAGCACATCAAGGCTGAGATATTCACGAACAAGCTCGGCCGCAAAAGCCGATTTCTTCTCGATCTCGTCATTCTTGCCGCTCTGGGCGTATTCTGCGCGCTTTTGACCTGGCAGACCATGCAAGAGGCTCTTCAGGCCACGAGGATGAACGAAGCGATCGAACTGGTTCACACCTCGCTTCCAGCCTGGCCCGGCCGCTGGTTCGTGCCGCTGGGATTTGGCGCGATGGGCTGTGCGGTTGTGCTGATGTTCATCAGGCGTGTGGTTGCCGGTGCAAAGGGCCGGGAAAAGCCATGATGGGGGTCGAACAAGGCTTTCTCGCCGTCGTTGCCCTGCTGATCCTGATCGCGCTCAGGTTCCCGATTGGCCTGTCGCTGGCGACGGTTGCATTCTCGGGAATAGCGCTATTTCTCGGATTTGGCCCGGCGCTGAGTTACGTCGGCCGGATTCCACGGGAATTTGCGACTCAGTACGAGTTTTCGGCAATACGATGTTCACCCTGATGGGGTCGGTGGCTTTCCAATCCGGAATGACCACGTCCATCTACAAGGCAGCGAGGCTTTGGCTTGGCCGGTTGCCGGGCGGCCTGGCCGTGGCGACCAATTTCGCCTGTGCCGGGTTCGGTGCGGCTTCGGGATCGACATTTGCGACGACGATCGCGATGGGCAAGATCGGCCTCCCAGTGATGCTGCGTTACAAGTATCATCCGGGCCTGGCCACGGCCTCTTGCGCCTGCGGCGGAACCCTGGCGGCGGTAATCCCGCCCAGCATTGCGTTGATCGTTTATGGAATTCTCGCTGAGGTCTCGGTTTCCAAACTGTTCGTCGCCGGCATCGTTCCGGGCATTGTGACGGCCTTCGCATATGGCGGTATGACCGTCGCCCGGTGCCGGCTGAACCCCG
This sequence comes from Sulfitobacter sp. PR48, assembly GCF_028807335.1. Classification (NCBI taxonomy): domain Bacteria; kingdom Pseudomonadati; phylum Pseudomonadota; class Alphaproteobacteria; order Rhodobacterales; family Roseobacteraceae; genus Sulfitobacter; species Sulfitobacter sp. PR48. Next base: position 71,658 of record NZ_JARAMM010000016.1, on the reverse strand, counting down.
ATCTGGCGCCGAAACTTGAGGATCGCCCGACATTGCGCGAGAAATTGGGTGCACTGGCGGAAATCTGGCAGTTGCCGGTACTCGTTCTGATCGTCATGGGCGGTATCTATGGCGGGCTGATGAGCCCGACTGAAGCCGGCGCTTTTGGGGCCTTCGTCGCAATCTTGATATCGGTCTTGCAGCGCCGGCTGTCCTTCGCACCGCTTCGGCGAAGCTTGAGAGATGCCATGGTGACGACGGCTTCGATCCTATTCGTCGCGATCGGCGCGCTGATGTTTTCGCGTTATCTGGCTTTGATCGGTTTGCCCGCTTTCATTTCATCGGCGGTCCTGCAACTGTCGCTCACGCCACTGACGGTGATCATCTGCGCCAGCGTGGTCTTCATTTTGCTCGGTATGTTTCTCGATCCGATGGGCATCATGCTCATTACAATTCCGATCTTTCTGCCGCTGTTCACGGAAATCGGCTATGACCTGATCTGGTTCGGAATAGTCGTCGTGAAGTTCATTGAAATCGGGCTTTTAACGCCTCCGGTCGGATTGAACGTTTTTGCGGTTTCGACCCTCGTTCGCGGTCAGATCGGTGTCGAAGTCGTCTTTCGCGGCGTGGCCTGGTTCCTGTTGGCCGAAACCGTCGTGATGATCCTGCTTTTCGCTTTTCCCGAGATTGTAACGTGGCTTCCCGGATTTATGAGATGACAAAAACCATACGTGGCCTGATTCCCGAAATTTCCGCGCGTCATTAGCATTGGCCCTTGCTGAGGCGAGATCTGCATGCGCATCCCGAGACGGCTTTCGAGGAGACGCGAACCTCCGAGGTCGTCGCCGATGCGCTAAGTGACATGGGACTTCAGGTGCATCGCGGGCTGGCGCGGACAGGGGTGTCGGAACGATCCAGTCTGGCTCCGGCGACCGGCGTATCGGGCTGCGCGCCGATATGGATGCGCTTGATATCCTTGAGGAAAACACATTTGCGTATCGATCGGTTTTCGAGGGGAAAATGCACGGATGCGGTCATGACGGCCACACGACAATGTTGCTGTCCGCAGCCGAGTATCTACAGAACTCCAAGGACTTCAATGGCACGGTCAACCTGATTTTCCAGCCCGCCGAGGAAAACGAAGGCGGCGGGCGCGAGATGGTTACCGACGGGTTATTCGACAAGTTTCCCTGGGATGCGGTCTTTGGAATGCACAACATCCCCGGCATTCCGGCAGGTCACTTCGGTGTCAAGGACGGGCCGATGATGGCGTCCTTCGACATTTTCGATGTTGAGGTGACAGGCAAGGGTACACATGCCGCATGGCCGCATACAGGCACCGATACGGTTCTCGCGGTCGCCTCCATGATCCAGTCGCTTCAGTCAGTCGTGAGCCGGAGTGTGGCTCCTCTGGATGCCGCGGTCGTCAGCGCGACAAAGCTCTTAGGTGGGAACGCGTGGAACACGCTGCCCGAGCGGGCGGGGTTCGGCGGCACCACGCGAACATTCCGGCCCGAAGTGCAGGATGCCGTTGAAGCGGGAATTCGCCGTGTCGTGGAGGGGCAGGCGAAGAACCACTGTGTAGAGGCAAGTGTGCGCTACGAGCGGCGCTACCCGCCTACGATCAATACCTTGCACGAGGCGCAGATTGCCGGCGATACGATCGAAGAGGCCTTCGGGGCAGGGCGGTTGAACCGAAATCCGGATCCGCTTATGGCAGCAGAAGATTTCGCGTTCATGCTACAGGAACGTCCCGGTTGCTACATCTGGCTGGGCAACGGCTCAGAAGGTGAGAAGGGCGGCGTGATGGCCCACAAACCGCTCTACGACTTCAACGACGACATCATCCCCTTCGGTGCGAACTACTGGGTTCACCTGACGGAAAAGATACTGCGGTCCGGATGATAGGGCGCTCAAGGATCGTGCGGACAAATCATCCCGGGCGCTACGGTCGGCGATACTGCTGGCAGATGCGCGCCGGGTGTTCTAGAAGACCGCCCATCGGACACAAGTGAAGAGCATCATGGCAGGGAAGGGAACGGGCAACGACTTTGATACCAGCGCGGTGGACGAGCGGAAAGGAATCAACTCCGTTGAGGTCGGGCTGAGAGTTCTGGAGGTGTTATCCAGTGCCGGACATTCTCTGCCGTTGAAGGATATCAGCCGGCTGAGCGGCCTGTCCGGCAGTCAGAGCCATCGGTATCTCACCAACCTGATCCGCGGCGGATTGGTTACCCAGGATGCTTCGACAGGGCATTACCGGCTTGGCAGCATGGCGCTTCGTGTCGGGCTGTCGGCGCTGCCTCAGATCGACGCGCTGAAAGTCGCTGAGGATGCGCTCGACCGGCTTGTCAGCCGGATCACGGAAACTTCCATGATGGCGATTTGGGGCGAAAGAAGCCCAGTCACCGTCAGGTGGCACCGGGGCAGTACGTTCATTTTTTTGCCGGTCGGTGTCGGTAGCACGTTTCCGCTTTTGAATTCCGCGACCGGACGGGTCTTCCTTGGCTATCTTCCCAGGGTGGTAACCAACTCGCTCCTAGAACAGGAATTGGAGGAAGCCGATCTGAACGAAGAAACGGTGAACATGGACGACGTGATCGCCAACGTGCGGGCGCAGGGATATTCCGCGCTGGAAGGCCATGTATTGCCCGGCTATTGTGCCACCTGTGCACCGGTGTTCGACTCGCAGGGAGAAATCGTTGCCGGGATCACAATCATGGGGATGGCCAACCACCCCAAGGAAATCAGACGCGCGTCGACGCAGACGTTGTTGGATATGACGCGGGACGCGTCACGGTCGCTTGGATGGTCGGAGAAATAGCCTTATCGGTCCTGTTTCGCTTTCATCGCGCGCAACCGAAGTTTGTGCATTGTGTTGTGAGTGGACTATTCGCAGGTCGTATATGAAGAGTTTTCCAGGAGAGGTTTATTAGGATGGTCAGAACCGCCGGCTCGGACGGGGTCAAGACGTTGCAGGCGATCCGCAAGGCGGGAGTGAAGCGGATCTACAAGCATGGTTTCGAGGCGATGAAGCTGCGGAGCCTTGCGGAGGATGTGGGGATCCAGGCGGGTTCACTTTACAATTACATCCGCAACAAGGAGGAATTTCTGTTTCTCCTGCTGAAGGAAGTTCTGGAAGAGCTTCTCGAAGGGCTTGAGCGGGAGCTTGCCGGTATCGACGATCCGAAAGAGGCGCTGATACGTTTTATCAACTTTCATTTGCGCTGGCATACGGCGCGTAAGGAAGAAGTGTTCATCGGGAACATGGAGCTGCGCAGCCTGTCGAAGCAGCATCTTCAGGAGATTATCAGGATGCGGACCGAGTACGAGTCGCGCCTGCGCCGGATACTGGAGCGCGGAAACGAGGCGGGGGAATGGTCGGTCGCGGATCCGCAGGTTATTTCCTATTCGATCATCGCGTCGCTGACGGGCGTGTGTAACTGGTACTCGCCGCGGGGTCGCCTGTCGCAGGACGAGATCATCGCGATCTATACCGATCACGTGTTGGGCGCGGTGGGGGCCCGCTAGACGTCCGCCAGGGTCACGCGCCATGCCGGGGGCCGCTTCCCGAGAAACGCCGATATCCCCTCCGCGGCGGCCTCGGACCGCCACGCCCTCGCGATTGCGTCGAGTGCAATCGACAGATGTTCCTCTTCGTCTGCCCGTTCTATGTCGTTGAATAGTTTCTTGCTGGCTGCCACCGCGACCGGAGAGCTCTGGAGGATTTCTCCAAGCATGCCGGAGACGGCGGCATCCAAGTCGCCCGGCTCGGTCACGCGATGCACAAGGCCAATCCGCAATGCTTCGTCCGTCCCGATCGCCGCTCCGGTCAGGCAGGTGGCGCGCGCGGTGCTCCCACCGAGCCGGCGCAGCACGAAGGGGGAGATGACGGCAGGCACGATTCCCAGACGCACTTCGCTCAGCCCGAAAAGCGCTTCGGTCGAAGCTATCGCGATATCCGCTGCGCAGACCATCCCGAAGCCGCCGCCGAAAGCCGGACCATTGACCCGTGCGATCACCGGATGAGGGAAGGATCCAATGGCCTGAAGAAGACGGTGGATCTTTTCCGCTCCAGACCGGCCAATGCCGTCGGGGTCATGCAGAATGCTGCGCATCCAGTTCAGATCTCCCCCCGCGCTGAAAGCGCGTCCTGCACCGGCCAGAACCAGCGCGCGGATCCGGGGATCGTCCCTGAACGCTTCCACCGCGGCAGTCATTTCCGTGACCGTATCGATGCTCCAGGCGTTTCGAACTTCGGGCCTGTTGATCGTCAGCGTAGCGACGCCGTGATCAGATACGTCCTTTAAAACATGGCTCATTTTTGACTCCTTAATTCGTCGCTCATTTATTTTACTAACGGTCATTCGTTTTTTTATTGCATGACCTCCACGCTCATGCAAGATTGTGAGTGCAACATTCTGCAGGAGGAGCTGATGACAACGCAATCCGACAAGATCGAACTGTCTATTGAAGGTTCCGTCGCAACCATCTGGCTGAACCGCCCGGACTCGGCGAACGTGATCGATCTTGAACTAGTGCAGGCGCTTCGATCCGCCTGCTTCGATCTGGAAGACCGCAAGGATATCCGCGTGGTTCTGCTGCGCGGGCGCGGAAAGCAGTTCTGCGGCGGCGGGGATATAGGCATGTTCCACGCCAACCTCGACGAGATGGGGCGCTTTATCAAGGATGTCATCGCGGACTTCCACGAGGCGGTGTTGTCGCTGCGTCGGCTGCCGATGCCCGTCGTCGCTGTGGTGCAGGGAGCGGTCGCGGGTGGCGGGCTTTCCATGGCCTTGGCATGCGATTTTGTCGTGGCTGCGAAAGGAACCAAATTCGCGACCGCCTATCGCAAGCTCGGGGCTTCCACCGATGGCGGCATGACCCACATCCTGACCCGGCTGGTGGGAACCCGTCTTGCGCTTGAGCTGCTGCTCGCCAGAGATGTGTTTCCTGCGGAAGAGGCGTTGGCGCTCGGCCTGATAAACCGGGTCGTGGAACCAGACAAGCTCGACTCTGAAGTTGATGAGCTGTGTGCGGTTCTTGCCGCAAATGCACCTGAGGCCACCGGGGTCACCAAGAACCTTGTCTATGCAGCGCCGACGGCCTCGTTTGACATACAATTGGGGCGCGAGATGGCGGGTTTTGCCCAGGTCGCGTATAGCGAGAATTTCAAGGAAGGCGTGCGCGCCTTCGCCGAACGGCGCAAGCCGGATTTTTCAAGCTGAGGGGATGCCAGAATGGGTAAACTGAAAGACAAGGTCGTTTTCATGACCGGCGGCAGCCGGGGTATCGGTCGCGCCATTGCGCTGCGGTTCGCGCAAGACGGTGCCAGGATCGCTTTGGCGGCGAAGACAAGCGACCCGCACCCAAAACTTGAGGGCACCATCCATTCCGTTGCCCGTGAAATCGAAGCGGCCGGGGGGCAGGCTCTGCCGCTTCAGGTGGATGTGCGTGACGAGGATGCGCTGCGCAATGCTGTCGAAGAGACCGTTGAGGAATTCGGCGGGCTTGACATTTTGGTCAACAATGCCAGCGCGATCAGTCCGACCGGCCTGCTTGGAACTCCGGCTAGCCGTTTCGATCTCTTGCAGACGATCAACCTTCGGGGTACTTATCTGTGCGGCCAGTTCGCGATGCCGCATCTGGTCAAGGCCGAGAACCCGCATATCCTCACATTGTCTCCGCCGATCTCGACCCAGGGCACTTGGTACGGGCGTTATCTGGCATACGCGATCTCAAAGTACGGCATGACGATGTGTACTTTGGGTTTTGCGGAAGAATTCCGGGAGCAGGGTGTCGCGGCCAATTCGCTCTGGCCGCGAACGATGATCAGTACGGATGCGGTCAGGGTATATTACCCCGAGGACTACGCCACGGGCCGTAAGCCTGACATCATGGCCGATGCAGCCTATGCCATCGTGACGAAGGATAGCAGGAAATTCTCGGGCAACGCCGTGATCGATGAGGACTTTTTGCGTCAGGAGGGTGTAACGGATTTCACCCACTACGCCATGGATCCGTCCGCAGAGCTTGCTCTTGATATTCTGATCGACTGATCGACGGAACTCAAATCACGATAAGGACCACTGCCATGATCCCAATCGGCGAGTACCTCAGTCAGAACGCTCGGCGTCTTCCTGAAAAGGAAGCTCTTGTCAGTGGCGGACGGCGTTGGACGTATGCGGAACTTGATCGGGAAACATCCGCCATCGCCGCGACGCTTGTCGCGCAGGGGGTCCGTCCGGGTGACCGGATCGGAATTATCGGCGCGGCATCGGGCGACTGGGTCCGGCTTGCCTTCGGCATCACCAGATGTGGCGGGGTCATTGCCGCGCTGAACTACCGCGAGACACCTGATCGCGTGGCGCGGATGATGGCCGATGTTGGGGTAACGCGTCTCTTCGCGGACCCGTCAAGCGCCAAGGCGCTGGCAGCCGAACAACTGGAATGCCCCGTTTCCGACCTGACGCGCGATGCGGTGGATGGGATGGCGCAGGGCGATGAGCCGGGCGATATTGCCGTTTCCCCTGACGGCGGCGCGGTGATCCTGTTCACCGGCGGCACGACAGGCCTGTCCAAGGGCGTGCTTCTGAGCCATGCGAACCTGTTCTGGAATGTGATCAACCAGGTTCAGGGGACCCGGATGGACGAATCCGACCGGACCCTGATCGGAACCGCATTGCATCATTCGGCGGCATTCAACACTTGGCTTCTGCCGACGCTGTATCTCGGTGGCACGGCTATTGTACTTCCGGAATTCACGCCGGAAGGCTGGATCGAAGCGGTGGGGCGCGATGGGGTGACCAACGGCTTCACGCCGCCGACGATGATCCGGCAGATTCTTTCGCATCCGCTGGCGGCGCGAACCGATTGGTCGCAGTTCCGTCGCTGGTATTCCGGGGCCGGTGGCCTTTCGGCCGAGGACCGCGCGGCGATGGAGGCGCTCGTCCCCGGCGTCGGGATCTACTACGAATACGGGCTAACGGAAGCCGGGCCGATCGTTACCTGCTTGCGGCCTGAGGATTACGAACGGGCGGCACCCAATTCCATTGGCCGGGCCGTCCGGCATTGCGATATCCGCATCCTGCGCGAAGATCGCGGGACTGCCGGGACGGGCGAGGCTGGCGAGATTGCAGTGCGCGGGCCGATGGTGATGTCCGGCTATGTGAACCGGCCCGAGGAAACGGCCAAGACCTTTCACGACGATTGGCTGCTAACCGGCGACCTGGCGACCATGGACGAGAACGGGTTCATCACCTTTCTCGACCGGTCCAAGGACATGATCAAGACTGGGGGGCTCAATGTCTATTCCCAGGAGGTGGAACAGGTTCTGGCCGATCACCCGGCAATCCGCGAGGTTGCGGTGCTTGGCTTCAACGACGACACCTGGGGCGAGCGTGTGACCGCAGTCGTCGTCCTGCGTGACGGTGCGTCGGCATCGGAGCGCGAGCTTATCGATTTTGCGCGGTCAAGGCTGGGTGGATACCAGACGCCGAAGAGCGTGGTCTTTCTACCGTTTGACGCTCTGCCGCGGAACTATCTTGGCAAGATTCTGAAACGTGACCTGCGGATTCAGTTGGAGGCGGAAGAATGACCATCCGTCTGACATCTCCCCGGCCCGGCGTTGCGCTGATCACGATTGACCGTCCGGAAAAGCGCAACGCATTCGACGTAGAAACCGATAACCGGTTGCGGGCGATCTGGCCAGGTATCGAGCGCGACGCTGCCATCCGGTGCATCGTTCTCACTGGGGCGGGCGAGAAGGCGTTCTGTGCAGGTGCCGATATCCCGTCTTATCTGCCTGAACTTAGACGCCGGGCCGAGACCAACATGGATGACGGAACCTTTGGCGGCATGACCCGCCGGGTTCCGACCCGCAAACCGATCATTGCCGCGATCAACGGCGACGCGCTTGGCGGCGGGCTGGAGCTTGCCCTGGCTTCGGACATCCGCCTTGCTTCGGCGAAGGCGCGCTTCGGCCTTCCCGAAGTGTGTGTGGGCGTGATCGCCGGAGGCGGCGGAGTAACGCGGCTGCCGCGGCTCCTGCCTCCGTCACTCGCCGCGCAGATGCTGCTGGCCGGGGACATGATCGACGCCGAAACTGCGCTTGTCTCGGGGCTGGTGAGCCGCGTTTACCCGAACCCGGCCGAGCTTATCGAGGCGGCTCTGGATACTGCCGAGCGTATCGCCAGCAATGCCCCGCTGGCTGTAGAGCGGACCCTCTCTTTGATCCGACAGTCGCGTTCCCTTTCTCTTGCCGAGGCTCTTGAAGCAGAACGCGCGGCCTTCCGCGACATCCTGGCAACGGCGGATTCCGTCGAAGGGATCGCAGCCTTCGCCGAACGGCGCCCCGCCGATTTCAAAGGAGTCTGAACGATGACGGATTTCCATGACCTGGATGAAACGACACGGCAGATCCGAGAAATGGTCTCTGCCTTCGCACAGGATCGGGTGGCGCCACTGGCGGGTCAGCTAGACCGGGACGAGAGGTTCCCAAGGGCACTGTGGCCTGAAATGGGGGCACTTGGCCTGCATGGAATGACAGTTGCCGAAGAGGATGGTGGGGTCGGGCTCGGCTATCTTCAGCATGCCATCGCGGTAGAGGAAATGTCGCGCGCGTCGGGCAGTCTGGGAATATCCTATGTCGCCCATTCAAACCTCTGCATCAACCAGATCCGGAGGAACGCGTCTGCCGAACAGCGGGCTGCATATCTGCCGCGGCTCCTGTCCGGCGAGCATGTCGGCGCGCTTGCAATGAGCGAGGCCGGCGCGGGATCCGATGTCGTCGGCATGCAGATGCGGGCCGAGCGTAGAGGCGACCGGTATGTCCTGAACGGCAGCAAGATGTGGATCACCAACGGGCAGTTCGCAGATGTCGTGGTGGTCTATGCCAAGACCTCTCCAGAGGCAGGCAAGCGCGGGATTTCGACATTCATCGTGGAAACCGGCAACCCCGGTTTCTCTGTCTCGCCGCCGTTGAACAAGATGGGAATGCGCGGTTCGGGGACCAGTGAGCTTGTGTTCCAGGATTGCGAGGTGCCCGCCGCCAACTTGATGGGGCCTCTGGATGGCGGCGTCGGTGTCCTGATGAGCGGGTTGGACTATGAACGGATCATCGCGGCAGCGGCCTGCCTCGGGCTGATGCAGGCGGCGCTGGACGTTGCCATTCCCTATGTTTCCGAACGCCGGCAATTCGGCCGCGCGATCGGCGAGTTCCAATTGGTGCAGGGCAAGATCGCCGACATGATGACGGCCCGCAATGCGGCGCAGTCCTATGTCTATGCCGTCGCAACGGCCGCTGACCGGGGGCTGCCTCTGAGGAAGGAAGCGGCGAGTGCAATCCTCTTCGCATCAGAGAACGCGACGAAAGTCGCCCTCGACGCAATCCAGCTTCTCGGGGGCAATGGTTATGTCAATGACTACCCGGCCGAGCGGATCTTGCGGGATGCCAAGCTTTACGAAATCGGAGCGGGGACCAACGAGATTCGCCGGATGCTGATCGGCCGGGAAATGTTGTCTCATGTGAAATCCGCAATCAGCTGAGATCGCGCGGCTAATACGGTCGGGGGAAGTTTCGCCAAACGAATAATACGGTCGACCGGTTGAAAAAATGACGAGGCCCCTTGCGGGCTGCCGCAGGGTGATTGGGTGGAAACGTCGCTCGGCGGACCGAAGGAAGTGAGATCGAAATGAGATATAGACGACCAGATGTACTTTCCACCGGCGCTGCGCCGGTGTTCAATCCAGTCGAGCTGGCGGCGCCCGGGGCACTGCGCACCCTTCAGGAAGACCGGCTGCGCAAGCAGGTCGACTACCTCGTCCGCAACTCCGCCTTCTATCAGCGCCGCTTCGCCGAGGCAGGGTTGACGGCTGCGGATATCCCGACCATCGGGGATTTGCGGCGCATTCCGTTCACCACGAAACAGGACCTGCGCGACAGCCTGGCGCGTGTCCGGCCCCTGGGCGAGCATCTGGCCGCTCCGCTCGGCGAGGTGGTGCAGATCCAGGCGTCTTCGGGCACCACGGGCAGCCCTTCCTATGTCGGGCTGACCGAAAGCGACGTGCTGTCCTGGCAGGAGATGACGGCCCGCGCCCTGTTCGCCTGCGGCATGCGTCCGGGCGATCTGGTTCTGCACACCTTCGCGCTTGGCAAGGGCTTTGTGGGCGGCATCCCGATGTTCCAGGCGGTTCAGTATCTTGGTGCCAAGGACATCCCGATCGGGGCCGATGGCGGGGCTGACAGGCTGCTGATCGCGGCACGGGACCTGAGACCGCGCTGTGCGATCGGCACGCCGAACTTCCTTCTCTATCTTGCGGACATCGCCAAAGACGTTACCGGCGTCGCCGCGGCCGACCTGGGGGTCGAGCGGCTGATCGTCGGTGGCGAGCCGGGCGGCGGCATTCCCGCGATCCGGGAAGCGCTGGAAGCCGCCTGGGGCGCCACCTGTTGCGAGGTTTTGGGTGGTACCGATCTGGGATGCACCTATTGGGCGGAAAGCGACAGCCAGATCGGAATGCATATGGTCGGCCCGGATCACATTCTGGCCGAGCTCATCGATCCGGAAACCGAGGAGCTATTGCCGTACGAACAGGGCGTGGAGGGCGAGCTGGTCTATTCCGCGCTGACCCGCCAGGCCTCACCGGTCTTGCGATTCCGCAGCGGTGACCATGTCATCGTCACTTCCGCCTCCGGGGCCGACGGCCGCCCAGGGCCGACGATCCGCTGCGTGGGGCGTACGGACGATATGCTGATCGTCCGGGGTGTGAACCTGTTTCCGTCCTCGGTTCAGGAGATCATCGCGGCCATACCCGAAACAAACGGGACGATGCGCATCGTTGCGGATTTCGCTGGCCACAGCACCCAGGGCAACCTCAAGGTTCTTGTTGAGCGCGGTCCGGGGCGTGACGCAGCCGAGGACACGGCCCTGGCCGCCGCCGCAGAAGCGCGGATCAGAAATGCGCTGGCGGTGAAAGCCGACGTCACCATCGTTCCAACCGATTTCTTTTCCAAACCGGGTGCCCTCAAGGTCGCCCTGACCCTACGCGAGATGCCTGATCTGCCGGGAGAAGCCAGATGAACCAGAATGTCAAACCCGCTGCGACCGAGCTCTCCGATGCCGATGAGGCGCAACTGAATGCCGAAGCGTTTGAGCAGCTTCTGAAGGAGCTGCGCAGCCGCCGTGCCGCATCGCGCAGGGGTGGCTCGGACGCTGCGCGCCAAAAGCACCTCGACAGGGGCAAGATGCTGGTGCGCGAGCGCATTGATGCGCTGATTGATCCCGGATCGCCGTTTCTGGAACTGGCTGACCTCGCGGGCGCAGAGCTTTACGGCGACCGCGTTCCCCCCGGTGCGGGCATTGTAACAGGCGTCGGCATGATCGCGGGCCAAGCCTGCATGATCATTGCCAACGATGCGACGGTGAAGGGCGGTACATACTTCGGCATGACCTGTCGCAAGCACGTCCGGGCGCAGAAGTTCGCCTGGACGAACCGGCTGCCCTGCGTGACCCTTGTCGACTCCGGCGGAGCCTTTCTGCCCGATCAGGCGAATATCTTCCCCGACGAAGGTCTCTTCGGGTCGATATTCCACAATCAGGTTGGCATGTCGGCTGACGGTATTCCCCAGATCGCGGTTGTCCTTGGGGCCTGTACGGCAGGCGGTGCCTATATCCCGGCACTTTGCGACGAAATCGTCATCGTTCGCGGGCAGGGTTTCATGTATCTGGCCGGGCCGCAGCTGGTCCAGGCGGCGACAGGCGAAAAGGTGGACCCCGAAGCGCTCGGCGGTGCAGAAATGCACAGCCAGGTCAGCGGGGTCACCGACCATATGGCGGAGAACGACGCGCATGCGCTCGCCATCACCCGGGATATCGTCGCGGAACTACCGGCCCGGCCGGCCCCGATTAGACCGCGCACGTCGCCCGAGGCTCCGGCCCTGCCGCCGGGCGCTATGCACGGGCTGATCAACCGCGATCCGCGACGGCCGAATGACACCCGCGAAATCCTGCGTGGCATTCTCGATGGCGGCGATCTGCAAGAGTTCAAGGCGGGCTACGGCAAAACCCTGATCACCGGTTTTGCCCGGATCGGCGGCTACCAGGTTGGCGTCCTGGCTAATAACGGCGTTCTGTTCACGGAGTCCGCGAACAAGGCAACGCATTTCATCCAGATGTGCTGCCAGCGCAATATCCCGCTTGTCTTCTTCGCCGATGTCTCGGGCTTCATGGTTGGCCGCGAGGCCGAGGTGAACGGGATCGCCAAGGCCGGGGCCAAATTCATCACCGCGATGAGTTCCGCCACCGTTCCGAAATACACGGTCATCATCGGTGGCTCGTACGGAGCCGGCTATCTGGCGATGTGCGGTCGTGCTTTCCGTCCAAACGCGATGTTCATGTGGCCCAACGGCCGGGCGGCGATCATGGGCCCCGATCAGGCGGCGACGACGCTTGCTCTGGTCAAACGGCAGGGCTTCGAGAGCCAGGGCAGGGATTGGACGGCGGAGGAAGAAGAAGCCTTCAAGGCACCGATCCGCCAGGAATACGAAACCTTCGCCAGCGCCTTCAATTTCGCCCGCAACCTATGGGTGGATGGCGTGATCGAACCGGATGAGACCGCACCGGTTCTGTCCCTGCTTCTGGAAATCTCGGCCTCCGTTCCGGCTGGGCCGACTCGCTTTGGCGTATTCCGCACCTGACCGTGGGGAGAGGAGATCATCATGTTCAAGAAAGTTCTGATTGCCAACCGCGGCGAAATCGCCTGCCGAATCGCCCGCACCTGCCGCGAGATGGGCGTTGCCGTCGCCACCGTACATTCCACGGCCGACCGCGATGCACTGCATGTGCGCGAAGTGGGCGAGTCCGTCGAGATCGGATCCGCTCCGGCCGGCGACAGCTATCTGCGGATCGACCGCATTGTCGAGGCGGCCCTGGCGGTTGGCGCCGACGCCGTGCATCCCGGATACGGGTTTCTGGCCGAGAACCCAGAATTTGCCGATGCGGTCGTGGATGCAAGTCTGACCTTCATCGGACCGTCGGCAGAAATTTTGCGCCGTTTCGGGGATAAAGCGGCCGCCAAAGCCGAAGCCGTTGCGGCGGATGTGCCGGTTGTTGCCGGCACTGTCGAGCCGAGCGCTTCCGTCGACGACCTGATCGAATCCGTGGCCGGTATGCCATTGCCTCTCCTCCTGAAGGCTGCTGCCGGTGGCGGCGGGAAGGGGATGCGCGTCGTCGCATCCCCTGACTCGCTGCGTCAGAATATCGAGGCAGCTATCCGCGAAGGGCGGTCGGCTTTCGGAAACCCGAACCTGATCGTCGAGCAATATCTGCCGGAGGCCCGGCATATCGAGGTTCAGATCCTCGGTGACGGCAATGGCCGGGTAATTCACCTGTTCGACCGGGAATGCAGTCTTCAACGGCGGCACCAGAAGGTGATCGAGGAAGCGCCGGTGACAAGCCTGCCCGACGCGCTGCGGCAGGAGATTCTGGCACACGCCGTCCGTCTGGGCGAAAGGGTCGGATATCGCGGATTGGGAACGGTTGAGTTCATCGTCAAAGACGGCAAAGCCTATTTCCTCGAGGTCAATCCGAGGATCCAAGTCGAGCATCCGGTTACCGAAGAAATTTGTGGACAGGACCTCGTTGCCTTGCAGATACGCAGTGTTGCCGAGGGGCGCCTTCCGATCGAACAGGCCGATGTCATCGTAGGGGGGGTCGCGGTCGAAGCGCGGCTCTATGCTGAAGACCCCGATCAGGACTTTATTCCCTCGACGGGAAAGCTCGAGTCGCTCTCTCTGCCATCGGGGCTTCGCGTGGACCGGGGCATTGCGGCAGGCATGAGCGTCACACCCTATTACGATCCCATGATCGCCAAGCTGATTGCCGTCGGCCCGGACCGGCAGCAGGCCTATGCCCGGCTGTCTGCCGCACTCGAGGAAAGCGCGGCCCTGGGTGTACAAAGCAATCTGCCGCTCCTCAGGGCGCTCACCACCTCTCCGACGGTTTTGCGAAACGAGGTGCATACCGGATCGATTGCAGAGATCGTGTTGGATCTGGCGGCTGTACCGCAGGTGTCCACGGAAGAGGCCGCTCTGGCCGCCGCACTCTGGCTCAGGGCCCACCGGGCCTCCGCCCCGATGCTCTGGACGGGCTGGACCGGCGCCACTGGCTGGCGGCTGAACACCGGCACCTCCGAGGCGAACCATGCCCCTTCGATCCGTTGTGCAAGCGGCGCTATGGGTTTTGACATCCGGTTCGGCATGCTGGACCTGGATGACGCTCTGGTTGTCGCGGCGAACGAGGACACCTATGCAATCCGTCTGACCGAGATCGGTGAAGACCTTGTTCTTGCCGATCTCGACGGCCGGACACTGACCCTGATCCCGTCATGCGATGAGGGAAGAGCAGGCTTCATCCGGGGTGCGCGCGGCGTGTCACTGACTGTGACCCCCTACCTGTCAGGCAAACTTCTCTCCTCGGGCGGCACGGCGAGTGGTGAGGTTCTAGCGCCGATGATGGGACAAGTCATAGCAGTCGAGGTAGTCGAGGGGCAGGCGGTTGGTCTTGGAGACCGGCTTGGCGTCATGGAATCGATGAAGATGGAACTGGTTCTGCGTGCCCCCGTTGCCGGAACCATCGGCACCGTCGCTTGTGCCGCCGGCGAGTCGGTGGAAAGAGATCAGTGCCTGTTCGAAATCCTCGCAGACCAGGACGAGGCCGCAGCATGACCGATCTGCCCGCCCGCGTCACCCTGCACGAGGAAGGTCCAAGGGAAGGATTTCAGTTCGAGAAGACACTCTTCCCGCTGGCCGAGCGCGTGCGTTTTGTCGACATGCTCAGCGCAACCGGGCTGAGCCGGATTCAGGTCGCGTCCTTCGTATCGCCCAGGATGGTGCCGCAGATGGCGGATTCGGCCGAGCTGTTCGGCGCAATCGCAAAGCCATCCGGGGTGCGGCATACCTCGCTCTGGCTGAGCGAGAAGGGCTATCGCCAGGCGGCGGAAACGCCCGGTGTCGATCTGTCCGGCCTGATCCTGCTTTATGCATCGGACGCCTTCAGCCTTCGCAACAACGGATGCAGCGCGGACGAGATGCGACGGAGACAGGAGGACTGGATCGCCATGTACGACGCCGATGGCGTCGACATCGAGGCGATCTACATCATGACTGCCTTCGGCTGCAATCTTCAGGGAGACATCCCGTTCGCGGCGCTGGACGCCAATCTGGACTGGATCGCCAGCCGGTTCGCGGGCCGCGCGTTGCCGGTGATCTATCTGGCGGACACGGTCGGCTGGGCGGTTCCAACAAGCGTCACTACGCGTATTTCATATGTGCGCAACCGGTTTCCCGATGCGCGCATCGGCTTGCATCTGCACGACACCCGCGGCGCCGCGATGGCCAGTTTCCTGGTCGCGCTTCAACTGGGCGTAACTCAGTTCGATGGCTCTGTCGCCGGATTGGGCGGCTGTCCCTTCGCGGGGCATGGGCACGGGGCTGCTGCCGGCAACATCTGCACCGAGGATATGGTCTTCATGGCCCATGAGATGGGGATCGAAACCGGAGTCGATCTCGAAGCCCTGATCGAGGCGGCCCGAATGGCCGAAGCGCTGATCGGCCGCCCCCTGCCGGGCCGGGTCATGCATGGCGGATCGCTCGCGTCCTACCGCAACAGCACACCAACCATTGGAAAGAGAACTTAGATGGCGCAAAGTCAATCACGACACACAACAAGCCTGCATACCGTCGCAAAGTCGGCGATGGTCGCCATACCCGCCGTGGCGCTCATCATCCTGTCGGCCCGGATACAGGTGCCGATGTACCCGGCCCCGATGACGATGCAGCTTGCGGCCGTCCTTGGCGTGGCGGCGTTCCTTCCGATCCAAAGCGCCATCCTGCCGATCACACTGTATCTCGGCCTCGGCCTGGCGGGTGTGCCGGTCTTCGCCGGGGCCTCTGCGGGACCCGCCTATTTTGCCGGACCGACGGGAGGATACCTGTTCGGCTTCTTCCTGGCGTCGGCCCTCATCATCGCCTCGCGCCAGGTCACGGATCGGCTTGTGCTGCGAATGCTGGCCATTCCCCTGGCAGCCGTAATGGTTCTGGTCACCGGATGGGTGTGGTTGTCCGTGCTTATCGGCCCGGCCGAAGCGTTCAACGCCGGTGTCATGCCGTTCCTGGCAGGCGACGCCGTGAAATCCGTCCTGATCATGCTGTTGATCTATGCCGTCCACGCGCAACGCCTTGAAAGGACAAAGTCATGACGAGCTATGAAGATATCACCTACGAGATCCGCCCCGAAGGCGTGGCCCGGATCACGATCAACCGACCGGACCGCATGAATGCCTTTCGCGGGCAAACGGTGGACGAGTTGATCCACGCCTTCCAGCGCGCCGGTTGGGACAAGACGATTGGTGTGATCGTGCTGACCGGGGCCGGGAAAAAGGCATTCTGCACCGGTGGCGACCAGAGCAGCCATGATGGTCAGTATGATGGGCGGGGCACGATCGGGCTGCCGGTGGAAGAACTGCAAAGCCTGATCCGCGACGTTCCCAAGCCGGTCATCGCCCGGGTCGCCGGATACGCGATTGGCGGGGGAAACGTGCTGGCGACGCTCTGCGACCTGACGATCGCGGGCGAGAGCGCGCAGTTCGGCCAGGTCGGCCCCAAGGTTGGCTCGGTCGATCCCGGCTTCGGTACTGCTTACCTCGCACGCGTTGTCGGCGAGAAGAAAGCGCGAGAGATCTGGTATCTGTGCCGCCGGTACACCGCAGCCGAGGCCGCCGATATGGGGTTGGTCAACAAGGTCGTGCCGGACGACCGTCTCGACGACGAGGTCGATGCGTGGTGCGCCGAAATTCTTGAGCGGAGCCCGACGGCCATCGCCTTGGCCAAGGCCTCCTTTACCGCCGAGACCGAGAATATCAGGGGATTGTCCGGCATCGCCATGCAGGCGCTCGCCCTCTACTACGACACGGCGGAATCCAAGGAGGGCGTCGCGGCGTTTCTGGAAAAGCGGAAACCGGATTTCCGTAAGGGCCTTCGGGACGGCGAGAAACGGAAAACCTTGTGAATTGGAATGGGCAATGCAAAAAAGCCAGACTGATGGAAGCTTTCTTGACGCGAAAGATATCGCATTTCGGGATGAACTGAGAGCATTCTTTCAAGCCGAAATCCCCGCAGATATCCGCGGGAAAATCAGCGCGGGACAAGTGCTGGCCAAGGAAGAAATTGTGACCTCGCAGCGCATTCTTAACGCAAAGGGGTTGGCGGTGCCCGGCTGGCCGCTCGAATGGGGCGGCAAGGACTGGACACCAATCCAGCGCTATCTGTTCACGGAAGAGTTGCAGTTGAATGCGGTGCCGCTTCCGTTGCAATTCAACTGTCACATGGTGGGCCCGGTGATAGCGGCCTTTGGCAACAAGGCGCAGAAAGAAAGGTTCCTACCGCGCGCGGCAAACTGTGACGATTGGTGGTGTCAGGGCTTTTCCGAACCCAACGCCGGTTCAGACCTTGCCTCGTTGAAGACTCGTGCGGTGCGGGACGGCGACGATTATATCGTGAACGGACAGAAGACCTGGACGACATATGGTCAATATGCCGATTGGATCTTCTGCCTTGTCCGGACCGACCCCGACGCCAAGAAGCAGAGGGGCATTTCATTCCTGTTGATCGACATGACGACGCCGGGCGTGGAATTGCGCCCGATCGTGACGCTCGATGGGCGCCACGAGGTGAACGAGGTATTCTTCACTGATGTTCGCGTGCCCGTCGCGAACCTTGTCGGTGAACCGAACCGTGGCTGGGATTACGCGAAGTTCCTGCTGGCAAACGAACGTTTCGGCATCGCTCGAATCGGTCTTTCGAAAGAGCGTGTCGCGCGGATCCGAAGGCGGGCTAGAGACAATGGCGCTTGGGACGACCCGCTTTTCCGTGCCGAGGTGATCCGGCTGGAAATTGAGCTGAAGGCACTGGAAGTCACGCAGATGCAAATCCTCGAACGCGCCGGGCGAAGGGGCAATGAGCCGGATCCCGCCTCGTCAATCCTCAAGCTGCGCGGTTCACAGCTTCAACAAAGGGCCTCAGAACTTCTGATGGAGCTAGAGGGCCCGGAGGCACAGCGCGCGATAAGCGACGTCACGGATCCCTATGCAAAGGCCGAAGAGGATCTGGCCGCCGCTGCGGCACTTAACAACTACCTGAATTTCAGGAAAGTCTCGATCTACGGTGGATCCAGCGAAATTCAGAAAAACATTGTCTCAAAGACGATCTTGAACCTGTGAGGCCTACGTGGACGTAACGAATGACGAGCATCGGATGCTGCAGGACAGCCTCGACAGCATCCTATCCGAAACGGCCGATCCCGCGGAAATCTGGCAACAGCTCGCCGGGCTTGGAATGCTTGGCCTGACTCTGCCGGAGCATGCAGGGGGCGCTGAGCTCGGGATGCCCGAACTGCTGCTCCTTTCCTACGCCATGGGGCGCGCTGGTTTGACCACACCGCACGTCGGTGCCGAAATCCTTGCCATGCCACTGCTGGCCCGATTCAGCGACCTTCCTTCCGTAGCGCCATTGTTGGGCAGACTCGTCGACGGATCACGTATCGTGACCCTTTCGCTGGAGGCGCGCGCGCCGGTCATGGCCGACCGAAATAGCGAAAGCGGTTTCCGCATGAACGGCGAGGTGACCCTCGTGCCAGCCGGCGCCAGTGCTGACCTAATCGTGCTAATGGCGACCCTGGACTGCGCTCCGGCGCTGTTCCTGTTGGACCTCGGCACTCCCGGTGTTCTTCGCATCCCGTATCTGCCGGTCACCCCCGGCGGCGGTGCGGATATTAGGCTGACGGATGTGACCCTGCCAGAGGGGGCACTGTTGGCACATGGAGACGAAGCGGCGGCGCTGATCGCCGAAGCCCAGGCCCGAGGGCAACTTGCCACCTGTGGCGAAATGCTTGGCGGGATGGAAGTCCTACTCGAATTGACCGTCGACTACCTGCGCACCCGCCATCAGTTCGGCCAGCCGCTGGCTGCGTTTCAAGTCCTGCAGCATGCGGCAGTCGACATGTATGTTGAACTGGAGACCGCGCGCGCGATGCTGGACTACGGCCGCCGCATGTTCGGCGCCGACCCGATGCGGCGATCTCTGGCGCTGGACGCGGTCAAGCTAAAAATGAATGAAGCGGCAAAGGTGATCGGTGAGAGCGCCGTGCAGCTTCACGGCGGCATTGGCATGACCGAGGAAAGCTTGACGGGCCGCCAGTTCGCCAGACTGACCGCCGGACGGCTGGCGTTTGGCGACAGCCGCAGTTGCATGAACAGGCTACTGACCGGTGACGAGAGCATCGCGCTCAGTTGACCCGAACCATCACATCCTGGCGAAAGGCCAAACGATGATCGACGTGTTCCTCTGCGATTACATCCGCACTCCTTTCGGCCGCTATGCCGGTTCGCTGTCTCCTGTTCGGGCCGATGACCTGGCGGCCATCCCGATCCGCGAGCTGATGCTGAGGAACCCGGACGCCGACTGGGCCGCTGTGGATGACGTTTATTACGGCTGCGTCAACCAGGCGGGTGAGGACAACAGGAATGTCGCACGCATGGCGGCGCTGCTGGCCGGCTTGCCGGTCGAGGTGCCCGGCGCGACGATCAACCGTCTTTGCGGCTCGGGCATGAATGCCGTGATGTCTGCGGTCCGCGCCATCGCCGCCGGCGAGGCCGAACTGATGATCGCTGGCGGGGTCGAAAGCATGTCACGCGCGCCCTTCGTCATGCCCAAGGCCGGGGCGGCGTTTACACGCCGGGCCGAGATATACGACACAACCATCGGTTCACGTTTCGAGAATCCGGCCTTCGCGAATATCTACGGATACGAAGCAATGCCTGTGACTGCAGAGAATGTTGCAGCGGATTTCGGCGTCTCGCGCGCCGACCAGGATGCCTTCGCGCTCCGTAGCCAGACGCGCGCAGCCGCCGCGCAGACCACGGGCCGTCTCTCACGCGAGATCGTGGGCGTGGCAGTGCCACAGCGAAGGGGCGGCCCTGTCACCGTCGACCAAGACGAGCATATCCGGCCCGATACGACGCTGGACTCCCTCGCGAAGTTGCGCGCTCCCTTCGTCGAGAATGGCACTGTCACTGCCGGCAATGCTTCTGGGGTGAACGATGGCGCTGCAGCAATGATCCTAGCGAGCGAAAGCGCCGTCCGGAAACACGTCCTCATACCGCGCGCCCGTTACCTTGGCGGGGCGGTCGCGGGGGTGCCCCCGCGTATCATGGGCATGGGTCCGGTGCCAGCGACACAGAAGCTCTGCGCACGGATTGGTCTGTCGCCGACGGAATTCGAAGTTATCGAACTGAACGAGGCCTTCGCAGCCCAGGGACTGGCCGTCCTGCGCGAGCTTGGCCTACCTGACGACGCGGAGCACATAAACCCGAATGGTGGCGCAATTGCCCTAGGCCACCCACTTGGAGCGTCCGGTGCCCGCATAACCGGGACGGCGGTCCTGGAGTTGCAGGAACGCGGCGGAAAACGGGCGCTCGCCACGATGTGCATCGGGGTGGGGCAGGGCATAGCAATCGCTGTGGAGGCTGTTTGATGAGCGACTCGATGGTCCGTCTGGACATTCAGAATGGTATTGCGATCCTGACCCTGAGTAACCCGCCGGTCAACGCGCTCTCGCATGCGCTGCGCACTGCCTTCTCCGTACGGCTGGTAGAAGTTGCCCGTAACACGGCTGTAGAGGGGCTGGTTATCGCCTGTGCCGGACGGACCTTCGTAGACGGCGCCGAAATAAGCGAGCTTGGCCAGGTGAATACCCCGATGCTCCGCGAGATTATCAGTCGGCTCGAATCGATGGGCAAGCCAAGCGTTGCGGCGCTGCATGGCACCGCGCTCGGCGGCGGTCTTGAGCTGGCCCTTGGCTACACGTTCCGCGTCGCCAACCAAGACGCCAAAATCGGCCTGCCCGAAGTCAAGCTGGGGCTGCTGCCGGGCGCGGGCGGAACCGTCCGGACTACCTATCTCGCCGGCGCCAAGGCGTCCCTCGAGTTGGCCGGAAGCGGCGAGATGATGCGGGCGGACGCAGCTGGAAAACTGGGTCTGATCGACGCCGTATTCGCCGGTGATCTGATCGCCAACGCGGTCCGCTTCCTGCAAAGGAAGATCAGTGAGAATGATATTCCCGCCCCGGTCAGCCAGCGCGCCGGGGACATGCCTTCGGCCGATCCCGCAGCGCTGGAAAAGCTGGCCGCCGAGCTTTGCCAAAAGGCGCGCTCCAGCGCGCCGATGCTGACGGGGCAGGCGGTCAAGGCCGCCCTCGAACTGGATTTCGCGAGGGCCATGCAGGAAGAGCGTAGGCTGTTCGACGAGGCGGTCGCCAGTCCGCGTTCCGAAGCACTACGGCACCTCTTCTTCGCAGAACGTGCCGCCGCCAAACTGCCCGAGGATGTCGCCGAAGCCGGCACCCGCTCGGTTCAGGCCGTCGGCGTGATCGGCGCGGGCACGATGGGCAGCGGCATAGCGATGGCCTTCGCCAATAGCGGCTACGACGTGATCATTCGCGAAATGAACGCCGAGGCTCTTCAGCGCGGGCTTGAACGGGTGGCCACGACCTACGCCCGTTCTGTCTCGCGCGGGTCGTTGGCCCGGAACGAGGCCGACCGTCGCATTGCGCGGATCGAGGGCACCGTCGAAGCCGCGGACCTTGCCAAATGTGACCTGATCGTCGAAGCCGCCTTCGAGGATATGGAGGTCAAGAAATTGGTCTTCGCCGAACTCGACAGAATTGCCCGGCCTGGCGCGATCCTGGCGACGAACACATCATATCTGAACGTTGACGCGATTGCGGCGGCCACCTCGCGCCCTGACGATGTGCTGGGCCTGCACTTCTTCTCCCCCGCCAACGTCATGAAGCTGGTCGAAGTCGTGCGCGGCGCCGAAACCGCGCCCAACGTGCTGGCAACTGCTTTGGATGTGAGCCGAAAGCTGCGCAAGCAGCCGGTTGTCGTCGGTGTGTGCCACGGCTTTGTTGGCAACCGGATGCTGGCCGCCCGCAACGCGCAGCTGTCTCAACTGCTTCTGGAAGGAGCAACACCCGCGCAGGTCGACGGCGCATTCCGGGCACTCGGCTGGCCGATGGGCCCCTGCCAGATGCAGGACCTGGCCGGGCTCGACATCAACTGGCGCAATCGCAAGGCGCTCGGCACGCCCGACGCATTGCCGGACAGGCTGTGCGAACTGGGACGCTTTGGCCAAAAGGCTGGCAAGGGTTGGTACCTATATGACGGCAACCGTGAACGGAAACCGGACCCCGAGGTGCAGGTAATCATCGATACGATGGCCGCCGAGCGCGGCATCACGCGCAAACTACTCAGTGAAAATGAAATCATCGACCGAACCCACGGGCCGATGATCACCGAGGGCCGCAGGATCCTAGAGGAAGGCATCGCGGTCCGCAGTTCGGATATCGATGTGATCTGGGTGCATGGCTACGGCTTTCCCCGTGATCTGGGCGGACCGATGTTCTGGGATGACAAGGGCCGTCTGCGGACAAAAGGAGAAATCTGATGGTATTAAAACTGGAAAAATCGCTGAAATCCAAGGACGCGCCCGATCTGTCGCGGTTCGACTGGGAAGATCCGCTGCGGCTGGAGGGTCAGCTGTCGGAGGAAGAACGGATGCTGCGCGACGCGGCGCGGGATTTTGCGCAGGCGGAACTGCAGCCGCGGGTGACCGCGGCCTACCGCGAGGAGAAGGCGGCGCCAGAGCTTTTCCCGCTGATGGGCGCGGCTGGCCTGCTGGGCGCCACGCTGCCCGAGGATTACGGCGGGCTAGGTGCCTCCTACGTCACATACGGGCTGATCGCGCGCGAGATCGAGAGGGTCGACAGCGGCTACCGCTCTATGATGTCGGTGCAAAGCTCGCTGGTGATCTACCCGATTTACGCCTACGGCAGCGAGACGCAGCGCCTGAAATACCTTCCTGGCCTCTGCGACGGATCGCTGATCGGCTGCTTTGGCCTGACCGAGCCCGACGCTGGATCGGACCCCGGCGGCATGAAGACGAAGGCCGAGAAAACCTCGGGTGGCTACCGGCTGACCGGCAGCAAGATGTGGATCTCCAACAGCCCCTTCGCCGATGTCTTCGTAGTCTGGGCCAAGTCCGAGGCCCATGGTGGGAAGATCCGTGGCTTCGTGCTGGAAAAGGGCAAGGCAGGGCTCTCGGCACCGAAGATCGGCGGTAAGCTTTCCCTACGCGCTTCGACCACCGGAGAGATCGTGATGGACGGCGTCGAGGTGGGCGAAGATGCTCTTCTGCCCAATATCGAGGGTCTGAAGGGGCCCTTCGGCTGCCTCAACCGTGCGCGTTACGGCATCGCCTGGGGCGTGATGGGTGCAGCCGAAGAGTGCTGGCACCGCACAAGGCAATACGGTCTGGACCGCAGGCAGTTTGGCCGGCCCCTGGCACAGACGCAGCTGTTCCAGAAGAAGTTGGCTGAAATGATGACTG
This sequence comes from Sulfitobacter sp. PR48, assembly GCF_028807335.1. Lineage (NCBI taxonomy): Bacteria > Pseudomonadati > Pseudomonadota > Alphaproteobacteria > Rhodobacterales > Roseobacteraceae > Sulfitobacter > Sulfitobacter sp. PR48. The sequence continues at coordinate 48,179 of NZ_JARAMM010000016.1, read as the reverse complement.
AGATCACGCTGGGCCTGCAGGCTGCGCTGCGGGTCGGGCGTCTGATGGACGGCGCACAGGCGGCGCCCGAGATGGTCAGCCTGATCAAGCGCAACAATTGCGGGAAGGCGTTGGAGATCGCGCGGATGGCCCGCGACATGCACGGCGGCAACGGCATATCCGAGGAATTCCAGGTGATGCGTCACATGGTGAACCTAGAGACCGTTAATACCTACGAAGGCACCCATGACGTCCACGCCTTGATCCTAGGCCGTGCACAGACAGGGCTGCAGGCGTTTTTCTGAGCTTCAAGACCCGAGGAGATGTGCTGATGAAAGTCCTTGTACCCGTGAAACGCGTGATCGACTACAACGTGAAAGTCCGTGTGAAAGCGGACGGAAGCGGTGTCGATCTCGCCAACGTCAAGATGTCGATGAACCCGTTCGACGAAATCGCCGTCGAAGAGGCAATCCTCCTGAAAGAAGCCGGCATGGCAGACGAAGTCGTGGCCGTCTCCATTGGCGTCAAGCAGGGGCAGGAAACTCTGCGTACCGCGCTGGCCATGGGTGCAGACCGCGCCATCCTGGTCGTAGTCGCCGATGACGTGCACACCGACATCGAACCGCTGGCCGTGGCCAAGATCCTGGCCAAGATCGTCGAGGAAGAACAGCCCGGCCTGGTCCTGGCTGGGAAGCAGGCGATCGACAACGACATGAACGCCACCGGCCAGATGCTGTCGGCGCTCTTGGGTTGGTCCCAGGGCACCTTCGCCTCGGAAGTGGACATCGAAGGCGACAGCGCAAAGATCACCCGCGAGGTCGATGGCGGCCTGCAGACGATCAGCGTCAAGATGCCGACCATCGTGACCGTCGACCTGCGCCTGAACGAACCGCGCTATGCGTCGCTCCCGAACATCATGAAGGCCAAGAAAAAGCCGCTGGATGAGAAAACCGCCGCCGATTACGGCGTCGACGTCACCCCGCGTCTCGAAGTCGTCAAGACCGAAGAGCCCGCCGCGCGTGCCGCAGGCATCATCGTGGGCTCGGTTGACGAGCTGGTTGCGAAACTCAAAGAAGCGGGGGCTGTGTAATGGCTGTTCTTCTTCTCGCCGAAGTCACCGGTGGTGAGCTGTCGATGGACGCCACCGCCAAGGCCGTCACCGCCGCCAAGGCACTGGGCGACGTGACCGTCCTGTGCGCCGGGGCCTCGGCCGCCGCTGCAGGCGACGCTGCCGCCACCATCGACGGTGTGGCCAAGGTTCTGGTCGCCGAAGACGAAACGCTGGGCCACCGCCTGGCGGAATCGACCGCCGCGCTGATCGTGAGCCTCGCCGATGGCTATAGCCACATCGTGGCACCTGCCACCACCGACGCCAAGAACGTCATGCCGCGCGTCGCCGCGCTGCTGGATGTCATGGTGATCTCCGAGGCCACCGACGTGGTTGATGCCGACACCTTCGTGCGCCCGATCTATGCCGGCAACGCCATGCAGACCGTGAAGTCGAGCGACGCCAAGAAGGTTATCACCTTCCGAACCTCGACCTTTGACGCCACCGGCACCGGCGGTTCGGCTTCGGTTGAAATCGTGTCGGCCGCGGCCGACCCGGGCCTGACGAGCTGGGTTGAAGACAAGGTTGCAGCATCTGACCGCCCCGAGCTGACCTCGGCTGGCATCGTGGTGTCGGGTGGCCGTGGCGTGGGGTCAGAAGAGAACTTCGCCCTGATTGAGGCCCTGGCCGACAAGCTGGGCGCCGCCGTCGGTGCGTCGCGCGCCGCCGTCGACTCAGGTTATGCCCCGAACGACTGGCAAGTGGGCCAGACCGGCAAGGTCGTGGCACCGGGCCTCTACGTCGCCGTGGGCATCTCCGGCGCGATCCAGCACCTTGCTGGCATGAAGGACTCGAAGATCATCGTCGCCATCAACAAGGACGAGGAAGCTCCGATCTTCCAGGTGGCCGACTACGGCCTCGTGGCCGACCTCTTCCAGGCCGTGCCCGAACTGACCGAAAAACTCTAACGAAAACCTAAACCCGCCTGCACTCCCGGCACGATCCGGTTGTGGGCGGGGGACTGGTGGATTGCGCCGGTGAGTGCGCCCTTTCCGCCACGGGCATTTCAACAGGTCCAACCGGAGTTCTCAGGCAAATGCGCACAAGCATGTTTCTCACCGAACCGGAACCTCCGCGCCCTGGTGCTTCCCGTCGCGGACGGTATTTCCCGGATAGTCGCGAACAATCCCAGCAAGATGACCTGTCACGGAACGAATACTTATCTTGTCGAAACCACGGACGGCGTCGTTGTCATCGACCCCGGCCCGATGGAGGACAGTGCGCACCTGGCCACCTTGGTCGCTTCCTTAGGGTCAGGACCCATTGATTTCTGTACTGCGGCGTGATTCACGGTTCGAAAACGAGCGGTGACCATGTCTGATCTTTTCTGGCTTACGGACGCGCAGATGGCGCGTCTTGAGCCCTTCTTCCCCAAATCCCACGGCAAGCCGCGCGTTGATGATCGACGTGTGCTGAGCGGCATTATCTTCATTAATCGCAATGGGTTGAGATGGCGCGACGCGCCTTCGGCCTATGGCCCACACAAAACGCTCTATAACCGCTGGAAGCGGTGGAGCGACAAAGGCATCTTCGCGCGGATGATGGCCGGTCTGGCAGCCGAACACGGCGAACAGAAGACGGTCATGATCGACGCCACTTACCTGAAGGCCCACCGTACCGCGACCAGTTTGGGCGTCAAAAAAGGGGGCGCGGACGCCTGATCGGTCGGACCAAGGGCGGCATGAACACCAAGTTGCATGCCATCTGCGACAGCCGAGGGCGCCCACTCAACCTGTTCGTCACCGCCGGCCAGGTCAGCGATTACATCGGCGCACGGGCACTTCTCAGTAGCTTGCCGGATGTCGATTGGCTGCTCGGGGATCGCGGCTATGACGCCGATTGGTTCCGGGAAGCGTTGAAAGACAAAGGGATACGCGCCTGCATCCCTGGCCGGAAACAGCGGAAGAAACCGGTAAAGTACGACAAGCGTCGTTACAAACGGCGCAACCGGATCGAGATCATGTTCGGCAGGTTGAAGGATTGGCGTCGTGTCGCAACCCGATACGACAGGTGCCCGAAGGTCTTCCTGTCAGCCATCGCCCTCGCAGCTATCGTCATTTACTGGCTATGAGATGCTGTAACGGGGCCTGCGTCAGGCACAACCGTTGCCACTTGTCAGATCAGTACCGCGCTGTCGCCATTCCCGTATTGACCCCACATGGAGGATGACGGGATGAAGCTATTTATTGGATTGGATGTGTCGTTGGCGAAGACCGCCGTTTGTGTGGTCAGCGAGCATGGCCAGATCGTCAAAGAGGCGGAGACTGAAAGTGAGCCGGAAGCTTTGGCGCATTGGTTGGACGAACTTGACGGCAGTATCGCAGCGATTGGCCTAGAGGCCGGGCCACTGTCGCAATGGCTGCACAGAGGGCTGACCAAAGCCGGTCTGGAAGCGGTGCTCATGGAAACGCGCCAGGTGAAAGGAGCGCTGAAGGCGATGCCGATCAAGACGGATCGCCGCGATGCAGAAGGGATCGCACGCCTTCTTCATCTCGGCTGGTTCCGCCCGGTCCACTGTAAATCCGTCTCTGCTCAGGAAACCCGGGCAGTTCTCGGCGCTCGAAAGGCTATCCAGCAAAACATGATCGCTCTGGAAATGTCGTTGCGCGGACTGCTGCGGAACTTTGGCCTCAAGGTCGGTGCGATCTCCCGCGGCAAGTTCGAGACACGCATTCGGGAATTGGCAGATGGCAATCCGATGCTGGAAGCCGCGACTGAACCGATGCTGCGGGCCCGAGCGTCCCTACGGCAGGAACTGGCCGGTCTCGAAAAGTGCGTGCGGCGGTTGGCCTGGGATGATCCGGTTTGCCAACGCCTTATGTCGATGCCAGGAATCGGTGTGGTCGTAGCACTGACATTCCGTGCCGCGGTCGATGACCCGACCCGCTTTCGGTCTTCGAAAAGGGTCGGAGCCTGGGTTGGTTTGACGCCTTCACGCAACCAGTCTGGTGAACGGGACTTGTCCGGCGGTATCACCAAAGCGGGTGACGTCAATCTGAGGCGAGCATTGTGCCAGGCTGCAACCGTCATGATGAACCGTGGCCGATCAACATGGCTGAGAACATGGGGAGCCCAGCTCGCGCAGCGGCGCGGGCGCAAAATCGCGATGGTTGCTCTCGCCCGCCGCATTGCTGTCATCCTTCATCGGATCTGGGTGGATGGCACGACCTTCCAGCCGGATGCAGCGCCAAGAGTGGCCTAACAACAAAAGGCACCGCCCATAGCCTGTCTGATCGCAGGCTTTCGAGGTCCCGCAGGGACGTGGTTCCGATGATGCCGTGGTCTGGACTGTCGCTGGCTTTTGCCAAGCACGCCTATGAGATGGGCACACCGGAATTACATCGAACCAGCATCATGTTGGCAGCCGCCGCGCTGACCACGAACCGAAGCATGTACCCGAAGGACCTCAGCCGATAGCCGCGCAAAGACAGGATGGGCTGAAGAAACACCAAGGGAACCGCTCTGGCGGATCAATTTGATTGCACGAAGTCCCTTGACACAGACGCCCCCGTTACCGAAGTCCTGACCCTTCTGTATCTCCGGTTTGCTATCCTGATCCCGTCACCGCCCTTGGCCGAGGCCGGTGACGGGACGGTGTTTGGCGTCTGAGCCTTGTGGCGTTGACCACGTTTCCTAGCGAGCCAGCACCGTCTCTCTTCATCGTCTCGAACAGTTGAATGCGGCCGATCAGGACCGCGGAGCAGAAGGAAGAGAGCATGAGCAAAGTATCACAGGCAAGGATCATCGGTATAGATGTCAGCCGGGATTGGTTGGATATCCACTGTCTGCCAGAAGGCAAGCGCACGCGGCTGCCGAACAAGGCAGAGGGTCACGAGCGAGTCGCTCAACTCGCTCTTGAAACGGGTGCGCTGGTTTGCTTCGAGACTACTGGCGGTCAGGAATGGCGGCTATGGTCCGCCCTGGATGTTTGCGGGATCGCGACCCGGCAATTGCCACCCGCCCAGATCAAGGCCTTCGCCGCCAGCCGGGGCACACGGGCAAAGACGGACCGGATCGACGCAGAGCTCATCGCGCGGTTCATGATGTTTCGACCGGATGCGGGACGCGTACTGCCACATGGAAAACTTCGTCTTATCAGGGCGTTGTCGTCAAAGCGTGGTCAGTTGGTCGAGACACGCAAACGGCTTCTGGCGCAGATCAAGGCGCATGGGAAGCTGGGATCGGCGGATATGTTTGAAGCCATGAACGCCGAGCTGAAAGATCTTCTTGATCGCCAGATCGCAGGGTTGGAGGAGCGGATCGAGCAGACCCTGGCCTCGGATGATGAACTGGCGAGAACTGCCGACATCCTGCGTTCCGTTCCCGGGATCGGCCCCGTCGCTAGCACTATGCTCATCGCCTAGATGCCCGAGCTTGGCCAACTCTCGGGTGAGCAGGCCGCCGCGCTGACGGGTCTGGCTCCGATCGCACATGACAGTGGCGCCATGCGCGGCAAGCGCGCCATCGGAGGCGGCCGCCGATTGTTACGACACGTGATGTTCCAGGCGGCGCTCGTCGCCAGCCATCACAACCCGCTCCTGAAAACCTTCGCCGACCGTCTTCGTGCCGCCGGAAAACCACACAAGGTTGTCATCACAGCAGTCGCCCGCAAGCTCGTCACAATCGCAAACGCGCTTTGCAAATCTCGTCTCAAATGGTCCCATCAGGCCGCATGAGAAATACAGTTGCTAGGCGCGCTGGCTGGGCGCTGCAATGAAGCTCGCTCTATGATCCCTGCAGCAACTGGATGAATCCAGCCCGGTTGATGGCCCGGTCAAACTCCTCAATAATCGCATCGAGAGCATCCGCCTTAATAAGCGCCTCGCGAAAGTCCCAAAGTGTGCCGGCATCCGGCGCGGTGTCGGCGAAGCCGGCCGGGAGAACCACATCCAACTGACACGGTCCCGGATCACGCAGACACCGTATCAACCAGAGACTTCCGTAGGTTCCAAGTATGAAATTTACTTATCTGGTATCGTAAAACCAGTAAACGCCTTGATCTCTTTCAGTGCAAAGTTCGACGTCATGGCCTTGATCCCAGGTAGACGTCGAAGGACGGTCATCGAGAAATCAGCATAGGCGTCCAGATCCCGACAAGCGACTAGAAGAACAAAATCTGAGCCGCCACCCACGGAATGGCAGGTCACGATCTCGTCCAGATCGATGATTGCCTTCTCAAATGCGGCCGCGTCGCTTTCCCCATGGGTGTCGATCTGTACGCTCACATAGACCAAAACGCCCAGCCCGATCTTCCGGCGGTCGAGATTTGCACTGTAACCGGCAATAATGCCAGCTTCCTCTAGCCTGCGGGTGCGGCGCCAGCAAGGAGATGTCGACATACCTGTTCGCTCGGCAAGTTCATTGTTATTCATCCGCCCGTCGCGTTGAAGCTCACGCAATATCCTTCGATCCGAAGGATCAAGTATCCCGTTTCGCGGTGATTCGGCAGCACTCATGCTTCTCGCCCCCATCTCCGAAGATCTTACCCGTTTGGAGATCAATCTGGGAATATCCTACCTGTTCTTCAAGTCAAATCACGAAAATCAGGCAGGTATCTCCAAGTGACAGGTGGCAAGTTCAACGAAAAGGAGAAACACGATGCTTAAAGGCTTTACCGGTCCATACACGCCCAAAGGACGCTCCTCTCTCGTTCCGTCACCGCCATGGCACTACGCCGGCCGGATCGTCTCAATCGGAGCCCGGACCGAAGCGGAAGTAGCGCAACGCTTCCTGCCCTCTGGGTTCGGTGGCGCGTCCGGCCGGATTTTCGGCCATTTCTGCGAATGGCAGGCCACCACGGACGGCTCCGAACTGCTGGATCCGGCATATTCTCAATACAATGAATTCTTCCTGCTGATCGAAGCGCTGTCCGATCAAGGCGAGGCCCGGCTTTTCTGTTCGTTCATCTTCGTCGACCAAGACATTTCGATGGTCCGCGGCCATATGCAGGGGTTTCCCAAGAAGCTCGGCGCGATTCGGATCGGGCGGTCGTACGGCCTCGACCATCCAGCCGCCGGCCGGCAGGGTTCAGGGACGAGGCTGGGCGCCACTGTCGCGGTAAAGGACCGTCGGTTGATCGAAGCCGAATGGACCGGATCGACCGGGAACGCCGAGCCGATCGGCTTTCTGGGAACACCGACTTTCGGACTGGTCGGCGCACCCTCCATCATCGGCACCCCCACCTCTGGGGACATTCGTCTTGTCAGACAGTCACTATCTGCACGGGTCGTCGGACCGATCCATGCGGCAGAAGGAACGCTCAGGCTTCTCGACTCTCCAATTGACGAAATTGGCGACCTAGCGGTCCTCTCATGCTTCGCTGCGACAACCTGTGAGGCGGCGCTTACCGTGACCGGTGCAGAAGAGGCTGCGTTTTGACCGGCTCCGCTCTCGACCCGCTTCGCGGCGATGGCTATCTCAGGCTCGCGGTAATCGTCAACCCCGGCCTGCCACCGGGCTTTCTCGCCAACACCGTCGCAACCATCTCTGTCGGCATCGGAGCGCGACAACCCGGGTTGGGCCGCATCGATTTGGTCGACAGAAATGGCCTCCACATCAGCATTAGCGCCGACAGGCCGGTCCCAATTCTGCAAGCCGGCCCCGAACAGATCCGGACTCTGCTGACGCGCGCGACATCGCAGACCGATCTCGACATCGTCGTGTTTCCTGAATTCGCCCGGCGAATGAACCACTTCAGCGAATACGAGGCCGCCTTCCCTGGCCGGGATCTAATGCAGGAAACGCTCGACGGGATCGGGTTGTGTGGACCGTCCAAAGTCGTGAAATCGCTGACCGGATCCCTGAAATTATTGAGGTAAATATGTCGTCTACTGCATGGAGTTATTTTGAGGGTGACTGGCGCGAGGGCCCGGCGCAATTGATGTCGGCTACCACCCATTCGGCTTGGCTGGCCCATACGGTCTTTGACGGCGCCCGCCGGTATGACGGTGTATTCCCGGACCTGGAACTGCATTGCGAACGGGTGATCCGGTCGGCACGGATCATGGGTATGACGCCCGAGATCACGCCCGAGGAGATCGAAGGGCTTGCGCGGGACGGTGCCAGCCGGTTCGACGGCAACGAAACACTCTACATCCGGCCGATGTTCTGGATCGAGGAAGGCTTCGGGCCGATCGACCCCGGTACGACACGGTTTGCGCTGGTCATCCAGGCGATGCCGATGCCGGATGTTGAACCCGGCTTTTCCGCGCAGATATCCGATTTCCGCAAACCCTCTCCCGAAACCGCCCCGACGGGGGCCAAGGCCTCGTGCCTCTATCCGCAGGCGACCCTCGCCTGGACGGCGGCACGGAAGGCCGGTTTCAACAACGCGGTGATGCTCGACGCCATCGGGAATGTCGCCGAGTTCACCATGCAGAACATCTTTATCGTGAAGGACGGGACGGTTCACACGCCCGTGGCGAACGGAATGCTGCTGCCCGGCATCACCCGCCGCCGTGTCATGCTCTTGCTCAAGGACATGGGGATCGAGACCGTCGAACGGACGATCCGTCCGGCAGAGCTGATGCAGGCGGACGAGATCATATCCTCGGGCAACCACGCGCGGGTCTATCCCTGCAACCGAATCGGCGAGCGGAACATCGGGGTCGGTCCGATCGGACGCCGCCTTGTCACAACCTATCGCGATTTTGCCCATTCCAACATCTGATTAAACCGGAGCGGACCTACGCCGCCGAATATCGCCAACAAACGGAGGGACTAATGACCAAGGAATTCACATCCACACGTATTTCCGTGGAACGTGACGCCAACATCTATGTTCGGATTCACGGAACGGGGAAACCTGTCATCTTTGTTCCCGGCTGGACTTTCGATCATACCGCCTTCGAAAAGCAGATTGATGAAATACCTTCGGGCTACCGTTATGTCCTGTACGATCCCCGCGGGCATGGTCGATCCACATCCTCTTTCAACGGCAATACGTATGAGCAGCACGGGCGCGACCTGAATACGCTCATGACACAGCTGGACCTCACCGAAGCGACACTGGTGGCGTGGTCCTATGGCGCAAATGCAGCCTATTCCTATCTCCGCGATTTCGGCTTCGACCGGGTCGAGGCACTGGTCATTCTGGACGAACCGCCAAAACCGGCGAGCGACGAGACCATCGCCTGGGGAGAGGGGGATATCTGGACGCTCGGCACATATCTGGGAATGCTCGGCAGCGGGCATGGTGAGTTCATGTCCGGATATGCCCCGCAAATGTTCTCCCGAGAGCTTAGCCCCGAGGAATTGGATCATATTATCGGGATGACGGAGAAAACACCGGGATTTGTTGCCGCCAGTCTGTTCGCGAACGGCGCATTTGCGGATTGGCGCGACGTTCTCACTGCCGCGTCAAAGACCATTCGTGTCTGGAACGTTGTCCGCAGCGAACATGAGGCGGTCGCGACGGAATGGTTGAATGCAAACGCACCCGGATCAAAGATCAGTATTTATACTAGTCACATGATGATGTGGGAGTTCCCGGACAGGTTCAACACCGAGCTTTGTGAGTTCCTAGTGGGTTCTTAGAATGAGTTTGAGCCTGCAGGGCTAGAGGCCTCGTTCTGTCGGGCGCTTGTCGCAGGGAGCACAACGATTGGCATCGTCGATTAACATAAGTTCTGTTATGCGAATTTCGGCCGACACCAAATTTTGCTGTAGAATTCGTCCTCTACCTCCTCCCTGTGGACGACCGACTGGCGGCACCGGTATTGCCGGTGCCGCCCTTTCCTGAAAGAACGATTGAACGGCCCATAATGTTTGCGAGACGGATCATCACGTGACCTGCGTTTCGGCAGGCATTCCATTCCGGCGATCTCGCGCCATCCCAAGATTTCTTCTCTGCACTTCCGAATGTAACATATATCGCGTGGCGATATTTCGCGCATCGTGTCCGTTTCAACGGCATGAACTTGCGGGACCGTGTAGCACTAAACATCCAGGAATTGAGACGCGCCCGCAGCCTCAGCCAGGAGGAGCTTGCTCATCGGGCCGATGTGAGTCGCGGCCATATGGGCAAGCTCGAGAACGCCAAGTTCGCGGCCTCCCTCGACCTTCTCGAACGTATCGCCAAAGCACTGAACGTAGATCCAGCAGAGCTCTTCACAAAACGCTAGCCAGTTTTTGCCAGCCCCTGATGCGTCCTGGAGCGGAACGTCTCAAGAGGTAGTCAAATGGAGTGCAGAGAGTTCGATGGGTAAGAAGAAGACAGGCTGGCCCTTCCAGAACGGGTTTCTGAACGACGGTGCGCAGGAGATTCACCTGTTCACCGACTACCGTTGGAATGATGGCTCGGTGAGCCGCCGCTGGCATGTCGATCCAGAACGCTTTGATGCTTGTCTGGTCGAGCTTCGCCCAGTTTCCCTGAAGGCATCAGACCGTTCGGATCAGTAGGAGAACCACTCCGAGTGGCCCATGTTGCCCTCGTAGTCGCCGTATTCAACCATGATACTGCGCAAATAGAAGTACGAGGAACCTCCGCCGGTCGGATAGGCGATCTCCTGACCGCCTTCCGATACGAATGCCTCGGGCCAGGGCGTGTGGGATCGGTAGACCCGCTGGATGTACCGGCAGGTGCGGTTCTCTCGGTCGCAGGAACGGAGAGACCAGTCCCAATACTGTTCACCTCCCCTTTCTCTATAGGCTTGACCGGTGAACCAGATCACATGGGTGCGGTTCAGCCATTCGTATTCGGGCAGAGTGGTGTCGAGCTCGCCCTCCCCGCCGGGCCCGCCCAGCTCGACCGGCACATGTGCGAAGGTGCAGACCCCGAAGGGCGGCAGGCTCGGCCAGGGCGTGATGCGGCGGATCATAGTGCGATAGGCCCGTGCACAGACTGCGCTCGGGGGGAAGCCGCCAGCCATGCAGAGCATGATGGCGCAGTCGATGTCATAGGCCTGCGCCTTCCCCGGGGCTCCGAACACCGCCATCACCCCCATCGCCGCTGCCATCGCCTGTCGCTTCATGTCGCTCTCCCGCAAAAGTTGCGCAGACTATCGCGCAATATGTATTTTTCTGCAATATGTCGTATTGACTCCATATGACTTTATGGCCTTAGTGTCGTGCAGTAGAAGGGCTCTCGTGGGGAGAGTCCGAACATGCCGATAGCGCGCAACCAGATCCTGATCACCATCGATGGTGTCAAAGACCTGTCCGAACAGGGCATCGCGTTCCGCTGCCGGTATGAACTCGTGGGGTTCACGGACGATGGCAAGCCGCGCTACCAGTGCATCTACCTGCGCGAGGGTGAGCCGGAAGCCATTCTGGTCTCGACCCGGATCACCCCGCACGGGCCTGAGCCGCGGTATTTCAACATATGGCCAGGGCTCTTCAAACATCATCTCGAGTTCGGTGACGGGCGCGATCTGCGCTTTGGTCCTGACTACAGCATCACCCTCGAGGAGCGCGGCTGACGTTATCGCCTTCGGCCGCGACGGCACAGCCCGGACTTCGGGCTGGACCTTTCACGGTGAGCGCCCTGCCTGGGCTGGTTTGGAACATAGCGCTGAAGCCGAGGTCGTTCTGGCCTCGTTGGACGCCACGCCGCCTTCCAGTCGCGACGACACCCTCTCCCTGATCCGCACGACTGCCGTCCGCCACCAGGGGAACCGTGCCCTGCGGCAGGTCAGCCTTGATGCGGACGACTGGCAAATTCTGTTCCGCGCCCTGGTCGAGGCTGAAAGCAGCTACAACCCGACCGCCGTCAGCCCGAAGGATGCCTATGGTCTTGGCCAGCTGATGCCGGATACTGCCCGTGCGCTCGGCGTCGATCCGCGCGATCCCTCCCAGAACCTCGACGGCGCGGCGCGGTATCTGCTCGCACAACTCGGAACGTTCAAGGACATCGACTTGGCGCTCGCGGCCTACAATGCCGGACCGCACCGGGTGGTCGAGTATTCCGGCATCCCGCCTTTCATCGAGACCCGCGACTACATCGCGCGCATCCACCGGATCCGGTCCCGGCTGTCGGGCACGCCCGTTGCCCCTCCGGACATTCGCGTCGCAGACCGGGTTCCAGCCCGCGCGCCGGTCCTCATCGACCTTCAGTAAAACAAGGAAACTTCGCATGCTTCGACATCGCCTCAGCCGCCTCTTGCCTGTTACTACAACCCTGGCGGCTTTCGCAACGCCAGCCCTCGCGCAGGACTTGTCACCGATCCAGACCATGCTGGAAACCGTCGAGGCCGCGCTGACCGGTCCGATTGGGATCGCGGTTGCCACACTCGCCGTCATCGGCACTGGTTTCATGTGCATGATGGGGCGGCTGAACTGGGGCTGGTTCGCCTCGGTCATCATCGGGATCGTGCTGATCTTCTCGGCCGGCACCATCGTTGACGGCTTCTCCTGAGGTTGGCCGATGACTTTCCCGCACACTCGCATCCTCCGGTCCTCTCGAACGCGTTTGCACGGCAAACGCTGCCTCGAACCGACCTACGGATTCTTCATTTCACCTGAGCGGGAAAGCACCTAGTTGGCAGAACGATCCCCCCTCTTCCTGGGTCTCGCCCGTCCGCCCAAGTATCTGGGTCTCCCTGTCGGATACCTCGTGGTGCTGGCGACCGGGGTCGTTCTGCCGTTCATCTGGACGAAGTCGATGGTCTTCTTCCTGGTCGGTCTCGTCGCCTATCCGATCCTCTGGTTCGTGGCCGACCGCGAGCCGCATTTCTTCGAGGTGCTGCGGGTCTCTTACGGCTCGGTGCGCCCAACAAAGAACCGGGCTCTGCATGGGGGTGACAGCTTTGGCGCTTGATGCGGGCACACTTTCCACTCACGGAACCGCTCTGCTTCAGGCTGGCGGCGGGGCGTTCGCGCGGGAGAGCTATCTCGCCGAACACCTGCCGTATTTCGCGCTTGCGGATGACGATGTGATGGTGCTGCGCGAGGGCGATCTCTTGGCGACCCTGCGCCTTGATGGTCTGAACCCGATGACCAGTGAGGACGCCCGGCTCGACGCGCTCAAGCGCGCAGTCGCCGCCATCGTCGCCCAGACCGGCAATGCCTTCGGCTTCTACATCCATCGGATTTCCGTGCCGCAGGACTTGGGCATGCGCCTCATCGAAGAGGACAGCTTCGCCGCCGCGATCGACGCCCGATGGCAGGCCCATGTCAAAGACCTGCGCCCGGCCAAGCGTCAACTCTATCTCAGCGTCATCCGGCGGCCTGATATCTCCGCGCGCATTCCGTTCCTTCGGGCACTGGCCCGCAAGGCCTGGGTCAAGGACCGCGCGACGCGCGTGCAGGAACTGAACGAGGTCATGGGTTTCTTCGAGGTCGCGCTTGCCTCCGCCAACCCCGTCAGGCTCACGAAGTCGGGCGGTGAATGGCTGGGCTATCTCAACACGCTGAACGCGGGCAGCTTCTCCCCCATCGCCTTTGGGCAAAGTGCCCTGCCCCTCTCGCATACCTTGAGCAACTGTCGCGCGACCTTTGATAGCGATGTCGTCACCCTGACCGACGCCGTGACCGGCCAGGTCAAATACGGCGCGCTCTTCTCGATGAAGACCTACCCCGCATTGACAGATGTGACACTGCTCGACGCGCTCGACCTGCCACTCGACATTGTGCTGACAAACTCCTTCAGCCCGATCCCGAACAACATCATGGCCGAACGCATCCAGCGGATCATCCGCCAGATGCACGCCTCCGACGATGCCGCCGTCTCCTTGCGCGAACAGCTGGGACAAGCCGCCGACGATCAGGAAGCGGGGCGCATCGCTTTTGGCGACCATCACCTGTCCATCGCGGTCTATGCGCCTGAGCGCAACATGCTCGAACGCGCTGCCGCCCAGATCAAGCGCGTGGGTCAGGAGATCATGTCGGTGATCGTGCGCGAGAACATGGCGTTGAAAGCCACCTACTTCGCGCAATCCCCCGGCAACTTCGGCTACCGCGCCCGCAAGACGCCGATTTCCTCGATCAATTTCGCCGACTTCGCAGCTCTGCATGGTAGCGTCGAAGGACGCGGTCCTGATCAGTCGCCCTGGGGTCAGACCATTTCGGTCCTGCCCACGGTCGGCACCTCTGGTTATCGCTTCAATTTCCACGAGGCGGGAGCCCCAGGCAAGGAACCGACCGTTGGCCATACGCTGGTTCTGGGGCGCACCGGGACCGGCAAGACGCTCACCACTGCCTTTCTCGCAGCGCAGGCGCAGCGGGTCGGCGCACGGCTTTTCTTCTTCGACAAGGATCGCGGCCTGGAGATGGCCGTGCGCGCCCTCGGCGGGCGCTATAACGAAATCCGGGCTGGCGTGCCGACAGGTCTGAACCCGCTCGCCACCGAAACCGACGAGCGCGGCCGCGCCTGGCTCTCGGACTGGCTTGCGACACTTCTCACACGGAATGGCACGCTCTCGGGCGAGCAATCCCGCCATATCCAAAGCGCGGTCGGCCAGAACGCCGATGCGGGGGCGGCGCTGCAGCGTTTCGCCAGTTTCGAGACCCTGTTCCAGTCACTCGATGATGATGGCGAGCTGCAATCCCGCGTTGCCGAATGGGCCCCCGGCGGGCGCTATGGCTGGGTGTTCGACGAGCCCGAGCGCGGCGCGGGCCTCAAGCTCACGGGCGACATCGTCGGGTTTGATATGACCGAGATCCTCGACATGACGACCGAGCGCATGGCGGTACTCTCCTACATCTTCCGCCAGATCGAACGCGTGGTCGAAGACCGCCGTCCCACCATCATCGTGCTCGACGAAGCGTGGAAGCTCTTGGACGATCCGTATTTCGGGGCGCGGCTGGAAAACTGGCTGGTGACGCTTCGCAAGATGAACTGCGTCGTCATCATGATGACGCAGTATCCGAGCCAGTTGCGCGACAGCCGCGTCGGCAAAACCATCGTCGAGACGGTGCCGACGCAGATCCTCTTCCCGAACGATCGCGCCACCGTCTCCGATTACGATTTTCTCCGCGTCAACGCCAAGGAGGCTGCCCTTCTCGTGCAGCCGACCATCGGCCAGCGCATCGCGCTTATCCGCTCGGCGGGCGACAGCGTCTTCGTCGATGCCGATCTCTCCGCACTTGGCGACCTCCTTCCCATCCTTGGCGGCGGCGCCACTGGCGAGGCCCGCGTGCCTGCCGATTGGCGCGCCAATCCCGATTTCTGGAGACATGTGATATGAGTTCGAAACCCCTCCTCGCGCTTTGCGCCGCCGCGAGCCTTCTTTCCGCTTGCGAGAAATACACCGAGAAAACCTCGCCCTGTTTCGGACGCAATGGCGAGCCGCAAGTGACGCGGTCCGCCCTGTCCTTCTCGACCATGGGCGCACCGGTGCAGGAGACGGCCAAGCCTGACTGCACCTTCGAGCCCCTGCCCCGTTCGGAATGAGCCGCGCCGCGATCATATCCGCCGGGCTCTGCCTCGGCCTCAGCGCCCTGCCTGCGCATGCCCAGGGCGTGCCGACACAGGACAATTCCGCGATCGGTCGCGCCATCGCCCGGGTGAGGGCATTGGCCGAGGATCTAAGCGTCCAGCAGGACAAGGATCGGACCGAGTCCACGCTGGCGGATGTGCAGGCCGACCAGCTGCGCGTCCTCGAGGAAATGACCGCTGCCATTACCGGGCCTGGCTTCGACATCCGTGCGCTCGAGGGCAATGCGGATTTCGGGGTGGCGGCGGTCTATCCCAATACCGATCCAAGCCCGATGAACAGCCGCCTCTTCGGCGAGGGCCGCGAGACGGTCGAGATGATGATCGTCGAGGTCGCCGGCGAGTTCGCAGGCGCGCCCGGTGTGGCCCGCGCCGGTCTCTCGGCCACCCAGTGGCGCTGCCTCTTCCAGGCTCTGATTAAACAGGAGAGTCGCTTCAACGTCGCCGCTGAAAGCCCGGTCGGGGCTTATGGCCTGACCCAGCTCATGCCTGGCACCGCCTCCGATCTCGGCGTCGACCGCTATGACGTGAAAGACAACCTCCGCGGCGGCGCGCGCTATATCACCACCCAGCTCAACCGCTTCGGCAACATACCCCATGCGCTCGCGGCCTATAACGCGGGGCCGGGTCGGGTCATCGAATACGGGGGCGTGCCGCCCTTTGCCGAGACCCAAGGCTATGTGCGCAACATCTCGAAATTCTACAACGAATACCTCGCTGTGGTGGGCGGTGCCGACGCGCTTGGCACGCTCTCGCCCTCGGATTTTGCGCTCGCCGAATATGCCAGCATCTCCGAGGCGGGCGTCTATTACGCCGCCGACAGTTCGGCAACGACCGAGCAAGTGATCAACCGCCTCCGCGCGATCATCCTGCAGATCGATGCGCAACCCAATGCCAAGGCGGCCTGGGAACTCAACACCTACGCCAAGGCCGAGATTGGCCGCATCCTCAACCTTCGCGTCCGGCTGATGGCCGCCAACCAGCAGCGCGAGGCGGTCTATGCGCAGCACCTCGTCGCAGACCGGTTGGCGGAGCGCGACTTCATGCAGATGGGAGTTCCCGAATGAGACAGCTTCTCCTGACCGTGGCCGCGGTCGCCACACTCGGGTTTACCTCGCCCGCAACGGCCCAGGGCGTCCCAACCTTTGATGGCTCGCAGCTTGGTCAACTCGTGGCGCAGCTCGAACACATGGCCGAGGACCTGAATGTCCAGATGCAGCAGCTCGCCACAATGCGGCTGGAACTGGAAACCCAGCTCTCGCAGCTCACGAACCTCGAGGCGCAACTGACCTCGCTCATTGAAGGCAGCGGGCTCGGAGAACTCTTCGCCACGGTCGAAGAATTCCGAGCGCTGCGCGGCAAGCTGGTGGCGCCCCTCAATACCGCACAATCGCTGGCAAGCGGCGATTTTCTCAGCGGCTTCAATCCGGGTGCAGAACTCTCGGCCTCGGTCGAACGGGTGCTTTCGGGCAGCGGGTTTACTTCGGAACGCCTGAGCACGCTTTCTGGCTCGGATGAGCCCGCCGATAACCGCATCGCCGCTTCCGCCGGGGCCAGCGCCATGCTCTCCGTCGCGGCACAGGAAAGCCACGAAGAAGCGGGCCAAAGCCTTGAGCGGCTCGAGACCATGGTCGGGCTCATCGACGATCAGGACGGGCTGAAGGCTGCCGTCGATCTCAACACCCGCGTCACCGCCGAGCTTGGCATCATCCTGACCCAGATTTGGCGGCTGGAAGCGGCGCAAGGCGTGAGTGCCGGCCAGCTTGGCGTTGTCGATGCCGCGACCCTCGCGGATGAGCGCAAGTTCCGCTCGATGGCGGTGGATCCATGAGGCAAACCATGACCCGCAGCTTGGCTCCAGGCCGGGCGCTCGGTCTCGCCGCCCTTGTCTTGAGCATCCTGCACAATGCTGCGTCGGCCCAGACCCCGAGCACGAACCCTTCCGGCGACACGCCCTTCAACTCGATGGCCATCGCGCGGGATCAAACGGATGAATGTCGTGTTCCGAAACCCCCTACCGATCTGGCCGAAACCGCCTATCTGCGCAATGGCTACCGCGCGATCTTGCGCATCCTGATTGCCGAAGAGGCGCTCGCTTCGGAAACCTGCACCTGCCTGCTGGATCAGTTCGCCTGGGATCAGGCGCTTGCCGCCCTGCCCCGGTTCCAGACCTCGGACAACCCGCGCCTGCCCTTCAACGTGCTCGAGCTCTACGCCAAGGCGGACGCGCTCGAGGCGCAAGTTGTGGAGGCCTGTGCGGAGTAAATGGGGGTCATTCGCGACATCCTTGGCCAAGTCGACGCCGCGGTGAACACCGTGGCGCAGGACGGCTTTATCTCCTCGGCGGCCTCGGTCGGTAATGTCATCTCGGCGGGCGCGACGCTCCTTGTCGTGCTCCTCGGGATCAACGCGGTCATGCAGCTCCGCCCCCTGCCCTTCGGAACCGGGTTTGCCTTCGGGATGAAAGTGGCCCTGGTCGGGATCTTCGCGCAGAGTTGGGATAATTTCAGCGTCATCTATGACATCGTCACGCGCGTGCCCGACTCCGTGGGCGCCTCGATCCTGGCGCTTACCGGCTCGGGCGACGAGGCAGGGGTCTATGAGAGCCTCGACAATATGGTCGCCCGCATCACCGCCTATGGCGATACGATCGGCGACCGCGCGGGCTGGGTCTTCGGCGCGGTTCTGGGTGCCATCTTCTTCGTCCTCTCCGCCGTCTTCGCCGCCGTCACCGCAGGGATCATCGCCTTCGCCCGCATCGTCTTCGCGCTGATGATCGTCATCGCCCCCTTCATGATCGTGACCTCGCTGTTCAAACCGACCCAGTCCCTCTTCGAGGCCTGGACCCGCGCCACCATTGGCTACGCGCTCATGCCGGTCGCCGCAGCAGGCGCCGCGGGCATCATCGTCGCCATCGCCGAAGCGATCGGGGACGCCTCCGCCGATCCGGGCGATGTCGAAACCGTCAGCCTGATCCTGCCCTTCCTCGTCATTCTGATCCTCAGCGCCGGGATCATGGCCTCGGTGCCCTACATCGCCTCCAATCTCACCGGTGTCGTCGGCATCGCGTCCAATGCCGTCGGTCTCACGGGCCTTGCGCGCCAGGGGTTCGTGAACACACGGGAGTATGGCGCGGGCGCAACCTCGCGCCTCGTCACCGGCAAGTCCCCGCATGAGCTGAACCAGATGGCCAATGCGGGTGTGGTGAAGACCGGCGAGCTGATCCGGCAAAGCCCCGGCGCGCTTCTCTCCGCCGCCAAGGCCTTCCGCAAACCCTGATGTGAAAGACGACTGACTTGAAGAAGCTTGTGACCAGTTCCTCCGCGCCTGACCGCGACGCTTTTGAGGCGGATTTCATCTACGGGCCAAGACGGCGCGAGCGCTTCGCCTGGTTCGTGGCAGCTGCGGGCATTCTGGTCGGCGTGGCCGGCATAGTCGCTGGCGCGAGCCTCTTTCCGCTCAAATCGACCGAGACCTTCGTGGTCGTCGTCGACAAGGAAACCGGTGAGATGGACCGCGTCGCCGCCGTGCAGGCGCTGACACTCTCGGAAAGCGACGCCATCATCCAGGCCAATCTCGTCGCTTACGTGGATGACCGCGAAACCTATGACCTTACGGACGGCGAGCAGCGCATCAACTCGGTGCTTGACCGATCCGACGGCGACGCCGCCCGTACGCTGCGCGATCTTTGGTCCTCCACCAACGAGGACTACCCGATCACCGTCTATGGCCGCGACGCCAAGATCGAGGTGGTGATCAAATCGGTGAACCAGATCGAGCGCGGCGTTGCCCAGGTCCGCTTCACCCGCACGCTCCGCCGTCCGCGCGACACCCGCACCGTGACCCGGTCTTACGTGGCCACCGTCGGCTACGACTTCCAACCCGAAACCCGCCAGCGCCTTCAGGATGTCTGGGCCAACCCCTTGGGCTTCGTGGTGACCTCCTACCGCGTCGACGCCGAGACCCTGGAGAACTGACCAAGATGAAATCCCTGCCCGCGCTCCTTCTGGCGCTTGCCCTTCCTGTTGCCGCCAATGCCGAGGCCACGCCGCAAGGCGGACCGCTCGACATCCGCATCCGCACCGCCGTCTATAATGAAAACCAGGTCTACCGGATCGAAACTGACTTGCGGCATTCGACCACGATTCATTTCGGTGCGGGAGAACGCTTCGAGGCGGTGATCGTCGGCGACACCGAGAGCTTCCAGGTCGACCCGATCCCGGAGCTCGGCAATGTGCTGACGATCAAACCGCATGTGGCGAATGCCTCGACCAACATGACGGTCATCACCAACCGCCGCACCTATTCCTTCCATCTGCGCGAGGGCTCGATCCCGAACCGCACCGGCATGTTCTTCGAGGTGCGCTTCCGCTACCCCGACGAGGAACGCCGCGCGGCGGGTGCGACGCAGCCCAAGGGGTTCGAGGCCCCGCGCAACTACAACTACCGCGTCTCCGGCGAGGGCGACTTCCGCCCCAGCCACATCTATGACGACGGGCGCTACACGTATTTCGTCTTCCCGGAGAACGGTCGCCAACCCGCCCTCTTCAAGGCCGATGACCAGGGCCGTGAGCGCACGGTCAACTGGACCCAGCAAGGCAACACGGTCCGGGTGCTTGGGGTGAACACCTACTGGTCGCTGCGTATCGGCGATGAGGCGATCTGCGCCTGGCGCGACGAGAGCGCCATCTACGTGAGCAACTGACCATGGCCGAACAAACCCCTCCCGACCTTCAGGACCGTCTCGACCAGTTCAGCCAGCGCGGCAAGTCCAAGCCCCGCGGAAACAGCCTCGGGGTCGGCGCGCTCGCGGCCGCCCTCGCCCTTGGCGGGGCCGGGGTCGCGTATTTTCTGGCCACCGGTCTGCAGGAAGGTGACAGTGCGCTTGAGACCTCCGATGTCGAGACCTTTCAGGACCGCCGCCCCGGCTCCGGCGGGCGGCTGAAGTTTCCGCCCGACGAGACCGAGCAACGGGTCAATGACGCACTGATCGCCGTCGAGGAAGCGCTCGACGTGCCCGCCGCCCCTGCCCCGGAACCGAGCGCCGAGGTGCTGGCCGAAATCGCCAAGCTCCGCGAAGCCCTCGCCGCCAGCCAGGCTGCCCGCAACTCGGAAATCCAATCCGCTGTCGCGGACCTGCGCGAGGCCTTCGACGAGCAAAAGGCCGCGCTCGAAGCAACGCTCGCCGCAAAGGAAACCGAGCTGGCAAACCTCCAACGCCAGACCGAGACTCGCATCGAGGGGCTGCAGGCCATGCTCGATGCCGAACGGGCGCAGCGCGAGGGGCTTGAGGCCGAGCTCGATCGCGAAGGGGTGATCGCCGATCAGCGCCTTCTCGAACAACGCCGGCGTCAGGAAGAGGAGCAGCGTCTGCGCGAGGCCGAACGCATCGCCGAGGAGCTTCTGACTGCCCAGATCAAATCCCCCGCCGTGGTCTATGCGGACGGTCCACGTGGTGGTGCGAGTGGCGCGGCGGTGGCCGATCCTGCCGCCGCTGGCGCAAGTGGACCGGCCCTCTCGGGCAACGAGCAGTTCTTGCAGAGTGCGCGACCGCTCGAGGTGCAGGAGGCCGCCCGCCTCATCCATCCCGAACGCACGCTGACCCAAGGATCCGTCATCCAGGCGGCGCTGCAAACCGCTATTAACAGCGATCTGCCCGGCTCCGTTGTCGCGGTGGTCTCCGAGCCGGTGCTGGCGTTTTCCGGAGACCGGATCCTGATCCCCCGGGGCTCCCGCCTTTTTGGCCAATACCGCTCCGGGATCGAAATGCACCAGAAGCGCATCCTGATCCTTTGGACCCGCGTCCTGACCCCGGACGGCACCTCGATGGAAATCGCCGCTGTGGGCGGCGACCAGCTTGGCCGCTCGGGCCTCACTGGTCTCGTCGACACCAAGTTTGCCGAGCGCTTCGGCGGGGCGGCGCTGATTTCCGTGATCGGGGCGGCGCCTGCCGTGGCGGCGGAGAGTGCCAACAACGAGACGACAAGCATTGTCCTGGGCGATGTCAGCAGCGACCTGCAGGACGCTGTCGGGTCGGTCATCGCCGATCAGGTCTCGATCGCGCCGACGATCTATGTCGATCAGGGCGCCTCGGTCACCGTGCTCGTGGACCGGGATGTGGTGATCTACGGGGGTTCCGGTTCACAATGAAAAAGAAGCATCAGGTTTCGCGTTCGAGCCGCAGGCGAGAGGCAGCGAAACCAGGTTCAATATTACCGGAATCACCGAATTGATGGATCAGGCCTCGCCAGCCTCATACCTCGAGCGTTATCTCGACCCGTTCCGCGATCTCCTGCGGCGTGACGACGTGGTCGAGATCGCGATCAACCCCGACGGCAAGGTCTGGCTCGAGGTCGCGGGGGATGCCAGCATGCGCCACGAAGGTCAGACCGTGGATCGGACCACAGCCCTCAACATGGCCCAGACCATCGTCGGCGATGCCAAGGCCCGCGTCTCTGAAAAGAACCCCCTCGTCTCCGGCAAGGTGGAATATGCGGGCCGCCCGCTTCGGGTCCAGGTCGCCGTGCCGCCCGCCATCGATCGCGGTGCCTCGATCACCATTCGCCTCTTCGCCTCTGGCAGCATTAGGGACTACGCCCCGGCTTATCTCTTCGGCAAGGCCGTCTCGCTCGACGCCCTCCGCGCGGAGAAGATGAAAAACATCGCCAGTCTAGCGGAGGAGAACCTTGAGGCCGCGCTGCAGACTCTGGTCGAGGCGCGGCTCAACGTCCTGATCAGCGGCGGCACCTCGACCGGGAAGACCACGTTCGCCCGCCACCTCCTGACCCATGTGAGCGAGCACGAGCGGCTGATCACCATCGAAGACGCTTTTGAGCTCTTCCCCGGCCAGCCCAACACCGTCGCCCTCCTTGCCGACCGCGGTGCCGGTTCGCAACGCAGCGCCAACGCTCTCCTTCAAGCCTCCCTCCGTATGCGACCTGACCGGATCATCGTCGGCGAGCTGCGCGGTGCCGAGGCCCTGACCTACCTCGAGGCCATCAACACCGGCCATGGCGGGTCGGTTTCCACCATCCACGCGGAAACCGCAGAACTCGCAATCGATCGACTGGCGATCATGGTGCTGCAGGCCGGCACACCACTGACCTTTGCCGAGGTTCGGGAATACATCCGGAAATCCATCGATGTGATCGTCCAGCTCGGGCGGGCCGAGGGGAAGCGGGGGATTACGGAGTTCTATCTGCCGGGGTCGAGAAAACTACCGACATAGACGGCGCGATGCAGCCGTTTGCAACGCTGAACTGAACTTCCGCAAGGCGAAGTGTAGCGTTCACGCCAAAAGGAGACAGCTGACGTATTATCAACGGGCAGCGGTGACACTCCGGACCTTGGGGCGTTGAAGGAGTATCGCACAATTTCTTTGACCGCAGCGCGAAGAAAAACCTAACTATTTGAATTACGTATGATACTCTCTATGCGAGCAGCAGCGGGGTCGGCACAACCACCCTAAAACGAAAGGAGGCGACCACTGACTCAAGTACTTCCAGAAGATTTGGTTAATATAGTTTCGGGCGATCCAGAAGAGTTGGGTGTTCATCTCCAGCTTGTTAAACGGGACGTGCTCTTGAAAGATTGCGTGGCCCGTCTCCACTGTCATTGCCTGACTGTGGATGGGAACGGACGCGTCAAGCCGGAGCGTCTTGCGGAATTTATGCGCAACTCAATTATCGATTATGCCGTCCCGAAATCGCGGTTGGATGATGCGCGGGCGCGGGACGCCAGATTCAAGTCCGGAAGCGCGGTTGCAGCCCTGCACCACGAGGCAATCGGCACTTTTACGGACCTTGCCAATACTGGCGAAGGCGGCGAGATGCTGCTCTTCCTACTCGCAGAGCGCTTTCTCAAGGTTCCTCAGGTGCTCTGTAAGATGGACCTTAAGACCGACTCTCACATGCACTATCATGGTGCGGACGGCGTCTATGCTTCCGTAAACGAAAACGGCCTTCTCAAACTTTTCTGGGGCGAGTCAAAGGTGTATGGCGACCCTACAGCGGCCATAAGAGATTGCCTTTCATCACTTGCCCCTTTCCTCGTGGAGACGGACCACGAAGGCGCTGATCGCGAGCGGGATCTCGTGCTCCTCAGCGACAAAGCCGATCTCAGTGATCCGGAACTTACGGCCGCATTCCGGAAATATTTCGACCGAACCTCACCGCTATCGAACAGGGTCGAATATTGCGGGATCGCGCTTATCGCCTTCGATGCGGATTTCTATCCGAAAGATGATGCAAAAGGCATCGGGGAGGACATCCTGAAGGCGGCGAATGACGAAATGGAAAAATGGGTGAAGAATGTAAAGAACAGACTATCGGTGGAGAAACTCGACAAATTCGACATTCAGTTTTTCTGTGTGCCAGTGCCTTCGGCGGATGGGTTTCGCGCATCGTTCCTTAAGGCGCTGGGTATTAAGAAATGAAAGATACCGAACTCTTTGATTGGCTGTCGGGTGAGGCGCTTCGTGATGATATTATCAGGTTGACTCAGATCACAGTGGCGACTGAGATAACAAATCTGGACGCAATCCATGAATCCGCTGACCCAAAGAAGAGCTTTGACTGGCAGCAGCTTCTTTTGGCCGGAAGCCTTTTGGCCAGATCAACCGAACGAACGCATCAGGAGGCGGCGCTGCGGATCGCAACCGCTGCCGTCACACTCGAAACTTCGCCGGAAGTGCGGGATGCGGGGGCTGTCCTCCTCGAAAAGCTGTCCAATCGCAGGTCCGTCGAGCTGGCAATACTGCGAAACCGGATCGCTCCCGATCTTGAGGGCAGACTGGGCGTGTCGATGCGCCTTGAAGCCAACAGAAGACGTTTCGAGGACTCGATACTCCTTGAATCGAGCGGAAAATGGATAGGCGTCAACGATTTTCAGAAAGAACTATGGGCGGGCGCCTCTTCCGGCGCCGGCTGGCTTTCAGCGTCCGCGCCAACCGCGTCCGGAAAAACTTACCTCGTTTTGCAGTGGCTGCTCGATCACGTTCGCACGAGCAAGACAAAGATCGCCGTTTACCTTGCCCCAACCCGGGCTTTGGTGAGTGAGATTGAACTCAGTCTGAAGGAGCTATGTCAGTCGGACACCGGCATCGAGATCACGTCGCTACCGCTGACGGAAGTTTATTTCTCATCTACGACGGGAGACAAGAAAGCCGTCTTCGTATTCACGCAGGAGCGTTTGCACCTGCTTGTCAATCTTCTCGGGGAGGACTTCAGTGTAGACCTTCTCATTGTTGATGAAGCGCACAAGATCGGAGACAATCAGCGTGGTGTAATACTGCAGGATGCAATCGAGCGGGTGTCTCGGCAGAACCCGATGATGAAGGTCGTGTTTGTAAGTCCTTCGACACAAAATCCCGGAGAACTGCTTGAGGATGCGCCGAACGATATGCCGAAAACGTCGGTCAATACCGATATGCCAACCGTTCTGCAGAACGTGATCCTAGCCGAGCAAGTGCCTCGGAAGCCCAAGGAGTGGTCGCTGGACCTTGTCTGGGGCGATTCACCCATACCACTGGGCACGCTTAAACTGTCAAACAAGCCTGCGGGCCTGAAAAAAAGGCTGGCGTTTATCGCAGCGGCGGCAGGCGGTCGCGGCGGCACACTGGTTTACTGCAACGGCGCGGCTGAAGCGGAGGACGTCGCGCTCCTTATCAGCCAGTTGGAAGGCTCGGAGAAGACAGATGATCAGGAATTGCTGGACCTGGCTGATCTGGCCCGCAAAGGGGTCCACCGTAATTATCAGCTCGCGCCGCTGGTCGAACGTGGTGTCGCTTTTCACTATGGAAACATGCCCTCTCTCATCCGCACCGAGGTTGAGAGGCTGTTCCGCGACGGCAAGATAAGATTTCTTGCCTGCACCTCGACGCTGATTGAAGGAGTAAATCTCTCTTGCAGGACCATCGTTGTGCGCGGTCCCCGGAAGGGCCGTGGGAACCCGATGGAGCCGCACGACTTCTGGAACCTCGCGGGACGGGCCGGTCGCTGGGGAAACGAATTCCAAGGCAATATTATCTGTATCGATCCAAAGGATGAAAAAGCATGGCCCGTCGGCGTGCCGAAGCGCTCACGCTACCCGATCAAGAGAGAAACTGACGTCGTTATATCTTCCACCGATGAACTGGCTGCGTATCTTGAGAACAGAAACATCGACTCTTTGGCCGATCTTGCGCAAGGCGAAGAATTCGAACAGGTCGGGGCTTACCTCCTCAATACATATATTCGTCTTGGTACGCTTTCCGATGCCGCATTTGCGAAACGGCATTCTCCAGATGCGCTCCGGAAACTCGATAGAAGCCTCGAAGGTATTTCGGCGCTGATCAATATTACGCAGGATGTTCTAGTAAGACATCCAGGCGTCAGCGCGGTGGGCCTGCAGCGTTTGCTGGAAGCTTTTCGAAAGTACGAAGGCAATATCGAAAATCTGCTGCTCGCGCCTTCGGAAAGCGTCGATGCGTACGACAGGTACGTCACCGTCATGCGACGGATTAACGCAAATTTGTATCCTGTCTTCCTGCCAGACAGTCTCATTCCCCTGCACGCGCTCGTGGTTGTCGAGTGGCTGAAAGGATTGTCTTTGGCTGCAATTATCAGGAAGCGTATAGAGTATCAGCAACGAAACAACAGATCGTTCAAGCTTCCAGTGCTCATTCGCGAAACGATGAGCATGGTGGAAGAGACAGCAAGATTCAAGGCACCGAAGTATATTTCCGCCTATATGGATGTCCTCCGCCTGTTCTTGACTGAAGCCGAGCGCGAGGACCTGATTGATGAAGACTTTGACATCGGGATAGCGCTTGAGTTTGGCGTCTCCAGCATCACGCTTCTCTCATTAATGGAACTAGGGCTTTCCCGCATGTCTGCGGTGGCCTTGTATGAGAAGATTGCGCGCGACGATCTGGACAAGGAAGGTTGCCTGGCCTGGATTAATCAGCATGGCCCGAATTTCGCCGGGATGGACCTGCCTAACCTTATCGTCAGGGAAACGCTGCAGGTATCGGGCCTTGATGATCCGGAAGCGGGCCACGAATTCAGCGAATAGAGTAGAGAGGAAGCGATTATGCCCGCAAAGCCAGTAGAGATCGGATCGCTCTCATTCGCGAGGAAAGGAGACGCAAACGACTTTTTTAGGGATATGCTGTACAAATATGAACTGGGTGACAAGGTAACCAATGAAGACGCCGAAATACTAACGCATCTCATGCATATGCATCCCGAAGCCGCCGAAAAGATCGGCCCGGGAATTGAAAGCTTCAGTGTAAGAACGGCGGATTACGGAACGCGCTGCTTCTGGGTCAACCGCGTCGATGGAACGACAGAAAAATTCTCCTTTCGAGCGTGTTACTGATCATCAACACAGAGCTGCCATCGGCTATCGCTCATTAATTGGCTCGTATTCGAGTTTATGCTCTTCCTGGTGTGCGGTGACCTGCCACTGGGCTCTGATCCAGCCATGACTGGTGCCCGGTTGGTCTTAAGCTGCCTACGGATTCTGGACCGCCGAAAGGTGGAGGATCCGGTTGCCGAAAACAAACGCGAAATACATGCTATGCGAAATCTTCTTCTCTAAAATTCAATCTTAGTTCTGCGCCACGGCTGCCCTATACCCTCGCTGCTTTTTGCTAGCATGGAGCTTCATGAGCGCCGTGACAGCCTTGCCCTCGTCATCATGAAATTCGATCATCATCTGCCCTCGAAACCCGATACGGCCCCATTCCCGCACGAGGCATGCGCCGCCAAACAGGTCTGGTTGAACACTCATTCTATAGAAGCGCCGCATGTTGATAGACAGGTCGACCCGCTTGAGATCGACTGTCGTCGGGAACACTTCCATTTGCTGCATCGTATCCAACATATTGGGCAATCCCTTCTCATGTGTCACAATATCAGGTAGACATATGTGTTTCCACTATGTTCTAATTTTTCCCGACTCGGGCGAAACATTTCCGCTGCACTCTCTCCTAGCTTGGCAGAACTGCTGCAGGTTTAGGATTTTGACTGTACTTCGTGTTCTTGAATAGGGCGACAAATGGTAAAGAACATCTGCATATTCTCGGACGGAACCGGCCAGATGGGTGGCGCCAGGCCAGACCAACGGCTGTCGAATGTTTACAAGATGTATCGAGCCATGCGTCCCGGCCCAGATTCACCAATTAGCCCTAAGGACCAAGTGGCTTTTTACGACCCGGGCTTGGGAACAGGAGAACGCGGTGGGTTTTTCGGTCGGATCAAGCCCATCCTGGAAAGCGCCGTCGGAACTGGCATCGACCACAACATAATCGATTGCTACGAGCAGATCATCGCCCATTACGAGCCCGGCGACCGTGTGTTGCTGTTTGGGTTCTCGCGCGGGGCCTACACAGTAAGAGCACTTGCAAACGTTATGAACCTCTGCGGTGTCCCGACGCAGATGCCAGATGGTTCGCCGGTCCCGCGTTACGGCCCCGGATTGCGCAAGATCGCCAAGGACGCTGTAAAATTCGTGTATAATCACGGTGCTGGAAAACCGCGCGGACAAGATCCTTACTTCAAGAACCGTGAAGAACTCGGCAAGCGATTTCGCAAGAAGTATTCGAGCTTTCCGCTCGTAGGCGAAGAAAATCAGGGAAACGTTCAGCCAACATTCATCGGGGTCTTCGACACGGTGGCATCACTGCGAACGGCAGTTGTCCGCACCTTGGTCTGGGGCGTCACGTTCGGGGTCGGGGCGGCTTTGGCCGCAGGCGTTGCACTCGGATGGTCTTGGCTTTTGGTTGTTCCGCT
The DNA here is from genome assembly GCF_028807335.1 of Sulfitobacter sp. PR48. Taxonomy (NCBI): domain Bacteria; kingdom Pseudomonadati; phylum Pseudomonadota; class Alphaproteobacteria; order Rhodobacterales; family Roseobacteraceae; genus Sulfitobacter; species Sulfitobacter sp. PR48. The sequence continues at coordinate 19,948 of NZ_JARAMM010000016.1, read as the reverse complement.
TGGCGTACTTCTAGTCGCGCTTCTTTGGCAGCTAGGTTCCCTGTTGCTCGACAACTTCAAGTATTTCTCGGACGATCCCGAGCGCAAACTGAAGCTCTGGCGCCCAACCGATTGGCCGCAGATTCTCAAGACGGGTCATTTCGCGGCTTGGAACAAGCGCAACTACGACAAGTGGCTGGATCCCGATGTCCAACACGCCCGTCACGCCATGGCGATCGACGAAGACCGTGCTGACTTTCCAAGGGTTGGATGGGCATCGAAGGCGGCCGCGATTGAGACCAAAGATCGAGAGCCGAAGTGGTTGAAGCAGGTCTGGTTCCCGGGCTGTCATAGCGACATCGGTGGAAGCTATCCTGAGGCAGAGTCCCGCCTGAGCGATATCGCCCTCGATTGGATGGTCGACGAATTGAAAGACTGCGTGCCGTCGATCCAGATCAACGAGAACGTCTTGAACCGCGCCCCTGACCCTCTGGGTTTGCAGCACCGCGAAGACGCGATGGTAGCATTTGGCCCCCTCCGCATCCGCTGGAAGAAGGGAATTCGCGCAGTTGGCGACGACTTCCCGCTCCATCCTTCAGTCGAAGAGCGCATGCGAGCCAAGGCCGTCGCCCAGTGTGGCGAGGTCAAACCCTACCGACCTGCCCAATTGAAAGAGCGACGCGACTTGAAATTCTACTACGACGAATAGGGGACTAGTCGACGGCGCTCACCCTCCCAACAATTCCTCGATGAAGTCCTCCTGCCGGTCGAGCGCCGCCTTCCAATCCTTCGGCACGGCGGCTTCCCTTTCGAGCGTCTCGGGCTCGGGCTGCCCGCGTCCGGCCTCAATCGGCATCACGCTCATCGCGCGCGCTTCGCGCCGCTGCGATCGATCCCGGACAGGCGCACGTTCGGCTAGTTTCGCCTGGTCGTCTGCGCCGACCTCAAAGTCACCGCCCCAGGGCCCCACGCCCTGCACACTCGGCGGATAGGGGAACGGCTTGCCGTCCTGGCGGGCCAGCATGTCCTTGAAGAACGGATCGTCGTAATACTTGATCCGGCTAGCCTTGATAGGGTGCTGGGGCGAAGCGAGGATTATGACCTCGTCGGGATCCATGAGGCGCGCTTCCGTCTCGGAAAGTAGCGGCCGCTCTTCCAGACGCGCCGAGGTCGAGGTCGCGCCAAGGAAGCCCTTGTTGCGACCGTACATCCGGGTCACCGCCTCGCGGGTGGTGCTGCCGACCGCGGCGGAGACCTCTTTCACCGTGCGCTGGTCCCGCGGGGTGATGTAGAGCTTCAGCCCTGCCCCGTTCTCGAGACTTTCACGGCCCTCGGGCCCGTAAATCCGATCAAGCGAAGCCAGCGACTGCGCGATCATCGCGACGCGGCCGCCATAGCTTGCCAGCGAATGGATCGCCCGCTCGAGATAGGGCATCGCCCCCATCTGCTGGAATTCGTCGATCATCATCATGACCGGCCAGGGCTCGTCCGGGCCGGGCTCGTTCAGCCGGATCGAGGCGATGAGATCGGCGAACATCAGGCGCAAGAGCGGCGCCAGCGTCGCGATGTGATCCTCGGACACCGCGATGTAAAGCGACTGAGGGGTCTTCCGGAAGGTCGAGAAATCGAAGTCACTCGCTTCGGTGGCCGAGCGCACCGCCGGGTTGTCCCATTGTTTGAGACCCGCCGTCATCAGTGCCTGGATGTTCGAGGTCAGAAGCCGCGACGAGGCCGACGCGGCGTTGGTCCACAGCTCGCGCAGGATGTCTTCCTCAGCTTCGTCGGCGTAGGTCTTATACTGGGCGTTCTTGTATTCGCCCCCGGCGACGATCTTGTTCACCTCTCCAAGGTTCGGCGTGCCGCGCTGGATCGCCAGCAGGCAGGCCGCGACAAAGATCGACTTGCCGGCCTCGGAGAAGGTGTCGAGCGTCTTGTTGTCCTTGTCGAGGAAGAGGTCTGCCAGGATCGAGACCTCGGTGAAGCGCTGCGCGAATGTCGGGGCCTTGGCAATCCGCGCAAGCGGGTTGTAGCGATGCGTGGCATTGGCCCAATCAAACGGGCTGAAGCGATAGACCTCGTCACCGTTCAGCGCCCGGAGCCGCGCGGTCTTTTCGAAGTTCTCGCCCTTCACGTCGAGCACGACGACCGAGCCCGCAAAGCTCAGAAGGTTCGGGATCACGAAACCCACCCCCTTACCCGCGCGGGTCGGGGCCACCATCATCACATGAGGGATGGTGGTCGAGGAGATGAACTCGGCCTTGGACGTCGGGGAGCCGAGCTTGCCGCAGACAAAGCCCTTGCCGGGTGCCTGAAGCATGTCGTTCTTCTTCAGCTCCGCCTTGGTCTGCCAGTGGGCCGAGCCATAGTCGTCCCGCTCCTTCTTCCAGGTCCAGGCAAGCGCCAGGGCGCCGAGGCCAATCGCCCCGAAGCCTACGGCGCCAAACCCCACCTTGAACGCTTCGGGATGCGCCGCTCGGGTGCCCGCGCTGGCTTTCCAGAGCGCCAGCATGTCAAAACTACCAAACCCGGTTTTCAGGGCCAGGGTCAGGTAGAAGGCGGCGACGATGGTGCCGATGACGGCGCCGCAGATCACCCCGAAGAGGAGCGCGGCCCAAAGGGGGAGTGTCTTGGTCATGGTTGTCATCTCCCCCTTAGAATTCCATCTCGTCATCGAGACCACGATCTAGTGTTTTGTTTCGGGCAAGTTCACGCCCCATTTCCTGCGCCTCTTGCTGGCCGCGCATCCGCGCCACCTCCGTCGCCTTGTCCTGCTGCAACCCGGCGGCGCGGTCGGTGAAGACTTGGTCGCCGGTCTCCTCAAACGTCATCTCGAGGAATTCCTGCGTGACGGTGATCTGGTCGAGCTTGCTCGGAAGGGCCGCGTCCAGCACCTCGTAGTTGCCGCGGCGAAGTGCAGCCAAACCCTCCTCACCCAACTCCTTGAAGAGCTCGGATTGCAGGGTCCGCTCAACCACCTCTTCCTGTTCCTCGGTGAGCTTGCCGTCCCGAAGCATGTCGGCCAGGTCCTGCAGGTAGGGATTGGGCGTCCGGTCGTCTTCGTCGATGAGGGGCAGTGTCGCCTCCTCTTCGTCCGCGAGGGTTCGGCCGATCTCGACGCCCAGTTCCTTCGCCCGCTCCATCAGTGCGTCCATCACGCCGTCGACCTTTTCGAGCGCGGCATCGAGCTGGTCGTCACTCGCGGTCTCCACGCTGAGACCGTCCTTGGCCAGCACCGCGTTCATGTCGCGCTCGACCCAGTCTTGCGCCATGCCGTAGTTGCGCGTGCCGCCGGCAGTGATCCGGGCTACCAGCTCCTCGCTGTCCATGCCCACCTCCTCGGCGCGCTCGAGCACGTAGCGCAGCCCCTCGTCATTGCCGGATTGCAGCGCCGCAATCAGCACTTCGCTGCCCGCCCCCGGCGGATAGGGTTCTTCGAGCTGCTTTCCAAACCGTGCGCGCAGCTCCGGGTCAGGCACCATCTGCGAGAGGTCCGCGATGATCGGCGCGGCCTTGGCCTCGAAGGCGGCGCGCTCGGCCGGGTCCAATTCCTCGGCCTTGAGCCTCAGCGCCTCGATCGTGCGCTCGGAATAGTCGATCGCATCACCGACGGTCTTGATGTCCTTCATGTCTATCTCTCCTTCGGTGAAGTTCCAGGGCGTGCCGGAGCCGAGACCGTCTGCCATGCCGCGCACGGCGCGCGCCATGTGACGCTGGTCCATCCGGTCCAGCAGGTCGGCGAGGTACTTGTAGTCCTTGGCGAAGCCCACCACCTGCGCCTGCGCCATGGCGGATTCCTGGGCCGTCATGACGATCTCGCGCGGAAGGCGGGCCTCTTCCTTGGCGCGGTAGATCTCCTCAATCCCGGCGGGCTTCTCGAAAATGCCGCGCTCGAGCCGGGTGGTGGCGTCGAGCGTCACGCCGTAGCCTTCAGCGATCTCGGCCTGCTTCTCGCGCATCAGCTGCGGCGACATCACGCCCTCGGCCCAGCAAGAGAACCAGGTGCCGTTTTCGACGCCGCGATTGTTCAGGATGATATGGGCATGCTTGTGCGCCCGGTCGTCATGGACCGCGAGGACATAGTCCCACTGATCGCCATATTCCCCGCTCTCGAAGAAATGCTCCGTCCAGTCCATGGCGATGTCGCACACCTGATCGACCGTCACGTCGGTCGGGAACGAGAGCAGCATGTGCGAGGTGAACCCGAGCTTGGTCGAGCCGCGCCAGGTCCCGGCCCAATCCTCGATGATGTCTTCTTTCTGCTCCTCAGAAAGCACCGCCGCATCGGTCAGCGCGTTGGTCATCGTCGAATAGGTGTATACCGCCTTGTCGTTGATGTAGGAAATCTGCGCCCCGAGGCTACACCTCGTCTTGCAGCCTCCTGCCCGGATCCGTTTGAACACCGCAGCCCGGCTCTGCCCTGAAGCCACTTTCAGCGCGTTGCGCGCCGACATGGATCCGACGCGCGAGAAACTTCGCCCCTGCCGACGCCCCGCCAGCCGCGCGTCGATCCGCGCCGCGGCCTGACCCCGGATACGCTCATCCTCCCAGAGCCGGCCCATGACCGAGGCATAGAGGGCGAGCGGATCAGCCATTCCTGACGAGCCTCAAACCTGTCACGGTCTCGCGCGGGGTGCCCTCCAGAACCGCGCCATCCGCCCCCTGCCCTTCTTCCCTTTGCGGCCACTCCTGATGACGCAGCGCTTGCGCCGCATCCTTCATCCGGCCCATCTCACGGCTCATCGACTGCGCAAGATCGAGCAGTTCGATCAGCACTGCGCGATCCGCCGCCGAGACCTCCAGCCGACCGCGATGGACCGCCTTGGCGAGCACCATGCCAGCGTCGCTCACATCCTTCGCCTGTCGCCATGCGGCGCAAAATTCGGCGACCAGATCACGGGGCACATCGAGGAAACCGCACCGTCCGCGCAGCACCGCATTGAGCGCCTGTGACCGGTTGGAAAAACCCCGTTCGCGCCACTCGGCATCGAACGCTGCAAGCTCAGACTGACTAGCCCGGAAAGCCACTGTCTCGCTCGGATCGCGCGCTGCGATCCCCTCGCCCGCCTCCTCTTTCGCGAGCCGGTTCACGTGGCGCGGAGAGATACCGAACGCCGCCGCCAGCTCCTTCGCGCTCTCGCCCGCCGTGAAGCGCCGCGCCACTTCGATGCGCTCTTCAAGCTTCAGGTTTTTCGCTGGCCTCGGCACTAGGGCGTTCTCCCGCTGCCAGAAAAAGATTGCATGCGCAGACGCGCGCGAGGCAGCGATTGCTCGCAATCGCTTTCGCGTGCGGCGGAGCATTCAGCTTTGCGGGAAACGCCCATGACAGACCCCTCGGACAAAATGTGCAAACATTGGCCATATCCTGCCAACGTCTTCCTTCTCTCCTTTGCTTATACTTCAATACATCACATTGCGCAATATAACGTTTTGCATGCTGTGTCTTTTTGCTGGCAATAGGGTGCAGTCAAGACTGCTCCGCAGCGCGACATGGAACGCCGCCGTCCTCATCGATGCGCGGCAATCTGGTCGAATTAATCTGCCTAAACTTGCGCTGGAGCAGCACGCGATGTCAGGCAAACCGAGCGCCCGAGCCGGTAACGGATCGGGCGCGAAGAACACGAAAACGGCCCGCGCGAGATAGCGCGGGTCCCACCATTCGAGGGCGTCACGAAGCTTCTGAGAGACGGTGTCAAACCCCTGCGGATCAGTAGACCCGCAGGGGTGTCTGGGTCAGTGACCCAGTCCCTGAGAGCGCAGGTCGTCGTAGCGGCTGCGGGCGATCAGCGCCTCGGTCTCGAGGCTGTCGAGTGTCTCGGGATGGGCGTCTTCATCAAACGCGGCGAGGTAGGCATCAAAGGCCATGTCGGCTTGCAGTTCGGCGAGGTCGATGGATTGTTCGAGTGTCATGGTGTGATCCTTTCCGTTGATCGTCGTTGGACGGATCGTGGAAAAGACCGGGGGCATGAGAGCGGGCTGCACCCGGCACGGGGCGGAATGAAATGGAGCACGCCGGGGGCAGGTTTGTTGTGAGCGGTGCACCGCAGCGCTCAAGGCGCAGCCGTCCAGAAACCTGCCCCCAGCGTTGCCGGCCGCTCGACCCCGGGCTAGCGATCTGAGAGGCCAACAGGTCGACGGAAAGGCGCGCGACGGTGGCCCTGACGTGAGACGTCGCCCCCCGGACGCATGACGTTGATCTGCGGTTTACACCCTCGCGGCAAAGGGTGAGTTCGGCACCCTGGCAGCCTCGCCAACACGACCCAAGCGCGGGTTGCTCGACTGAGAGAAGGGGTGCGCTTACCTCGCACAGTGGGCTCCCATTTTTCCCCTGCTGACTTTCGGCTCACCCTCGGGTTCGCGCGATCCACTCTGTCCCTCAACAGAACGATCAAAGCTGCTTCTGCGATCGATCCAGTCAGACTATCCGCCTCGGTGTCAGCGTCCGAAATATGCCGCATCCTTCTGACACGGGTTTCGGACCCGAACCGCTGCCATTCCTCATAACGAGAAATAGCCAGACCGCCGGAGCGGTCTGGCCCTTGGCTTAGGCGGCGTCTTTCGGGCCCCAGGGGATGACGGCCTGCAGGGACAGATCGTCCTGGTTCGCGGCCTTGCCGAGGTTGGCGTTGAAGCCGTGGTCGCGGATGGTCAGCGTGTAGTAGTCGGCACCGGTCTCCTTGTTCTGCTTCTTCCAGATGCCGCCGCACTCGACCAGCTTGCCGCGCGGGGAGCGGCCGAGGACGCGGTGCGTGGGGGCCATCGGGTTCGTGCTCGCGACGGGCTCGACCGTGATGTCGAGGTCGAAGGTCAGGGTCGAGATGGAGCCTGTGCCCTTGGCGGTCTCGATGTCGGCGCTGGTGAATTTGATGCAGTTCGTGGTCATTGCTCTTCTCCTTGTTTGCGTTGCAATGATGGTCACCTTGCAGCTGGCCAAGGCCCGGGCACACCGAAGGCGAAGCGTAGCGGAGAGGGGCAGGTGCCGGTCTTTTTGCTCCGCGAGGAATGACCCGCAGGGTCAGGGGAAAAAGATCGGCGGCAACCTTTGTGGACGGGACGACAGCTGCGACCAGCATGTCATGCAACTCAGACAAAGGGAGAAGTGCGTTGGCCGCTAAGGAAGGATGGTGAACAGCCGTCAAAGATGCCAGAGGGCGCATGTTGATGCATGGATCATAGCTGGAGCAGGCATTTTCGGATCCATGTCACTTGCCAGATTCCCGACGCACCCACCTTGCGACGACAGCGAAAACTTGCTGTGACAAAGAAGTGCTACCGGGGGTATCGTAAGAGCGAAATTTTGGACCAAATCGTTTTCGGGCACAGACAAACTAAGCCGAAGTACAAGAAGTGAGGCAAAATAGCTTTGGAACTAGAAGAACTCGCAAAGCAGTGCCAAAACTGTGCACAGCATAGCCCAGTGATAGTCTTGGGCAGCGGGGCCTCGATACCGCATGGCATTCGTGGCATGGGGGATTTGGCCGTTTGGCTCCGCGATAATGTACAGGCCGACGATGGACCGGAAGTCGATGCCTGGACACTTGTTAGAACAGCCTTGGCCGCTGGAGATCATTTAGAAGCAGCACTAGAAAACAAGCCTCTACCCGACTCCTTGGTTGTCAAGATTGTCCGAAGTACCTGGGACTTCATCGCTCAGGGCGATTATAGCCTGCTCAAATCAGCTATAAAGACCGAGACCATTTTTCCGCTCCGCACCCTATTCACAGGTTTATTCCGAAGTACAAACCGCAATATCCATGTCGTAACAACAAACTACGACCGCGTTGCAGAGTATGCAGCCGATTCAGGCGGCTACATCCACAACACGGGTTTCCTTCCGGGCTATCTGCGACGGGCCGATGGGGCGGAGAATCTGATTTTCAAACAAGGGGCCAATTTGGCGCGGACGGTCACAGTCTGGAAAGTCCACGGGTCTCTTGATTGGTTTTCAGACCCGCATGGGGGTGTGATGTCGCTACCGATGACGAGCGAGTTGCCCGATGGTTTGGTTCCGTTGATCGTCACGCCAGGTGTAAGCAAATATCAGCGGACGCACGACGAGCCCTTTCGGAGCGCGATACAGGGCGCCGATCGTGTGTTGAGTGCCGCGACCGCATTCATTTGCATAGGATACGGGTTCCGCGACGGCCATATCCATCCGAAGCTGATGACGCGTTGTCGTGTGCATGACGTTCCCATCCTTGTCGCAGCGCGCACCTTAACGCCCGAAGCCAAGGATTTTCTCAAGAACAACGCCGGGCGTCACTACCTCGCGCTCGAGAACCACGATGAGGGGACGATGGTTTACAACCGTGACAGCCCAGACGGTATTGTTGTTACCGGGGGCAAATATTGGGAGTTGCCTGCATTGAACGAATTGATTGGGTTTTAGGAGGAAGAGTTGGGCATACTTGATTTCAACGATGATGAAAGTCTCGGCAAAATTATTGCCGTCGATACTGCCACTGTGACGGTGCGAGTCGATGAACTTGAACGCCTCAAACGGATTCAGGTCAATCGGTTGACCGCGATCAGAAGCTCGAAAGCCGGGCAGCACTTAATCGGGATAGTTTCGCGCATCACACGCAAAGCAGGTGACGAAACTGCAATAGACGGGTCTGAGGAGGATCCGGAAGCCGCGCTCCCCGAAAACAACCTCGTTCGGGTCGCTCTGATTGGAACACTCGTAGACAAGGAGGGGCTGAAAGAGAACGTCTTTAAGCGCACCCTAGAGACTGTGCCCGAAATCGATGCGGATTGCTTTTCCTTGGAAGGTCAGCGCCTGACAGACTTCATGCAGGTCATTTCGCAGGTTTCCGGCGACGGCCCGCAGCTTGATCTTGGTCGCTATGCTTTGGACGAGGACGCGCGGGCCTTCTTGAACGGCAACCGTCTGTTCCAACGTCATGCCATCGTGGTCGGTAGCACTGGCAGCGGCAAATCGTACACAACTGCGCGGCTCCTAGACCAGATTGCCGGTCTTCCACAAGCCAACGTAATCTTGTTCGATATCCATGGTGAGTACCAGACCCTCGATAGCGACGAGTTTCGGCATCTACGCATCGCTGGGCCGGGGGACATTGGACACGATCGCCGACTGGCCGACGGTGTTCTACATCTACCGTTCTGGCTTCTCGGCTATGAGGCATTGGTCGCTTTGTTTGTAGATCGGTCCGATCAGAACGCTCCGAACCAAGCCATGCTCATGACGCGCTGTATCACCGATGCGAAGCGCGCAATGCTTGATCCGGGAAAACACGCCGACATTCTTGCAAATTTCACTATCGATAGCCCCGTGCCTTTCGATATCGACAGTGTCCACAAGCAACTATCTGACTTGAACGAACAAATGGTTCCGGGCGCTAACAACAAGGATAAGCAAGGACCATACTTCGACAAGCTCAGCCGCTTAATCGCGCGATTTGAAGCCAAACGAAATGATCGCAGGCTTGGGTTCATATTTCAGCCGCCAGCAGCCTGTATGGATATGGCCTGGCTGTCGGAGGTAACGCATTTCCTGATAGGCGGGCGCGGATCGCAAGCTGATGGCAAGGGTGGGATCAAGATCATCAATTTCTCGGAAGTGCCGTCCGACATCCTGCCGCTCATGGTCAGCTTGATTGCTCGGCTGATATTCACAGTCAGCCAGTGGACGCCACCAGACAACCGTCATCCCATCGCATTGTTCTGCGATGAGGCACATCTGTATATCCCGGAGCGTGCATCGTCAGAGTCAGCCGATGAGATCTCTGTCGGGATTTTCGAGAGGATCGCCAAAGAAGGCAGGAAATACGGTGTTGGACTAGTGGTTATCAGCCAAAGACCATCCGAAGTGAACCGCACCGTTCTGAGCCAGTGCAACAATGTCATTGCGATGCGGCTGACCAACGGCGACGATCAATCCGTGATCAAACGGTTGCTGCCTGACAGCCTCGGCGGGTTTGGTGATCTTCTACCGGTCCTCGACATCGGTGAGGCATTGGTGGTCGGCGATGCGAGCTTGCTTCCGACGCGAGTTGTGGTGTCCGAGCCGCGCTTCAAGCCCAATAGCGCGACAGTCAATTTCTGGGATCGTTGGAGTGACGCGGCACCAGTTGCGGGAACGGAAGATGCCGTCCTTTCTTGGCGGAGACAAAGCAATCACTAGCCCTAGGAGCGATGAAAACAGTCAACGAGTATTGCCGCACATATTATGCTGGGACGATTCTACCGACCATCGCGGTAAGAGTATCGGGCGCAAGCTTGGAAGAAATTGCATCCAACTCCAAGAGGGGCTGCGACAGGTAAGGATGAAACTTCTCCGACATTAAATTCCCAGCTCCAGCGAACAGATCGACAGGTTCGCCAGATCGAATGTGCGCTAGTACCGTTTGAAGATCGGGGGTTTCGTCCCCGGCCTCCACCATCAGAAACCCGTCATGCAGTTCGACCGAAAACCCCTCACTTCTCAGTGCTAGCGCGAGGGTTGATGTCTTCACCGTACCGACCCGCGTCGCAATGACTGATGTATGCTCGCCAATGGTGTGTAGGTTATTGGCCCTAAACCCCAGCTGTTCATAGTGAGCACGCGCTTCCTCGAGCATCATCAAAGAGACTGTATCCATGTAAGCTGGGCTGGAATCCCCCTCGAGCACGGCGAACATTCGGTCGATCACTTTGTCATGAATGTCCCCCGCATCGCCGCCGAAGACGGGCGGCACACCAGCCTTCGCGGGTTTGACGACGATGACCTTTTCACGATCATGGATTTCTTGAACAACCCAACGTCGCCCAGAGAATATTAATAGCATCCCAGGGGCAAGAACATTATCGATCGGCAGGGTTCCAAGGTCCCGCCCCTCTGCGACCAACCGGAATTCCTCAGGCGTCTGAAACACCGCATAGAAGCTGTAATGCTCAACCAGTTTTTCGCCCGCGGGTCCCAAAAGCAACAGCCCGCTGCCGACCTGTTCGATCAAGCCGGTTTCTGGGTGGCCGATTGCACGCAACACATCTGCGAAGACTTCGGTTGTGACCTTCCGAAAGGGGCCTTCGCGGCAGAGCACATTGTAGACCACGCTTGCAGACGCACCGCCGCGCTGCGCTATGACTGACAGTATCTGGTGGACGAGCGTCGAGAGATGAAGCGCCTGAGGTTTTGGAGGTTCGCACCAGCCTTCCAGCAGCAAGTCTATCATCGCGATGGACCTGATCAGGCCGAGGCGAAGACGATCCACGAAACTGCTCTCCGGCGTCAACTTGGCTTCGACAGCATACTGCCTGAGAATGGCCGGCTGTCCTTCACGCCGGCCTGATCGGCCAAGCCGTTGTCGCAACGCGGCGACGCTGAATGGCGCACCGATTTGAGCCACGCAGGTCACGTCACCGATGTCGATTCCAAGCTCGAGCGTCGATGTGCAAACGGCTGTCGTCGGTTTCGCAGGGTCCTTCAAGCGCCGCTCAACGAAGTCACGGTGTTCTCGGGAGAGGCTCGCGTGGTGGGGATAGAATTCCTGTGGCAGGTGCTCCCGTTCGCAAAGCTCCCGCAACCGATCTGCGTAAATCTCGACCCGTTGACGCGCTCCGGCGAAGACCAGGTTGTCGCTGCCTCGAAGGTGTTTGAAAAGATGTGCTGCGATCGCGTCCGTTGCGGATGGGCTGTTTTCATCTTCATCGCCGGAAAGGTAACCGCGAAGCTGAAGCTTCAATTCAGCCTCGCCGCCATCTGCTTCGATCAGCTGGACAGCGTTTGCGGCGTCAGGGCGAAGATAGGCCTTAGCGAGGTCCATGTCGCCTAGCGTAGCTGACAGACCTATCCGACGGATTGGGCGCTTTATCGCGAGCTCGAGCCGTGTGAGCAGTGAACGAAGCTGGACACCGCGTTCGCTGTCCAGAACTGTGTGCAGCTCGTCGATCACGACCGCCCGTGTCGCCCCAAACAGGCGGGCAATTTCCAAACCGCGACGAATGAAAAGCGCCTCAAGGGACTCTGGGGTTATCAGAAGGATCCCTTTTGGAGATATCAACGCGCGCGTCTTGATGGATTGCGAGACATCTCCGTGCCAGGGAACAACCGGAAGCTCTGCTTCCTGGCAGATGCCCTCCAGCCGCATGGCCTGGTCCGTGATCAGGGCTTTCAGCGGACCGATGTAGAGCAGGTCGAAGCCGGTGCCGCCCGACGGCTCGTCAAGCACCTGTGAAATCAACGGCAGGAACGCCGCCTCGGTCTTTCCGCCCGCCGTAGAAGCTGCAACGATTAAATCGGCATTGGATTCGCAGATCGTCCGGATGGATCGCGCCTGGATGTCGCGAAGTTCGCGCCAACCTTTCTGGCGTATCCATTTCTGCACAGGCCTCGCCAGTTTGTCGAACGCACTGCTCATCGGCGTCAGAGCTTGAAGCTGATCAGATCATCGTCACCGGGGTCTTGGGCACCAGTCGACTCGTCTACCTCGTTCATGTCTTCGCCGAGGTCTTCGGAGACCTCGATCTTTTCGATCAGATCGCTCCACTCGACACCGGGGTTTTGCTCAAGCACGGAAAGCAGGTTCACGAATGCCGTCACCGTATTGCGCGGGGTGCGGAAGTAAGCTTCACCGATCCGGTCCGAACAATGCGCCATGAAGGCCTCGAGCGCGTCGTCCGGCAGAGCACCGGCATCGTCCTGCATGATCCGCCGCACATTGGCCAGAAGAACGAAGAGATCTTCAGGGGTCAGGCTGGCCAGCCGGACAACCGGTCCTGAAAGGTCGACCAATCCGTCCCGCGCGAAGGTGTTCTCGGCCAAACGCGATTGAAGGGCTTCGTAGCTATAGAGCCCTCGACGGGTGTTCATCAGAAACTCCGGGGTTCCACCCATAAGGAATCCGAGGTTCTCGGCGCTACCCTGCAGCACATCGTTCAGGATCCGGAGGATCTGTTCGTAGTTTGCATTGCGGGCCTGCGACGAAGTGAGCTTGTAGAGGTTCACCATCTCGTCGAGGCCGACCAGCAATCCTTTATACCCGGCCTCGCACACGAATGCCGACATCAGCTTCAGATGGTCATAGACACTGGCGTCGTCGATGATCGTTCGCACACCAAGTGCTTTGCGCGCGTCGGTGCGTGTCGCGAACTCGCCGCGCAGCCATCTCAGGGCTGCGGATTTCAACTCGTCGTCGCCGGTCTCATGGCCTTCCCAATATCGACGGATGACTTCGGCGAACTCAAACCCTCCGGTAAGTTCTTCAAAGTGGCCAAGGCGTTCACGAATGACGGTCCCCGTGGGCAAATCCCGTTCTTCAGCATCTCGGTGAGCCTGGCTGACAAATCGCTCCACCACGCTGGCCAATGCCCCGCCATCGGGCTTGGTCCGCGTCGAGAGGTTTCGGGCCATCTCGGCATACAGCCCGCGAGCTTGTCCGCCGGTCGCGTGAATGCGCCGATCTGGCGCTAAATCCGCGAACATCACGACCAGGCCTTTCTCCAGAGCCACGAGGCGGATCAGGTTCATGAAGAACGTCTTGCCCGATCCGTACTCCCCGATGATGAACCGGATCGCCGATCCGCCATCGGATATCCGGTCCATGTCCTTGACGAGCTCTTCAATCTCTCGGACGCGGCCAACCTGAATATGGCGCAAACCGAGTTTGGGCACGACCCCGGCCCGAAGCGCCTGTACGATTGCATCGCGTTCACGTGGTTTCAACTTAGACATCCCTGCCCTCCGCACTCATCTTTTCTTTTACCGCCTCCGCAATTTCCAGAGACACGTCATATCCATCATACTCGTCGAGCAGTGCTTCGTTGTAGGTCTCAAAAGCCCATTCATTCACGACTTCCAAAGCCCCGGATGCCATCAACCCATGCGAGGCGCAGATCGTCTCGAACTCGGTTTCAGACCAATGCTCTCGAGTGACCAGTTCGAGGACAAGGGCGCCGTGTTTCGGGTCAAGCCCTACCAGCTGGCTTTGGCTGGCAGGCGCGGAGGCACCACTTTCTTCCTCTTTGACATCGAAAATCTGACCGAGGACGGACGACACGCGCTCTGTGTCCGAACGAATTGCTGCGATCCGTGAAGCGTCGAGTTTCGGTCCGCTGGCTTTTTCGAGCGCGGGTATCGCTTCGCCCGGGCGACCCGGTTGCGACGCGCGAACAGTGCGTGGACCATCCGCAACTTCGCCAGCATGCAGGTCGGTGTAGGCAAGCGCAGGATCAAGTCCCAAAGCCTTGTAGATTTTCTCGATGCTTGCGACTTCGTCGGAGTGAATAATGCCATCGGCATGTGCTGCACCGACCAGCGCTGCCCGCATAGCGGCTTGGCTGTCTTGGCCCACCTCCTTCAGTTTGCGCCGCAGAAGCGTCATGTCCGGTGGCACGGCCAGGAACCATTCAAGGTTTGCACGCAGCCTGCGGCGTTCCTGATCGCTGAGGGCCGTGGCAGAAACCTGATCTTCCAACGCCCTGCGTTCAGGCTCCGCGATGCGACCATCAGCATGGGCGACTAACGACCCAAGTGCCAATTCGATCAAGGCGCTTCGATAGCTGTCGGAAACGTCCTCCAGTCTTTCGATGGGTTCGCCCAGACGAAACAGCACAACAGGCTCCTCCGTCTTGGGCGACCGGAGCGCAAACCGAGGGTCGGGCGCCAGACCGAAACCGAGGCGCGCGAGCGCGTCGGCGGCTCCTGTCATTTGCCGTTTTCCGATCTTCTCGTTCGTTTCTCCCTCCAGTCGTCCGATCACCTCCTCAAGCGGCACCAATCCCCCGCGATCGACGATATCGCTTGCCCAAGATTTCAAGCGGTCCATTTCCTCTGATGGGAAAGCATCCCAAAGTTCAGAGGGTAGCAAGGCATGCGCTTCCACACTTCCGCGGCCGTCAGGGTTTCGGCCCAGGAAGCGACTGAGCTTGTCGAGGTCGTTCATCACCTCGTCAGCCAGCTCTTGCGCAATCTCGACCGGCTTGCGCAAGCCGGAGATGTCGGGCACGGGTTTGCCATCCACGGTCGGATTGACTGACCCCTGAAACTCGCTGGAGGCGGCGCGATAGGATGCCGTGAGTGATTTCCGGGGTTTTGTCACTTTGAGCCCATCAGGAAAACGCCGATCAAACCGCATACGGAAAAGAGCGACGAACTCGTCACGGCACCGCGTCGCGGGAGTTCTCAGATTTGTTTCCGGATGGCAGATGAACCAACTCAGCAACCAGTCAGCCGTCAGGTTCTCGCC
Organism: Sulfitobacter sp. PR48; assembly: GCF_028807335.1. NCBI lineage: Bacteria > Pseudomonadati > Pseudomonadota > Alphaproteobacteria > Rhodobacterales > Roseobacteraceae > Sulfitobacter > Sulfitobacter sp. PR48. The sequence continues at coordinate 4,787 of NZ_JARAMM010000016.1, read as the reverse complement.
TTTGTCGATCCGAGCTCCGATTGCGTATTTGAGTGAGAACGGAAGTTCCCAGCCCTGCTTCTCGAACATCGGCTCGATGGCGTCGAGGTCGGTTTCGGCAAGCATCGCAATGTCGAGGAACTCCCCCAAATAACGCCTGACAGAGTGGTTGTCAGGGTAAAGTGACTGCAGCCGCCGAACTTCCTGGACGATATCCTTGGCATCTTCGTTGGACTGATCGACGAAGAAGCGACGCTCCAGCCCGTAGAAGTACAGGAACATGTATCCGGGGTTGTAGGAAGCGTCGTTGCGCCCGTTGGCCAACCAGTCGAGGTAGGTCGCCCGGCACTGAGGTGAGATATCCGCGTATCCGGGCCAGTAGGGCATACCTTCACCAGCTTTGTCGGCTCCAGAGCGCGCGACAGACAGAGACGGATCGATATAGGCTCGGCACTTGTCACGATACCCGTTGGTGTTCAGCAAGGGAGGCGTGCCGACATAGACCATCCCGCCGATGTTGCGGCCGGCGACGCTAGCTGTTTCATTAGACGGGACCCACCCGCTTTTCGTTGATCGGGTCGATGCGCTCGATGCCACTCGTGAGGGCTGGTTTCGTTCAGCGACCGCTGCAAGTGCCGGCGCCGCAGACTTTCCAACCCGAACGATTTCACCGTAGTCCTGCTTTGGTGGGGAATAGGCTTGAACGGCAGCCGGCGCTTTGGACGCAATGGCTTCGCGAGTTCGTTCGCGCTCACGCTCGATACGCTTGTCGTAGGCACTTGGGCGCGGCACCGGCTCAGGTCGGGGGGGTAGATTTTCGGAACTCCCCTCAGCTTGCGCCTTTGCAGCGACTTTCCGCGATCTCCGTTTTTCTTGCCACCAGACCAGAATGACGGGAACACCAAATGCAAACAACATCTGGCCGCCAATCGGCCAACCCTGAAGCATTGTGGTCACCACGACCATACATAAGAAAAAATACAGGACGAGAAAGAATGTAATTCGGAAAAACTTGATTATTGAAGACATTATCGGAACCCTCTCCGAACCACACTATTTTGCACAGCCATCTTTGCAACGACTAACGTCATGGTTGAAGCACTTCCCATGCTTTATGCTTGATTGGGCCGATGGCCACATACATCTGTTCGCACCGTTGCGGGCACACCCCTGCCCCAGTGACCGTAACCGGAACGGCCGAGATGAAGCGTTGCCACGACCATGCGACGGCTGGTCGGGCTGGCTCCGGAGGAGACGGCCGGGCCAGCGGCACGTCGCAGGGAGAGGCGGCGTTTCAGCTCGGGGAGGGCGGCTGCGCGCAGCCGACCGAGTAGGGCGCGGTCCTGGCCAAAGGGCGGGAGGGGCCAATGTTCCCCTTGAATGCTTCAACTTAAGAATCAAAAGTTACTTCAACGGCAGGGCCATTGAGACAGGCGGAACACACTTTGATTGAGCTGAAAATCGAACTGGTTGGCATCAAACCACCCATCTGGCGCCGTATCGTCGTGCCGAATGACATCAGCTTGGACATCCTGCATTCCGTTCTCCAGGGCGCTATGCCTTGGCAAGACTATCATTTGCATGAGTTCGAGATTGGCGAAGACAGGTTCGAGGCCCGCGACGAAAGTGACGACAGCTGGGACCCTACCGATGGGCGGAAGGACGAGAAGAGGTTTACTCTTGGAAAGCTGGTCAAGAAAGGCAGTCAGTTCACATACACTTATGATTTCGGCGATGGCTGGCGGCATCTCGTCACCGTTGAGAAGTTTAGCAAACCAACCGGAAGACCAGATCTGGACTTTCCCGCCTGTGTTGACGGAGAGCGAGCCTGCCCGCCAGAGGACTGTGGAGGACCCTACTCTTACGAAGAGTTTCTCGACGCGCTGACCGACAAACACCACCCGGAACATCGCGATACAAAGCAATGGGCGGGCGCGTTCGAACCGGAAGTGTTCAGCGTGCAGCAAGCCAATGCTGCCGTCGGTGCGATGTTTGTATGGGCAAAAGAACGCCACAATCGAAAGTGAAACCTGACTCTGGTTTGGCGCAGCGGCTTCGACAGGGGCACATAGCTTCGACTGTTCGATCCGAATGGCCGGATGTCTTCTCAGCCCTCCGAGGGCATCCACGCCCTGCTTTGCTGGTGAGCTTCAGAGCTGACAACCACCAGTCTCTTTGAAAATTCCAGAATTTGTCGATCCTTGACGGACTATCTCACAGGTTATCACAGAAACAAGTGGCGGCATCTTTAAAAATACATCATTATGTCGCCCATGAGTGGACAAGAACACGAAAAACTAAAGAGTCTTCTTGAGGCTGTCCCCACGGGGTTCCTCGTGGACTCCGCCTGGCTGGAGCACCACGGGATAGGTCGGCGTTCGTCCTACGGCTATGTGCAACGCGGCTGGCTAGAACGCCTAGGACGCGGAGTGTTCCGCCGTCCCGCACCAAGCAGCGCCACCACGAATACGCTCGACTGGAAGACCAGCCTGCTCTCGCTCCAGCACATCATGCACTACCCTGTCCATATCGGGGGGGCGACGGCATTGGGCCTGCAAGGCTATGCGCACTACCTCTCACTCGGCGACAAGAGCACAGTCTGGCTCTACGGCTCAAAAATCCCCAACTGGCTCGAAAAACTGCCGCTCAACACCGAACTCCGCACACGCAGCGTATCGCTGTTCTCCGATCCAGAGTTGGGTGTCAATGACGCGCGAAATAATCTCAACGAGACAGCATCGTCCCTGCCATGGGACTGGAAACTGGTGATGTCCTCGCCGGAACGCGCCATCCTCGAAGCGCTTGACGAGTTGCCGGATCAGGAGAGCTTTCACAACCTCGACATGGTGTTCGAAAGCCTGACGACGTTGCGCCCAAGAACCCTCTCGGCACTGCTCAGAAGTTGCAAGAAGATCAAGGTCAAACGCCTGTTCTTCGTGTTCGCCGACCGCCACGACCATGCCTGGCGCAAGCGTCTCGATCCGGAAGACTTCGACCTCGGCAGCGGGGATCGCGCATTGGTCAAAGGCGGCAAGATACATCCACGCTACAGGATCATGGTGCCCGAAGAGTTTGTAAGAAAGGAACGTGGTGATGGCGCGTGAAGACTATGCCGCCCAAGTGGCCCTGCTCGTACGGGTACTTCCATATGTGGCGAAGGAGGAGATATTTGCGCTCAAGGGCGGGACGGCCATCAACCTCTTCTATCGCGACCTTCCGCGCCTCTCGGTCGATATCGATCTGACCTATCTGCCTGTCAAGGACCGCGCCGACAGCCTCGTCGAGATCAACGACGCGATGGACCGGATTACCGCCGCCATCGAAGGCGGCATCGCCGGCGCCAAAGCGCAGCGAATTGCCGGCGGTGGCGGCGGCGCCACGCGTGCGCTCGCCCGCCTCGGCACAGCCGAAATCAAAATCGAAACCTCCCCCGTTACCCGGGGCGTCGTGCATGATCCGGAACAACGCGAAGTCTCCGAAGCCGTCGAGGAGGCGTTCGGATATGCGACGATGAACATCGTCTCCTTCGAGGATTTGTTCGGCGGCAAGCTACATGCGGCCCTAGATCGCCAGCACCCGCGAGACCTCTACGACGTTAAACTGCTCTACGAGAACGAAGGGTTTACCGACGAGTTGTTCCGCACGTTTCTGATCTACCTCGCGAGTTCACCACGCCCGCCGCACGAACTGCTGAATCCAAACCTGATCGATCTAGATCAGCCCTACGCGCGGGAATTCGAGGGCATGACGAAGGAAGCAGTCGACCTAACGGAATTGGTCTCAACGCGCGACCGCCTGATCGGTGATATCCAATCCCGCTTGGATGAGGGCGCGAAGAGGTTTCTGAGAACCCTGCATGACGGCGATCCAGACTTCGACGCGATCGACCGCCCTCAAGCGGCCGAGCTTCCAGCGGTCCGATGGAAGCTCATCAACGTGAACAAGCTGAAAGCAGAAAACCCCAAGAAGCATGCCGCCCAAGGGGAAGAGTTGGAGAAGCTCCTCGGCTGAAGATGGACCAGAGATGACTGATTTCGAGAACGACCCCGACTACGAAGAATGCCTTGTGACCTTTTTTGATGTCCTCGGTTTCAGGAACCTCCTGCACACGCGAAGCGGTGCAGAGATCAGGCACTTGCTTTCGATGTTTCGCAGGGTGTCCGAAGGGGATGCCACGCCGCCCACCCGCTCCGACGAGATGCGGATGATCAGCGAAGTCCATGCAGAGATCGTGTCTGACGCGATCGTAAGAACCAGAACCATTGAAACTCAGTACCAGGCTGGCCCTTTGGTCTGGGAACTCATCGATCTGCTGCACATCCAGATCGAATGCGTGGCGAACGGCATAATGGTGCGCGGCGCGATGACCATCGGCCCTATGCATCTCGGCATCGACTTCAGTGGTCCGGTGTTTGGGCCTGCCCTCGTTCAGGCTTATTTCATGGAAGAAGGCGAGGTCATCTTCCCGCGCATTGCGATCCATGAAGATGTCATCGAACGCCACCGACAGGACCAAACGCTTTGGCGGGAAGGACATTCCTATGAGGATGAAGAGCGTCACCTGAACAACCTCCTGCGCCAGGACGAGTCAGGCCTCCACTACATCGACTATCTTCGCGCCAGTCTGAGCGAGCTCGACGGCGAATACGCCGGCTGGATCGAGTTTCTGGGTAGGCACAAAACGTTGGTGGAGAGCGGTCTCGCCGACAGTCCCAACGCGACTGTCACTGTACCCTAATTAATCAGATTCTGCGGATTGGAAGCGTTTTCGGCAGATTCTGTACCCTTAATTGCAATATATCCACAGG